>CAMARI010000088.1 GCA_945860515.1 Polaromonas sp. YR568
ACGATGGAGTCGAGCACCGTGACGATGCCTGCTGCCGCGCAAACCGCGTCATGCGTGACTGTGGCTGAGTGTGCGTTCCAGATCACGCCAGGACGCGGTACCAGGTGTTTTTCGAGATTGTCAGTGTGCAGTTCGACCAGGCCCGGCAACAGCCAGTCACCGTTCCAGTCCTCTGCACTGCTTGCCGACGTGGAGCCCCGTTCAATCGAGCGAATGATTCCGCCTTCAACCACCATACAGCCGGTGAACTCTTCAGTCGGGGTGACAATTTTTGCGTTTTTGATGATGCGTTGCTTCATGAGGTTTCTCGCTTGAATACGGCTTAAAGGATGGGGTGATGGTGTTCAACATCGAACGTACGGCTGGCAACTGCGCTGCGGACTTCGTCGTCATGAAAGATGCCGACGATGGCAGCGCCGCGTTCGCGGGCTGCATGAATCAGCTCCACCACCACCCGGCGGTTGTCTGCGTCGAGTGAAGCTGTTGGCTCGTCCAGCAACAGCACCGGCTGGCCTGCAATCAGACCGTGCGCAATGTTCACGCGCTGCTGCTCACCGCCCGAAAAAGTCGCTGGCGGCAAGGACCACAAACGCTCATGCAAGTGCAGTCGCTCGAGCAAGGTTTGAGCTTGCCTGCGCGCATCTTGCTCAGTCACGCCGAGCCGCCGCAAGGGCTCGGCCACAATGTCCAGCGTAGACACGCGCGGTATCACGCGCAAGAACTGCGAGACATAGCCCATCGTCTGTCGCCTGACCTCCACCACTTCGCGCGGCTCGGCAGTCGATAGGTTCACCCAGCGATCCTGATGTCGCACGCGCACCTCGCCGAGGGTGGCGCTGTAATTGCCGTAGAGGCAACGCAGCAGCGAGCTTTTTCCGCTTCCAGAATGTCCGGTCAGAGCCAGACACTCGCCCGCTTTGACTTGCAGGTTGATGCCTGCAAACACGGGCAATTGCAGGCCGCCCCGGCCATGCAAGGTGAAGGTTTTTGAAAGTTGTGCGGTTTCGAGCAATAAGGTCATGAAAGGATGGCTTTGGGTCAAGGTGTCAGGACAGAGGAAACCAGAAGTTGGGTATAGGCATGTTGCGGGTCGTCCAGCACGCGGTCAGTCAGCCCTTGTTCGACCACCAAGCCGTCTTTCATCACCAGCATGCGATGCGCCAGCAGCCTTGCAACCGCCAGATCATGGGTCACAACGACTGCGGCCAGCTTGAGCTGGTCCACCAGCTCGCGCAGCAGGTCAAGCAGCCTCGCCTGAACCGACACATCCAGCCCGGTGGTCGGCTCGTCCATCAATACCAGCCGCGGATGCGTGACCAGGTTGCGCGCAATCTGCAGACGCTGCTGCATGCCGCCAGAGTAGGTCGCAGGCAGATCATCAATCCGGCCGGTGTCGAGCTCGACGCGCTGCATCCAGTCCAGCGCCTGGGCACGCAAATTGGCGTAGTGCCGCGAACCCAAGGCCATCATTCGCTCGCCCACGTTGGCACCACCCGACACATTCATACGCAAACCATCGCGCGCGTGCTGCTCGACAAACCCCCAGTCGGTGCGGGCCAGCCAGCGTAAGCGTGCCTCAGACAAGCCGGCCAGGTCGGCCAGGCCCGCGCCGTGGGAGTCGGTCGGTGCTGCGGCTGATTCGGCCCCCACCTCGCTGCGAACGTTGTAGTGCACCGAGCCCTCATCGCAGGCCAGGCGGGCAGCCAGCAACTTGAGCAAGGTGGACTTGCCAGAACCGGACTCACCCACCACCGCAAGTACTTCTCCCGGATAAAGGTCAAACGACACGTCCCGGCAAGCCCAATTCAAGCGGTTGCCCTGCATGAAATGCTTGCCCGCTGCGCGGACTGACAAAAGGAGATCGCCGTTCATTGCTCTGCTCCTGTCTGCTCAGCGGCAGGCAGCAACGCATCCCGCAGGTGGACGGTCTGCTGCGCACCTGTGTGGCCTGCAGCTCGCCGTTCGCCACAAAAGTCACTGTCTGAACACACAAACAGGCGGCTACCTTCGTCGTCAACAATCATTTCATCGAGAAAGCTTTGTGTGGCGCCACACAGCGCGCATGCGTGCTCCCATCGCTGCACTTCAAACGGATGGTCTTCGAAGTCCAGACTGCGCACCGGCGTGAAGGGCGGTATGGCGTAAATGCGCTTTTCACGCCCAGCACCAAACAGCTGTAGCGCCGGGTTCATGTGCATCTTCGGGTTGTCAAACTTTGGTATTGGCGAGGGCGAGGTCAGGTAACGCTCATTGACCAGCACCGGGTAGTCATAGGTTTTTGAAATGGCACCGAGTTGCGCAATGTCTTCATACAGCTTGACATTCATCAGCCCATATTCGGCCAGCGCATGCATGGTGATGGTCTCTCGCCGGCGCGGCTCCAGCCGGAACAGCGGCTCAGGCATGGGCACCTGATAGACAATGATTTGCGCCTCGGTCAGGGGGCGCTCCGGGATGCGGTGACGCGTCTGGATGATGGTGGCGTCCGCCGTTTTTTCAGTCGTCTGCACGCCTGTTGTGCGTGCGAAGAACCGGCGAATATTGACGGCGTTGGTGGTGTCGTCTGCGCCCTGGTCAATCACTTTCAGCACGTCCGTGCGGCCCACAATGCTGGCCGTGACCTGCACGCCGCCGGTTCCCCAACCATAGGCAAAAGGCATCTCGCGCGAGCCAAACGGTACCTGGTAACCGGGAATCGCAACGGCTTTCAGAATAGCCCGCCGGATGGATTTTTTGGTGCGCTCATCCAAAAAACCAAAGTTGTAGTTGTCATCCATGGTCAGGCTGCCTTCCTGCTTGTCGGGTCAGCTACCTGCTCACCCACACTGTTGTTGTTCTCGGTTTTTTGGTGGTCACGCTGCTGCGCATGGCTTGCGCGCAGCTTACGCACCAGTTCGAGTTCTGATTGAAAGTCAACATAGTGAGGCAGCTTGAGGTGCTGCACAAAGCCTGAAGCCTCCAGGCTGTCGGCATGTGACAAGACAAATTCTTCGTCCTGACCAGGTGCCACCACGTCTTCGCCCAGTTCGCGTGCGCGCAAGGAGCGGTCCACCAAGGCCATGGCCATGCTCTTGCGCTCGGCACCCCCAAAGGCCAAGCCGTAACCCTGGGTGAACTGGGGAGGCACTTCCAGGTTGCCGGCAAACTGGTTGACCATCTGACACTCGGTGATGTCAATGTCACCGATATCGACGGCAAAGCCAAGTTCGTCCGGCACGATCTCAACCGAGACCTTGCCGCGCCGAATTTCGCCGGCAAACGGGTGGGCATTGGCATAGCCGCGCTGGCTTGAATAGCCCAGCGCCAGCAGCCAGCCTTCATCGCCACGGGCCAACGCGTGCAGCCTCGTGCGGCGATCTGCAGGAAACATCAGCGGCTGTCGGGTCAGGTCGCCCGGTTCAGTCGCAGCAGCCGGGCCAGGCGTCTCCATCAGGCCTTCTTTGGCCATCAGTTCGTTGATGCGCGGCAGCTCGCGGCCCACAGTTGCGGCACCTGTTGGGGAAGTTTCAGGCTGGTCGGTAGCGCCGCCGTCGGCCAACAGTGCAAAGTCCAGCAGTCGCTGGGTGTAGTCATAAGTCGCGCCCAGAATCTGGCCTCCCGGGACATCCTTGAAGGTCGCCGAAATACGCCGCATGACCTGCATCTTTGCAGTGTCGATGGGCAGGCTATAACCAAAGCGGGGCAAGGTGGTGCGGTAGGCGCGCAGCAAAAAAATCGCCTCAACAAGATCCCCACTTGACTGCTTGATGGCCAGTGCCGCGAGCTCTGCGTCATACAGGGAGCCTTCTGACATCACCCTGTCGACGGCCAGCGACATCTGCTCGCGGATCTGGTCTACCGTCAGCTCGGGCAACGCGGGATCGCCGCGCCGCTGCCTGGCCAGCAGCTGCCAGGAGTTTTCTATCGCGGCTGTGCCGCCTTTGACTGCAACATACATTGGTGGGGTTCCTTAAACGCCTTCAAGTCTTCTGACACGTGTGGTGCGCGGTAAACCGAGCACCGCATCAGCACAGGTAAAAACAATGTCCACCCCTTGGGGAAATACCGCGTGGTTGGCTTGCCACTGCAGCCAGAATCCGTCAGGCAAGCCCGCAATCCGAACCATCTGCACATCGGCAATGCCAGGCCCGCGCCACGCCACACCAGGGCCGGTCTCCAGGGAAGGCACTTCAATCAACCAGGTCGTTGAATGCTCCGGTGCCGCCGCGGTTCCGGCAGCAAACTTGTCAAGCGCTGGCAAGTCGGCAGTGCCGCATGACACCGCAAACGCTGCTGCGGCTGGGTTTTCGGCAATGGGAGCACCGGTATGAAAACGCAGCCATTGGGCGGTCGCCGTGTCTGTCTGTTGCCACCATACCGGGGTGTCGTCGTCGGTCAAGGCGAGCAACACCTGCGCCATGGCCGGGCCCACGCTGCCAGCGCCTGCATGGGCACCCAGATTGAAGATGCGACCTGGCCTTGACAATGCGTCCAGCACGCGCCGAAAGACGCCTTGCGCGTCGTGCACAGGGTCTGTAAAGCCAGCATTCAGAGGGGTACTGGTGTTCAAGCGGCACCTCGCACAAAGGTAAAAAACTCAACCTTGGAGGACTCTGCAGCCTGGCGGGCGGCCTGTGCTTGCGCCGACTGCCTTTGCGCCATGACATCGACCACTTCGCGCTGTATGAAAGCAGTGCGCCCAAGATCCTGCAGCAGCGAATCAAACAGCGCAATCAGCTCGGCCTTGCGCCGCTCGCGCCCCAGCGTGTAGCCCACCCCCAGAGGGGAGCGACCCACACGCAGCGCACAACGTGTCACGGTGGCTTCACCCAGATTAAACGCATCGCCCGTACCGCCAATCCGGCCGCGCAACATGCTCATGCCGACTTCTGCCGGTCTGACATGGTGGACCTCGTCAAGCTCACCCAGCAACAACTTGGCCGCTTCAAGCTCAGCGCTTGTCGCCCTAGCCAAGATCGCCAGATAACGTTGCCGGGCCACCACGCCCGCCGGGTTTTCAGTTGTTGCGTCGTTTGTCATACAGATGTCTAAATCACTCAGTAAAGTTGGCCACAGTCGGTTCAGCTAGCACCGACAACCTCCGTAGTTCAACCGGACAACATGACCAAACGATGACAACGGAACAACGACAACATATTTTTTCAGGACGCCCTAGCGGGGTATCGGTATGGAAGCAAATTGCCGAGACCCTGGGCACTGAAATCAGGGACCGGGCTTTCTCTTTGACCGGTCGCCTTCCCAGTGAAACCGAACTGGCAGCCCGGTTTCGCGTTAACCGCCATACCTTGCGCCAAGCGGTGGGGGCGTTGCAACTCGATGGGCTGGTCAGAATCGAAAAAGGCCGCGGCACCTTTGTCCAGCATGAACTGCTCGACTACACACTGTCGCGCCGCACCCGCTTCAGTGAAAACCTCCTGCGTCAAGGCCTGTTGCCCAGCAAACAGCTTTTAACCGCGCATGAAATGGCGGCGCCCCTTCGCATGGCCAAAGAGCTTGGGCTGGAGATGGGCGCGCCGGTGCTCATGGTTCAGACGCTTGATGAAGCCAACGGTCACCCTATTGGCATGGCAACGGCGTATTACCCCGCGATGCGTTTTAATGGCTTGCTGGACATGCTGAGCGACGGCAGCAGCAGCACCGACATCCTGCGCCACTTCGGCGTAGAAGACTATGTCAGGGCGAAAAGCCAGATCACGACCCAGATGCCATCGGATGAAACGGCAAGACTCCTCAAACAGCCGGCGACACGGCCAGTCATGTGTGTTGAATGTCTGGATGTAGATATGCAGGGGCGACCCATCAAGTACGGTGAAACCGTCTTCTGTGGTGACCGGGTACAACTGGTCGTGACACCAGACTCTGTCGCTTGAGCATCAACATGAGCATTCGTTATGCGGTTTATTTCGCGCCTAGCAAGGCATCGGGCTGGCAAAGCTTTGGCGCTCAGTGGCTAGGCCGAAGCGAGTTTGACCATGAGCTGCTGCCTCTGCCTGACCTTGACGGCATAGCATCAAACCAGCGAGAAGAGCTGACACGGGTGCCACGGCGTTACGGCTTTCATGCCACGCTGAAAGCGCCCTTTCGTCTTGCGACCGGCATCGCGGCATCTGAACTGACAGATCGCATGGCCAAACTGGCCCGCCTGCTGCGGCCACTGCCGCTTGGCGAGATGGAAGTCGTGACACTGGGAGACTTCGTTGCACTGGTGCCAGCCGCAGCTGTAGACGGCTTACACGCCCTGGCTGAAGCCTGCGTCACCGAGCTTGACGATCTGCGCGCACCTCTTGCAGCCCATGAACTCAGCAGGCGACTGAAAGAGCCGCTCGATGCGCGGGCCACAGAACTCCTCAATCGCTTTGGCTACCCGCATGTTCTGGAGCGGTATCAAATGCACTTCACCCTGACGGGGCCAGTGACAGCACAAGACGCAGTCAGAGTCACCCGCGCCGTGACAGCGCCCATTGAGCATCTGAACAGACAGGAACCCTTGGTTCTGGACCGACTTTGCCTGTTCATGGAGCCAGCCGCTGATAGCCCTTTCTTGCGCATTGCCGACTTTGCGCTGGGGGCAGATGCATGACCGGACAATGGGTTTTCGTCTGTGGCCCCTCAGGGGTTGGCAAAGACAGCGTGATCGCCTGGGCCGTCAAAGCACTGGCCAGTCAACCAGAGATTGTTTTTGCACGTCGCCTCATCACCCGCGCCGCACAGTCCGCGTCTGACCACGACGCGATTGGCGAGCATGACTTTTTGCTGCTCCAACAATCTGGCGGCCTGCGCTGGTGCTGGCAGGCGCACGGTTTTCACTATGGCATTTCCCAGCACTACGCAAGCCACGTCAGCGCAGGCGGGATTGTGGTTATCAACGGCTCGCGCAGTCATGTCGATGGTTTGCCAGCCTCGCCAGACGTCAAACGAATCGAGATCACGGCCAGCCCTGAAGCGATCGCTTCCCGCCTGACTGAACGGGGCCGTGACACCCAACAGGAAGTGCTGCAGCGGCTGGCACGAAATGCCAGCCTTGAAGAAACTGCCCCCCAAAAGCCTGACCTGCGCATCAACAATGAGGGAGAACTTGCCGAAGCAGGTTCAATACTCGCCACCTACCTGGCAGCTCTGGCAGCTCAGGCAGGCATCAGCGTGCCGCTCACTCGCCCCAGAAGCGCCTGATAGTGTTCCCATCCAGGCGTGAGGGCAGCGGGGTCCTTGGCAAGATCATCCCAGCGACGCAGGGCCACCGCATCACTGGCAAAGGGCTTGGCCATAAACGCGTCGGCACCGGCCTGATCAAATGGGCCGCCCTGCAAGACCAGACTGCGCTGGGATGCTGGCGACAAGGTCGCGTGGTAGGCAGGGTCCGCAAAACACAGGTAACGCTTGGCGTCCACATGCATGGCAATAGGGTCCAGCACCGCAGCCGGGAAGACACCGCGCAAAAAGGGAATAGCCACAAACTGATGCAAGTCATCAACGCCTGTAGCTTGACCGGCTGCGGTACTCGCTATCAAATGCCCCAAGTCGTGCAATAACGCTGCTGCCACCAGTTCATGGGATGCGCCAGAGACTTCTGCCAGATGAGCGCATTGCAGAGCATGCTGCAGCTGGGTGACTGCTTCTTTGCCGTACTGCGCTGCGCCCTCATTCAGATATAAGCTGGTCATTTCTTCGAGTTTTAACGCCATCTTGATTCCTAAACCAGTGCTTTGCGAATTCGTGCGGACACCAGATCAATCAGCACCACGGTGATGACAATGATGATCATGACCGCACAGGTTTCGGCGTATTGAAATCCGCGAATGATTTCCCACAAAATCACGCCAATGCCGCCTGCCCCCACCATGCCGACGACCGAGGCTGAGCGGACGTTGGACTCAAAGCGGTAAAGAGAATAAGAAATCCAGAGCGGCAGAACCTGCGGAATGATGCCGAAAACAATCTCTTCCAGTGCATTGGCCCCCGTCGCCCGAATACCTTCGACAGGCTGCGCGTCGATCGATTCAACCGCCTCGGAAAACAATTTGGCCAGTACGCCCGTGGTGTGAACAAACAGTGCCAGGACACCGGCAAAGGGGCCAAGCCCCACCGCGACGATAAACAGCATCGCAAAAACCATCTCGTTGATGGCTCTGGCAGCGTCCATAAAGCGCCTCACGATCTGGCAAACCCAGGCAGGCGCGATGTTGGCCGACGACAACAAGCCCAACGGCACCGCAAAAATGACAGCCAGGACAGTTCCCCACAAGGCGATCTGCAATGTGACGACCATCTCCTGCAAATAAAACTTCCAGTCCTTGAAGTTGGGCGGAAAAAATTCCGCTGCATATTGGGCCATATTGCCGGAATCGCGGACCAGATCAAGTGGGCGCATCTCTGCGCCGCGCCAAGACCAAGCCAGCAGTGCCAGAAATACGCCCCAAGCCAGCAAACTCAACCAGCTTGTTTTGGCTGGGCCCATCTCTAAAGGCTTGATCGTCGATTGAATCGTTGTCATATCGTTTGATGCACGAAGTGGCAAAGCAGACAGCACATTTATTTGCTCAACTCTGCAAGCTTTTTGTCGATCTCGGCGATTTTCGTTTGCTTGTCCGCTGCTGGCATGGCAGCGTCAGCTTCAAACTTATTGCGGTCTTTGAACAGTTCAAGCTGACGAATGGGGACCAACTGCGCATTGGTGGACGGCTTGAACGAGGACAGCTTGGACAACTTCATCAGGTTGTCTTTTTCATTCTGCCCGCCCTTGCCGTAGTTGTAAAAGAACTCACGCACGCTCTTTTTCGTGGCTTCCGGCAAATCCTTGCGCATCACGATCGGGTCCAACGGAATCAGCGGTGATGACCAGACAATCCGGATGTCCTTGAACTTCTCGGGCTGACGCTCTTTCACTTTATCCAGCGTTTCGCTGTTGGTCACTGCGACGTCCAACTGCTTGTTGGCAACCGCCAAAGCATTGGTCTCATGATTGGCGCTGCGCGTGACCTTGAAAAAGGTCTTGGCATCAATCTTGTTTTGAGCGAAGACGTAATAGCTTGGCACCAAAAAGCCTGACGTTGAGTTCGGGTCACCATTGCCGAAGGCCAAATTTTTGCCGTTCTTGAGAACATCGTCGAGCGACTTGATCGGGCTGTCCTTGTGAACCACAAAATGCGAGTAGTACCCTTGGCTCCCATCCGCGTTGACCATCTGTGCAAACACTTCACCGTTTGCACGGTCCACGGATTCCATGGCTGACTTGTTGCCAAACCATGCCACCTGAACCTTGTTGAAGCGCATGCCTTCAATGATTCCGGCGTAATCAGTGGCAAAAAATGCGTTGATCTTCATGCCGGTTTTTTTGGCCATATCTTCCAAAATGGGTTGCCAGTCCGACTTCAGGGTTTGGGACGATTCGGTCGAAATAATGCCGAAGTTCAGCTCTTTCATGTCCTGCGCCTGAGCTGGCGTCAATGCTGCGAAGGCGGCAACCGCCAGCCCGACTATCAGTTTTGTGATCATGATGCTTCCTAAAGTTGGTTTGTCGATAAAGGGTTAGGCCGCCTGGGCAAGAGGTGCAGGCCATGGAAGATGCTGAACGGTTTTGACCTTGTCCTGCAGGCTTGAAATGTGGTCTCCAAGGGACAGAATGTCGTCTGCTTCAGCGCCATACAGATCACGCAGCAAAGCCGGTGTCAGCCCCGACGACGCGCCGTCGTACACCACCTTGCCCTCGTGCAGGGCAATCACGCGCTGACAGTACTTCAAGGCAACATTGACCTGATGCAGGGAAACCACCACTGTGCACTGGTCTTCCTGGTTCACTCGGGCCAGGATGTCCATGACCTTTCGTGATGATTCAGGGTCAAGCGAGGCGATGGGTTCGTCTGCCAGGATGACCTTGGCACCCTGCACCATGGCGCGCGCAATGGCCGCGCGCTGCTGCTGTCCGCCGGACAAAGTTGACGCGCGCTGGCTCCAACATTCGGCGATGCCGACGCGCCGCAAGGCGTCTATGCCCCTGGCCTTTTCCTCAGCTGTAAACCAGCGGATCAGACTGCGCCACAGGGGCACCTTGTGCAGCGTGCCCGCCAAAACATTGGTGATGACGCTCAAGCGGCCCACCAAGTTGAACTGCTGGAAGACAAAGCCAATGTCAGAGCGCACGGAGCGGATGTTGCTGGCGATCTTGCCGTTCTTTTGAACCGTTCTGCCGTTGATTTCAATAGAACCTTGAGAATCACTATTGCCCGCCATCAGCCCGGCCATATGACGCAACAAAGTTGACTTACCAGAGCCTGAAGCGCCAATCAGCGCCACCATTTCGCCACGGGCAATGTGAATATCAACGCCTTGCAGTGCCTTGCGGCCGCTGCTGAACGTTTTGCTCAAAGCGTTGATACGAATTACAGCGTCCATAAACTAATTCTCCGATTGGTACCGTGAGAATTTAGGACCGCAATGTGTCTATTTGATGACTTGGCAGCGTGAGGGTAGCCTGGCCAGCAGGTGCCCCGGCCAAGCGCTCACAGGGGGCCGCAGGACTGCCGGGCCTGCGGCTTTAGCTCTTGAACAAGGGCTGGAAACTAGACCAGCAGCGCGTTGACCCGCTTCACATAAGCCGCAGGGTCGGCAGGCATACCGCCTTCGGCCAACAGGGCCTGGTCAAAAATAATGTGAGCCAGGTCATCAAAGTTGCTTGATCCCACCAGCTTTTTGACCAGCGGGTGCTCGGCATTGATTTCAAGAATGGGCTTGACCTCTGGCACAGCCTGGCCGGCCTGCTTGAGCATTCGGGCCAATTGTGTCGACATGTCACCGTCTTGCACCACTAGGCAGGCCGGTGAATCCACCAGACGGCTGGTGGCTCGCACGTCGCTGGCTTTGTCTTTGAGGGCATCCTTTAATTTGTCGAGCGTGGGTTTGAACTCGGTTTGCGCCAGCTCAGCGGCCTTCTTTTCGTCCTCATCTTGCAGCTTGCCCAGGTCAACCGCGCCCTTGGCAACCGACTGCAGCGGCGTGCCGTCAAACTCGTGCAGGTAGTTCAGTGCCCACTCATCCACGCGGTCGGCCATCAGCAGCACTTCAATGC
>CAMARI010000089.1 GCA_945860515.1 Polaromonas sp. YR568
TCGGCCAGGTCCAGGTAGCGCTTGCCGGTTTCCCAGTTGTCCGAGCCGCTGTCCCCCTGGATGATGGAGCGCTCAAAACCGCGCGCAGGCGGCAGGTTGTGCGGCTCCTTGCCGACATGCCACTTGCCAGCCACGTAGGTGCGGTAACCGCTGTCCTTGAGCAGGCTGGCAATGGTGACGACGTTGGTATCCAGCACGGTCAGGTAGCCGGGCTTGCCCACATGCGACTGTGGAATCGTCTCCCGCATATTGCCCACGCCATTGCGGTGGTTGTCGACCCCGGTCAGCAGCATGGCGCGGGTCGGCGAGCAAGACGCGCTCACGTGAAAATTTGAAAACCGCATCCCGCGCCGCGCCAAGTCATCCAGGTGGGGCGTGGCAATTTCGCCGCCAAACGCCCCTACATCGCTAAAGCCCCAGTCGTCGGCCAGCAGCACGACGATGTTGGGCCGCGTTTTTTCGGCGGCTAGGGCGCTACCGGCGAAGGAAAATCCGCAGCAGGCCAGCGCCATGATCAGCAACTGTGTGTCTATCCGGCGGCGCATGGCGCTAGCCTTCCTTTGCGGCGTCAGCCAGCGGCTTCCAGTGCAACAGGCCAAACAGCATGGTCAGCAGAACGCTGATGGCGAGCGGGCCGGGATAGCGCTTGACATGCTTGAACATGACCGCCAGCTCGACGGCATGGACCGCCAACATCACCAGCGCAATCGTTTGCATGCTGCCCGCAAAACCACTTGGCAGCAGGCCTGCCAAGCCTGCCAAGGCCAGCGCATAAATACCCAGGCACACGGCTTTCAGGACAAAGAACATGCTTGACTTCCTTTTAATAATTCGTCTTCCACGGCCCACAAACGATCCTGGCCCCAGACTGCCACGCCACCGACGTGAAACGAGGGCACGCCCCATAAACCCAGGCTGAACAGGTCTTGACGGTTTTGCTCCGCTGTCTTGCGCCAGCCCTGGTCTTTCAAGGCCAGGCGGGCCTGGCTCCAGTCAAGGTCGGCGCGCTCAACGATGTTGCGCAAGCCGCTGTCGCTACCCGCATTGATGCCTTCGGCCCAGACCCCACGCATGAATGACAGCAGGAAGCTTTCGCCCTTGCCGGCACGCTCGGCAAAAGGTATCAGGGCCAGGCCACGCTCTGTGGGCTTGCCAATCGGGTCATTCAATCGGCCAAAGTCAACGCGGCGCACCCAGGCTTCGCGCGCTGCGTCCCGGCTGATGTACAGGCGTTTGTTGAGCGGCACCGGCAGGCCGCGCATGGCCATGGGCAGCACAAAGCGCAGCCGCACTTTTGCGCCGGTGCGTCGGCCTAACTCGAACACCCGCGGCGCGACGATGGCAGAGTAGGGGCTGCGCAGCGAGACATAAAAATCGATGGTCGGTGGACGATTGATCGGCACTGAATCTTGCAAGTCAGTGCTCGGCGGAAACATCAGATCGAGCGCGCCACTGTGTTGAGCGCCCAGCGCTTTTAGCCTGAGCTCCAGGTGGTGCAGTCGGTCAATGCCCCAATACCATTCACCACCATAAAAAAAAGTTGCACCCAGGTAGTGGCCCAACTGCTGGCGCAGCGCGTTGGACTCTGTCACATGCCGATCCGCATCGGCCAGCTCAACGCTTGTTCCGTTTGCAGCCAATGCGGCCGGGTGGAGCCAAAGGTCTGACGAGATTTGCCCCGCCGCGTCAACAAAGCGCCCATTGTGGATGCTGGCGACCAGCAGGCGCGTGGCCAGGCTCACATCATCCGGCGAGGGTTGCGCGCCGTGGTCTTCAAACGTCATGCCCCAGCGACTGGCCAGCAGCTGCGCGTCCTTGCGGCTATAGGCGATCAGCTTGTCGCGCTCGGCCGCTGCGCTGTCGGGCGGCGGGCCAACCACATGCGCCTTGATGTTGATGTCATAGCGTTCCAGCAAGCGCGGCAGGCAGGCTGCAGCCAGCGCGCTGTAGGGGTCGTCAACCTGGTGAAAGTAGTGGACCTGATGCGCTTCGCCCCGGTTCAACCGCGCCCGTTCGGCGCGCGCACGCTGCTTCATCAATCGGTCTCGTGAGAGAAACCATTGGCTGACGGCAGGCATGAGCAAACTTTTAAGCGACATCACACTTTTATTTTTGTGGCATCAATACACTGCTGTTTTGACAAATCCAAATGTATCATAACAATACATGAGTGTACGGATCCATTTTTATTTTTCATTGGCACCCATCTGGTGGTTCAATCAACAGACAATAATTTCATGACAGCAAAGAAAAAATCAGGCAAGCGATCTGACGCCCCCCGGCTGACGCGCGATGACTGGCTCGACGCTGCCTTTAATGCAGTGGTCGAGGGTGGCTTTGATAAGGCCAAGGTGCTGATGATTGCCGATACGCTGGGCGTGACGCGTGGCAGCTTTTACTGGCACTTTGCCGACCATGCCGATCTGATCGCCGCCTTGCTGGCCCGTTGGCTGCAGCGCGAAATGGCGCTCGGTGATCAGCTCGGCGCCGTTGCCCTCGCCACAGCCGACCCGAGGGCTGACCTGGAGCACTTGCTGGAGGTTGCCCTGGCCCATGCCGGCGCTGATTTGGAGAACATCCGTTTTGAGCTGGCCTTGCGCGGCCTGGGCAGGCGCGATGACCAAGTCGCAAAAATGCTGGCAGAGGTAGACCAGGCCCGTATGGATTTGTTCGAGAAAAAATTTTTGCGACTGACTGGCGACAAGAAAAAATCGACCGAACTGGCGGCCCTGTTTTACCTGGCGATCGTCGGCAGTTACCAGGCCATGAGCCGGCCCGGAAACCCGCCGCAAGTCAGCAGCTACCTGTCGGGCATCATCGCAACCTACCTGATTCATCAGCAGGGTTTGACCTTACCCGTATCGCCTGCAAAGCGGCGCTTGGTCGCAAAAGCCGCATGATCGCGATATCTACTGGCCGTTCTTGAACTGTAAAAAGTAGCGTCTTAGTTAGCTTTTGGGGGCCATGCGCCGCTTGACTTGGCGCTGACCCCATAACGCCAGCGCTGAAAACCAGGCCGAAGCCCGGCCCGGTGCGAGGCGAAACAGCCAGTCGCCTAGACGCGCATCTGCGCCTATCAGCAATCGTGTTCGGCCATCGCGCAGTGCCTTGACGATGGCGGCGGCGGCCTGGTCGGCGCTGGTACGGGCCACCCCCTTAAACTGCGCTTGCAGGGCTTGTGGGCTCTCGGCGACGGAGGAGATGTCGCCTAGCCGCGCCTGCGTCACCAGGCGTGTGCGGATGCCGCCGGGATGCACGCACAGCACGCGCACCGCATGAGCGCTTTCCGCGCTGTGAGCATTGCCTGACTTTTTGCGCAGCTCTTCGCGCAACGCATCCGAAAATGCGCGCACGGCCGCCTTGCTGGCGTTGTAGATCGACTGGGTGGGGAGTGACACCATGGCAAAGACACTCGACAGGTTGACGATGGTGCCGCCTGGGCGCGCCTGCAATTGCGGCGTGAAGGCGCGGCAGCCATGCACCACGCCCCAAAAGTTGATATCCATCAGCCAGTGCGCGTCGGTCAGCGACAGGCTTTGCACCGGCGCGACCAGCGCCACGCCCGCATTGTTGATGAGCACGTCCGCGCCGCCCAGCTCGCGCAGCGCAAGCTCGGCCAGCGCTTCTAATGCCGAGACCTGTGACACATCGCAAAGCTGAGTCAGGCATGTCGCCCCTGTCAGCCGGACGCTGCTGGCCACCGCTTCGAGGCGGTCTGCGTCCACATCGGCCAGCAGCAGCCGCGCGCCCTCACCGGCCAGCGCATGGGCCAGCGCCTCGCCTATGCCCGATGCAGCGCCGGTGATCACCACCGTCTTGCCAGTCAGCCGTGTCATGCGAAATTTCCTGAAAGCTTGATACGAGAGGCTATTTCGGTGGCTGGTGTGAGGCGTTGCCAAGCACGGTTTCGGCGCGGCGTGAACGCCTGAGCGGGTACACAAGCTGCGTTAGCCAGGACTCTGGCCCGTGCGCCCTGTCATCCGTCAGGCCGTAAGCCGGCGGGTAGCGCCGGGTAATGTGGGCGGTACCAAACAGCACGTCCCAGAAAAAAAGCAAATTGCCGTAATTGCCGGTGTAGTGACCCACACCGTCGTCCTGCACCAGGGCATGGTGCGCATAGTGGGTAGCGGGAGTCGAAATGGTTCGCTCGACCACCCAGGCCAGCGGGCGCAGCACGCGGTAACGGTACAGCCACTGGTCCCAGCGCACGGCAGAATGCGCGCCGATGATCACCGACAGCTTGACGATGGAATAGACCACGTAGACCCAACCAAACCCAAGGTAAATGAGCACACCCGAGAGCCACAGACCCGGCATCAGCGCGTAGTAAAAGGCATTATTGCGGTAGACGATGCGCACACTCATATAGGCGGCGGAGTGGTGGGCGCGGTGCAGTGGCCACATAAAGGAGGTGTGACTCAGTCGGTGCCAAAAGTACTGGGTCAGATCGTCGGCCAGCAACAACACCAGCACCATTTGCCATACCGGCCAATCAGCCAGGGCGTTGCGTTGCTCTGGCATCAACCAGACGCACAAAGCGTTGGCGACAGCCACCACAGCCCCGGCGATCAGCGGGAACATCAGCGTGACAGCGATGTCGAGTCGGTTGTCCTCGCGTGTGGCTTCCGGTGCAAAGAAGCGCCTTTGCACAAGCTCGGCCAGCGCGAAGGTGCTCAGCACAGAGAAAATGGCCAACAGTTGCACAGTTTGTGTTTGCATCGTAGGTCTTGTTGATTGGATGACGATCCCGCCGTGCGTTACATGAAAAAGAACGCGAAAGCTTTTAGCTGAAAAGCTGTTCAATACATCACTGTATTGAACGCCAAGTAGCCTGTCAATAGGCGCCTTGTAACGCTTGCGTCACCATTTAAAAATTGACCTCCATCTAATCTGTTCTTTTACAATACACTGATGTACTGAAAATGGTCACCTTGAGATCTATTGTCGTCAGACCTAAGCGCTTTTAGAGACGTTGAGACGAAGCAATCAACCATTCACCCAAAAGTAAAGCATGGAAAAAATCTGGCTCAAAAGCTACTCTGCAGGAGTCCCTGAAAACATTGACTTGGGTGCGCTGCGTTCCATTGCGCAATATTTCGCTGATGCAGCCACGCAGTACGCAGATCGTGACGCGTTCATCAGCGGGTCCACCGGCGTCGCGATGACTTACAGCCAGCTGGACAAGCTCTCGGAACAGGTGGCCGCTTATTTTCAGTCCGAACTCAAGCTTGCTCAGGGCGCACGCGTTGCCTTGATGATGCCCAATTTGCTGCAATATCCGGTCTGCCTGTTTGGCCTGTTGCGTGCAGGTTACGTGGTAGTCAACGTGAATCCGATGTACACCGCTCGCGAACTGGAGCATCAGCTCAAGGATTCAGGCGCAGAGGCGATGGTCATCGTTGACGTTTTTGCGCACACGCTGGCCAAGGTCATCAGCAACACCGCCGTCAAACATGTGGTGGTCACAGGCCTGGCCGACATGATGCCGTGGCCTAAACGGGTGCTGGGTAACTTTCTGGTGCGCAAGGTTAAAAAAATGGTGCCCGCGTACAGCTTGCCGGGCAGCATCACGTATCGGGGCATGTTGGCACGTGGCGCGGTGGCTGCATTTAAACCGGTCGACATCCAGCCCAACGACCTTGCTTTTTTGCAGTACACCGGCGGAACCACCGGCGTGTCAAAGGGGGCAATGCTGACCCACCTCAACATCCTTGCCAATGCCAAACAGGGCCAGGTCTGGTTTGACCCCTTTTTGGATAAAAACGCCGACCTGATCAGCATCACGGCCATTCCGCTGTACCACATCTTCGCGCTGGGGACGTGCCTGGGTTTTGTCGGTATGGGCGGCACCAACGTGCTGGTGGCCGACCCGCGCAACATTCCGGCCTTTGTCAAAGTATTGAGCCGCTACCGCTTTGTCTCGTTGCCTGCTGTGAACACGCTGTTCAATGGTCTGGTCAATAACCCAGACTTCGCAAAAGTAAATTTCAGCCAGCTGCGCGTTGCCATCGGCGGCGGTGCGGCAGTGCAGCGCGCTGTTGCAGAGCGCTGGCAGCACATTACCCACACCCCGCTGATTGAAGGTTATGGGCTGACCGAGTGCTCACCCACCGTCACCGTGAACCCGCTAGACCTGAAAGCCTTCAACGGCAGCATTGGCCTGCCGGTTCCCTCTACCGAGGTGTCCATTCGTAACGCAGATGGCAAAGAACTGCCTGTGGGTGAAGCCGGAGAGCTCTGCGTGCGCGGTCCGCAAGTGATGCAGGGCTACTGGCAGCGGCCTCTTGAAACCGCTGCGGTGATGACAGCGGATGGTTTTTTACGCACCGGTGATGTCGCGGTGATGGATGACAATGGTTTCCTCAAGTTGGTCGACCGCCTGAAAGACATTATTCTGGTGTCCGGCTTTAATGTCTACCCGAATGAAATCGAAGATGTCGTGATGATGCACCCCGGCGTTTTGGAAGTGGCGGCTGTAGGCAAGCCAAACCAACATTCGGGTGAGTCGGTGATGATTTATGTGGTCAAGAAAACAACTGACTTGACGAAAGAAGATCTGATCCGGCATTGCCGCGAAAATCTGACCGCTTACAAAATGCCACGTGAAATTGAGTTCATGGCCGAGTTGCCGAAAAGCAATGTGGGTAAGATTTTGCGGCGTGAGCTGCGCGAGCGGGCCTGAACAAGGTTGCCCGCTCGTAGAAATGTTGAAAGTCCATGAAGCCTTTAAAACCATGAACCGCCTGTTGAGACAATGACCATGACCGATTTAGTTGTACGCCGCCTGTTGATTGACTTGGACACACCTTTTACCGGTCGGTGGAACGGTGGTGATGCGTTCCGCTCTGCCTTCTTCAACGCTCTGTCGATGAGCTTTCCAGTGGGCGAGCAGTACTTTATGGACTCGGTGCGCAATGGCTTGAAAGCCCTGCCGGAGTCAGAGCAGGACAAGTACGCGGCCGAGGTAAAGGGCTTTGCCGGACAAGAGGCCACGCACAGACGGATTCACTTTTTGTTCAACAGCCATTTGGAAAACCTGGGCTATAGCAACGAAATTGAGCGGCGCGCCTTGAGACGACTCAAGGCCAATGCCCATCGTGATCTACGCATACATGTTGCCGCCACCGCTGCCACGGAGCACTTCACAGCTATTTTTGCCGACTGGATGCTCCGCCACCCTGAGGCGCTTGCCGGTGCCGATCCAAGGCTGAAAACCATGTGGCTTTGGCACAGTGCGGAAGAATCCGAGCACCGCTGCACCGCCTTTGACATCTACCAAGCGGTCAGTGGTAATCATACTTGGCGTGTTCGAATCTTTCGCTACATCACGTTTGTGTTCCTGACAGACGTGATGCGCCAAACCGTGCGCAATCTCTGGCATGACGGCAGCCTGTTGAGCTGGCGGAGCTGGCGCAGCGGCGCCAGACTGCTGTTCGCCAAAGACGGCTTGGTGCGCAGCAACTACGGTTTGTGGCGCGACTATTTTTCGCCCACCTTTCACCCTAGCCAGCATGATGGGGCGCTTTCAAAACAATGGCTACGGGACAACGCGGCACAGTTCTCCCTGGTTGGGCAGCAGGCCTAGGCCATGACCTGCTGCTGTCCATCGCTATCCTGCTGGCAGTGATTTAAGGCCTGTTTTTGGCTTGGTATCGTGGCAGTGGCCAGCCCCTAGCGCCTGCTCAAACCGAGGGAAAATTCGTCGAAGCTGGAGGGGCGTAGGCCTGGCAATGACACCGAAATGGGTGGCTCGCGCATGCGCTCAGTTGCTGTAATAAATGTACTCATCAGTTGGCAGCGATCTTTGCCGTAGATGTTTGTCAATGCTAATCGCAGCCTCGGCCATGGAAGGCCAGTTAGGCTTGACTTGCGTGGCATTGAAGGCTTCTAACTCTTTCTTCATGCTGGCCACTCTGGCGGGTTCTTGGGTTGCCAAATTGTTTTTTTCGGTCGGGTCTGCTGCCAGGTGGTAGAGCCAGTCTTTTCTGGGGTTTTGCGTCACCTGCAATTTCCAGTCGCCTTTTCGAATCACCCGATACGTGTCGGTTCGCCAGAACAAAGAGCGGTCCGGTCCTTTGTCGGCAGGCTTGGCGATTTGGGGTAACAAGTTAATGCCATCCATCGGCCTGTCGGCGGGTAACTTGGCACCGGTCGCAGCTGCCACCGTGGTGAAAATATCCATGTGGTTGACTGGTAGCTGCGGCTTCACACCTTTGGGAATGCCTGCGGGCCAACGCATGAAAATAGGAACCCGAATGCCGCCTTCAAAAAACGTGGCCTTCCAGCCGCGGTAGGGGCTGTTCAAACCATCAAGGCCCACGTAATGCGCGCCACCGTTGTCGCTGGTAAAAATCACAATGGTGTTGTCGTCCAAGCCTTTGTCTTTCAGTGTTTGCAGCACACGGCCAATGTTGCGATCTAAGTTGCGAACCATGGCGGCATACACACGTAATGTGTGATCTTCAATGTGCGACAGTGCTGCGTAGTCTTCTTTGGTGGCTTGCAGTGGGGTGTGCGGCGCGGTGTAGGCCAAGTAAAGGAAGAAGGGCTGACTGCGATTGGCCTCAATGGCTTTTTCGGCTTCGTCAGTGAGGTAATCTGTCACATAACGCTTAGGCTTGAAAAGCTCGCTGTTGTTAAAGCGCATGCCAAAACTACCTGCGGCCCATAAAAATTTATCAATGATGTCAAAAGATTGCTGAGCGTTCACCACATTGGGATCTTTCTCTGGCAAGAAAAGAGAGGCGGCATGTGGAAAAGACAAAGACTCATCAAAGCCATGCGCATAGGCTCTAAATTCTGGTGCATCGCCCAAATGCCACTTGCCCACATGCAGCGTTCTATAACCTTGCCCCTTCAGCAACTTGGCCATCGTGATTTCTGAGCGCGGCAGTCCCATGGTTTCATAGGGAATGAGGTCCTTCTCACGATCAGCGTGATAGATGGCGTCATGCAATTGGTTGGGGCCCTTGTAGTGGCCAATGACTTTCATGAACTGCTTAGGCGTTGGCGTGAATTCATAGCCAAAGCGAGTGGGATAGCGCCCAGTCATCATGGCGGCACGTGAAGGTGCGCAGGTGGCATTGCCGGAATAACTGGATTCAAAATTGGCGCCTTGCTGCGCCAAACTGTTGATAAAGGGGGTGGGCACAGTGCCCTTGGCCAGGCCGCCGCCGTTTAAAGTGATGTCGTTGTAGCCCAAGTCGTCGGCCACAATCAAAATGACATTGGGTGGTTTGGCGCCCGATCTGGCTTCAGGGCTGGCTGAAGGGCTAACTGCAGGGCCTTTAGGAATGGCCCAAGTCACTTCCCTGTTGGGCTCATGCTCCACTCTTAAAAATATTTTGACCACCCACAGAAGAACCTCTGCTCGGCCGCCTTTGACATAAAGCCCTCCCAATACCAGCACGACGGATGAAATTAACAATCCAAAATCAATGACAATTTTCTTCAGCATAAGTGGCTCACAAAGGCAGGTTTCAGAAACTTGGATGGTAAGACCCCAGACTTTTGCTCCAAATCAGAAAAAACACTTTAAAAACAAGAATGGCATAAAAACATACATTAATGTATGGAAAATATAGCAAAATACTTAAGTGTCGAGAAGCTATCCAAAACCCTCGGTCCTCTAAAAATATTTTCATGTCCGAACTTGCAGTTAGAAAACTATTGGTTGACCTCACCACGCCTTTTAAAAAGCGCTGGTGTGGC
The DNA here is from genome assembly GCA_945860515.1 of Polaromonas sp. YR568. Taxonomy (GTDB): domain Bacteria; phylum Pseudomonadota; class Gammaproteobacteria; order Burkholderiales; family Burkholderiaceae_C; genus Polaromonas. The sequence goes on from CAMARI010000089.1 coordinate 9,712, forward strand.
GGTGACGCTTTGAAGTCAGCGTTCTTCAATGTCGTGTCTATAAGCTGTCCTGTGGGCGAGCTGTTCTTCATCGTTGGGCAGCAGGCCTAGGCCATGACATTGCTGCTGTCCATCGCTATCCCGCTGGCCGTGATCTACTACCTGTTTTTGGCTTGGTATGGTGGCAATGGCAAGCCCCTGTCGCCTGCTGAGATCGAGCACTTCCTGGCTGAACTCAATGCCCACGCCCGAAGCGAAAGGGACAGCGCGGCGGTCGCTGAAGTTCGGCTGCTGCTGGCCAACGACGACGGTAAGGAGTTTGTCATGCAGAACCTGGTTCGGCATCGCCCCAGAGCGGCTTACCCACCGGGTTATCCACCAGCTTATGCCTACGATGACGACGCCCGCAAGGCCGATATGCGTTGGGGAAAAGCGATCTTATGGCCCTTGCTGAGATTCGGCAACCATCCGGTTTTTGTGGCGAAGCGATGCGGGCAATTCGTCGAACCTGAAGGAGCCGATGCCTGGCATTACGTCGCCATGGTGCGTTACCGCAGTCGCCGCGACTTTTTACGCTTTGCCTTGGTGGTTCAAAAAGCTGGCCTGACCGTTCACAAATGGGCGGCCATAGAAAAGACACATGTCTTTCCGGTCAAGCCGCTTGTCAGTCTTGTTTTTGTCCGAGGCTTGATGGCCACTGCGCTGGTTTTTTTCGGCGCTTTGATTTATCTGCTGGCGCGCTAGCAAGTCAACCGGCTTGTATTCCTTCAACCCTTTGCCAAATAAACGCATGACCACCCTCTTTTTCACCGTCGTTACAGTGCTGGCGCTGTTTGCCTGGCTGGCACTGCCGGCCACCCTCAGGGCGTTTGGTCTACACCCGGCCTATCACGGGGATTTCCACACTTTGCCGGGCGGCAAGGCACTGATCATCACCACCAGCCAGGCCACGCTAGGGGCAGGCGGCAAGGCCACGGGCGTCTTTGGTTCCGAGATGACCGCGCCTTACTATGAGTTTCTTGAGGCCGGCATGACCGTGGACGTGGCAAGCATCCAAGGTGGCGCTATCCCGATTGAGCCCGACTCGTTTCGCTGGTTTCTGGCAGCGCCGTCTGACAAACGCTACTTGAAAGATGCCGTCTTTCAGGCCCAGGTCAAAGCCTCCATGAAGATTGACGCGATTGACTTCACGCAGTACGACATCATCTTTCTGGCCGGTGGCTGGGGCGCTGCCTATGACCTTGGTACCTCGGCCGTGCTGGGCCAGAAGATCACGCAGGCCTGGGCTGCGGGCAAAGTCATGGGCGGCGTTTGCCACGGGCCATTGGGCTTGCTGCTGGCCACGGATGTCA
>CAMARI010000090.1 GCA_945860515.1 Polaromonas sp. YR568
CAGCGTTGTACCCCAGCCCGCCTTGGCGGCTGCCAAATCAAGGACAGCCAAGTGACGCGGCGCATTTTTTAGCAGTGCCCGCCTGTAGGCCAGCGCATCCTGCCCCGCCGCCAGTGCCAGCTCATCCATAAAGCATTCAGAAAAGAACGCATTGTGCGAATGCCCCACTGAGCGCCAGTAACCCACGGGCACCGAGCTGCGTGTGGCGACATGTGACATTTTTTGGTGCGCAAATGCATACGGCAAACCAAACAGGCCTTCGGCCGTGGTTTTGTCCGGCATCTCCAGCGGCCCGTGCAAAACAGTGGCGGCTCGCTCAAACCAGCGGGGCGATATGGCGTCGCCTGCAGATTGGATACGCAGGCTGCTGGCCACACCCTGCGCATCTATAGATGCGTTGAGCCGTGCGGTGGCCATCGGTCGGTAAAAATCATGGGTCATGTCTTCTTCACGTGACCAGATCAATTGCACGGGTTGACCGCCGCTGTCCATCGCCACGCGCACCGCCTGGGCGACAAAGTCAACCTCCAGGCGCCTGCCAAAACCGCCACCCAACAGAGTGACAACAACCGTCACATCATCAATGTCAACACCGGCAACCCGCGCCGCAACCGCCGCGGCCATTTGCGGTACCTGGCTGGGCACCCATATCAACACTTTGCCGCCAGTTACCTGAGCGGTGCAGTTCATCGGCTCCAGCGTGGCATGTGCCAGATAAGGTGCGCTGTAGGTCGCTTCCAGCTTGCGCGCTGCAGCGGACTCAGCCGCCGCGACATCACCCTGCTCAAAAAAGACATGACCCGTGTCTTGCGCCAGAGCCGCCTGCAGCTGTTTTTCAATCGCCCGGCTATCTAACGCACCAGCCGGACGTTGCTGCCAGTCAAGCTGCACCGCTTGTGCCGCCTGTTGCGCGTGCCACCATGTTTTGCCAATCATTGCAAAGCCAGCGCTTGAGCCAGCCCAGGCTTGGAGCGGCACGATGCGCAATACGCCCGGCATGGCCAGAGCTGCACTGGCGCTGATGGCCCCGGGCGAGCCGCCCAGCATCGGGCACAAGCGCACCGCCGCATACAACATGCCCGGCAAGCGCACATCCATCCCAAACATGGCCGTGCCATTGACTTTGGCAGGCACATCCGTTCGCGGTGCGCTCTGTCCAATCAGAGTCCAATCTTTGCGCGCCTTCAGGCTGACATTGCCCGGCGGCGTTGAGACCGCATATTTGGCAAACTCGCCGTAATGGGCAGACCGCCCGGACGCATGCGAGACAACACCGTTGTTGACCATCAGTTCTGCCAGGGGCAGCTTCCACGCCAAGGATGCAGCCCCCAACAAAGACGCTCTGGCCGTGGCGGCCGCCAGCCGCAGCGGCTCCCAAGCATCTGCCACGCTTGACGAGCCTCCGGTGACATGAATGCCCAGCTCGCGCGCCACCTTGCCGACCAGCCACTGGCCGAGTCTGACTTGCATAGCAGCCTGTTTGCCGTTGTCGCCAAGTTGGCTGGGATGAAACGGCAGACTGGAAACCAGCATCGCGACATTGCCATAAATCGCATCGCTGCCTGCCTGAGCCAACTTGATGCGGCCCAGCGGAAGATCGAGCTCTTCAGCCACCAGCATGGCCAGAGCGGTATGCACGCCCTGCCCCATTTCACTGCGCGCCATGGCCAGCACCACACCCCCGTCGGGCGTGATCTTGATCCAGCCATTCAGGGCAATGCTGGTGTCTGCGCTGTCGATTGGCCAGAGCTTGCCCGAGCCCAAGCGCGACCGCGCAGGCAAAGCGCCCCAGCCAACCACCAGCGCGCCCAAGGCACCAGCACCGCTGAGCAGCCACGTCCTGCGTTTCATGTCGTGGCTTTCTTGCCCAACCCCACCGGCAGACCCGCCGCCCGTTTGATCGCCAGCCGAATCCGCTGATAAGTCCCGCAGCGGCAAATATTTGTCATGGCAGCATCGATATCCGCATCGGTCGGCTTGGGTGTTTTGTCCAGCAGGGCGCTGGCAGCCATCAACATGCCTGACTGGCAATAACCGCACTGCGGCACCTGCTCGGCAATCCAGGCCAGTTGCAGGACATGGGGTTTGGCTGGCGTGCCCAGCGCTTCAATGGTCTGGATGCGTTTGCCGACCACGCTTGAAGTGGGCACAACGCAAGAGCGCATCGCCTGCCCATCGACCTTGACGGTACACGCACCGCAGGCTGCCACACCGCAGCCAAATTTGGTGCCTGTCATGTTCAGCACATCGCGCAGCAACCACAGCAGAGGCATGGCCGGGTCAGCCACGGCCTCAACCGCTTTGCCGTTGATGATCAATGTGATCGAAATGTCCACCGCCGGGCTCCAGAATAATCATTACAAAGTCCACTATACAGAGCGGTCATGAAGACAACGGGATAATCCTCGCAATTTACCGGATCCTATGGCACTCATTACCCTTCTTGACGCTCAACTCGCTTTTGGGCACGTCGCATTGCTCGACCACGCCGATTTTTCTCTTGAGAACAACCAGCGCATCGGGCTGATTGGCCGCAACGGCACTGGCAAATCTTCGCTACTCAAAATTTTGGCGGGCTTGGAAAAGCCAGACGACGGCACACTGCAACTGCAGCAAAACCTGCGCATTGCCTATGTTCCGCAAGAACCCAGCCTGGACCCGCATGCGACGGTCTTCGTCGCTGCCAGCGCCGGGCTGGCCCGCACGCGTCATGTGGTCGAGCTGTATCTGGCCGCCGACGAGCACACGGACCTGGACGCGCTCCAGTCTGAAATCGAAGCCCTCGACGGCTGGACCTGGGAGCAGCGGGTCGAAGAAACCCTGCACCGCCTGCACCTGGACAAAGACGCCATCGTCGGCTCCCTGTCGGGCGGCACCAAAAAGCGCGTCGCGCTGGCTCAGGCGCTGGTCGCCAAGCCTGACGTGCTGCTCTTGGATGAGCCCACCAACCACCTGGACCTGGACTCGATTGCCTGGCTAGAGGAACTGCTGGTCAACTTCAACGGCAGCATCATCGCCATCACCCACGACCGCGCCTTTTTGGACCAGGTCGCGACCGTGATTGTTGAGCTGGACCGGGGCAAGCTGCTCAGCTACCCCGGCAACTTTGCCCAGTACCTGGTGCAAAAAGAAGACCAGATGGCGCAAGAAGCCGTCATCAACGCCAAGGCCGACAAGCTGCTGGCCGCTGAGGAGGTGTGGATTCGCAAGGGCGTGGAAGCGCGCCGCACCCGCAGCGTGGCCCGCATCGGCCGGCTTGAGGTGCTGCGCGACAGCCGCGCCAACCGACGCGACGCGGTCGGCCGTGTCAACCTGGATGTATCCAGCGGCGAGAAAAGCGGCAAGATCGTGGCCGAGCTGACCAACGTGTCCAAAAGCTTCAGTCATCCGAACAGCGAAAAGATCGAGAAAATCATTGTCAACAACTTCACCGGCACCCTGCTGCGCGGCGACAAAATCGGCTTGCTGGGCCCCAATGGCGCAGGCAAAACCACCCTGCTCAAGCTGATTTTGGGTGAGCTTCAGCCCGACGTGACGGTACCGCCCGGCAAAATCCGCCAGGGTGCCAACCTGCAAGTGGCCTACTTTGACCAGATGCGGGACGCGCTGGACCTGGACGCGACGCTGGAAGACTTCATCAGTCCAGGCAGCGAATGGGTCGAGATCAATGGGCAAAAAAAGCATGTCAAAAGCTATCTGACCGACTTTTTGTTCAGCCCCCAGCGCGCCACCTCCCCGGTGCGCACGCTTTCGGGCGGCGAGCGCAACCGCCTGCTGCTGGCGCGCCTGTTTGCGCGCCCCGCCAACGTGCTGGTGCTGGACGAGCCCACCAACGACCTAGACATTGACACGCTGGAGCTACTAGAAGACCTGCTGCAAAACTACGCTGGCACGGTGTTTTTGGTCAGCCACGACAGACGGTTTTTGGACAATGTGGTCACCAGCACCATTGCTTATGAAGGCACGCCAGACAACCCTGGCTTCTGGCGCGAGTACGAAGGCGGCGTGACCGACTGGATCACCCAGTCCAAACGGGCTGCACAAATCACCGGCAGCGCCAAAACCGCCGCCGCGAGCCAAAAAACGCCGGAAAAAGCCAAGAAAAGTGGGCAAAACAGCCCCCAGCCCAATGAATCCCTAGGCGAGAAGCTGTCAAAGAAGAAGCTGAGCTACAAAGAACAAAAAGAACTCGACGGCCTGCCCGCGCTGATTCAAACGCTGGAATCCCAGCAAAAAGCCATCGCTCAAGAGCTGTTTGACGGCAGCCTGTACAGCAGCAACTCCAAACGTGCCGCAGAGCTGACCGCCAAAAACGCCAAGCTCGACGACGAGCTGCTGGACGCCATGCAGCGCTGGGAGACTTTGTCAGCGTGAATTGTCGGTACCCCTCTTGGTGTGTAGATTGGCGTCTTAACTGACATCCATTCAGCGCATGGCACGCTAAGCTGTGCCATGCTCAGAGCCACTTCGCACCGTTATTTTGGCTGGTTTGGCCTGGCTTTAACCGTCTGGCTAAGCGGCTGCGCCTCCTTGCCAAGCGAGGTTCAGCGCCCCACCAGCTTGGCCCTGACTGACAACACGGACACCCGGCTGGGCAAGGCCGTGGCCAGCCGTGCAGCGGCGGCCAGCACGCGCAACGACTCGGCTTTTGCATTGGTGGGCAGCGCCGAGCTGGTCTTTACCAGCAGCTGGGCATCCGCTCTCATTGAACCCGGCCTGAGCACCGGCGCCTACCGCGTTGAGCTGGTCAAGGGCCAGCTCATCTGGCGCGCCCCGGCTGGCTCCGGGCTGCCGGACGCCACCAGCGAACCCGACGCGAGCCTGGGCCTGAAGCTGCTGGTCAAGATCATCGGACCGTTTGCGCCGTCTGCCCTCTAGAATGAAAAAACTACGGAGGACACATGCCTGCTACCGCCACCCAAAACGTCACACACGACTTCAGCACCCTGCGCATCAACGGCCAGCGGCTGTGGGGCAGCCTGATGACGCTCGCGCAAATTGGCGCAACGCCCAAAGGCGGCGTGTGCAGACTGGCGCTGACCGAGCTGGACCGGCAGGGCCGGGACCTGGTGGTGGGCTGGGCGCAAGAACTGGGCATGACGGTGGTGACTGACAAAATCGGCAACGTCTTCATGCGGCGGGCGGGGCGCAACAACAATCTGCCGCCCATCATGACTGGCAGCCACATCGACACCCAACCGACCGGCGGCAAGTTTGACGGCAACTACGGTGTGCTGGCCGGGCTGGAGGTGGTGCGCACCCTGAACGACCACGGCATTGAAACCGACGCACCGATTGAGGTGGCTTTTTGGACCAATGAAGAAGGCTCGCGCTTTGTGCCGGTGATGATGGGCTCGGGCGTGTTTGCCAAAGCCTTTAGCCTGGAACACGCCTACGCGGCCACCGACACCGAAGGCAAGACCGCCAAGGCCGAGCTGGCACGCATCGGTTACCTGGGCGAGCAGGAACCGGGCGACCACCCGATAGGCGCGTATTTTGAAACCCACATCGAGCAAGGCCCGGTGCTGGAGGACAACGGCATCACGATTGGTGTGGTGCAGGGGGTGCTGGGCATCCGCTGGTTTGACTGCACGGTGACCGGCATGGAGGCGCATGCGGGCCCCACCCCGATGGCGCTGCGCAAAGACGCGCTGCAAGTGGCCACACAACTCATGCAGGAAGTGGTGGCCAGCGCCTTGCGCCACGGCCCGCACGGCCGGGGTACGGTGGGCATGGTGCAGGTGCACCCGAACAGTCGCAATGTTATTCCGGGGCGGGTCACGTTCTCCATGGACATGCGCAACGCCACCGATGCGCTGGTGGACCAGCAAGTGACAGGCGTCAAAACGCTGGCCGCCAAGCTTCAAGCCGACACCGGCATGCGCATCGACATTGTGCAGGTGTCCAGCTACGCCGCTATCGGCTTTCATGGCGAATGCATTGACGCGGTGGCGCGCGCCAGCCAAAAGCTAGGTTATTCCAGCATGCCCGTCGTCTCGGGCGCGGGGCATGACGCGATTTACATGGCCAGGCTGGCCCCCAGCGGCATGATTTTTATCCCCTGCAAAGACGGCATCAGCCACAACGAGGTCGAAGACGCTCAGCCCGAACACATCACGGCGGGCTGCAATGTGCTGCTGCACGCCATGCTGGAGCGTGCCATGGCGTGAATCTCCGGGAAAGCGATGAGTCGACACCCAGCGGCTGGCATATATATTGCGAACTTAACTTTTGAATTAATGTTGAATTAACGTTGAACTGAATCATCAAAAACCTGGAGAACCCATGAAGCACTTGAACAAGTATTGCGGCAAAGCATTCACGCTGGCGGCGACCAGCCTGCTGGCCTTGAACCTGAGCAGCGCCATGGCGCAGGAAAAAACCCTGCGTATCGCCATGACAGCCGCCGATATTCCCCGCACGCTGGGGCAGCCGGACCAGGGCTTTGAGGGCAACCGCTTTACCGGTATCCCCATGTATGACTCGCTCACGCAGTGGGACTTGTCCAAGGCAGATGCAGCCAGCGTCCTGATTCCAGGGCTGGCAACCAGCTGGGCGGTGGATGCCAAAGACAAAACCAAATGGGTCTTCAAGCTTCGCCCCGGCGTCAAGTTTCACGACGGCTCCGAGCTGAATGCTGACTCCGTCGTGTGGAACGTGCGCAAGGTGCTGGACAAGGACGCGCCGCATTTTGATGCCAGCCAGGTCGGCGTCACGGCATCGCGCATGCCCACACTGCGCAGCGCCAGAAAGATCGACAACCTGACGGTGGAGCTGACCACCAGCGAACCCGATGCGTTTTTACCCATCAACCTGTCGAACCTGTTCATGGCCTCACCCGCCCACTGGCAGAAAAAGTTTGACGCAGCGCCAGCCAGCCAGAGCCCGGCCGACAAAGCCAAAACCGCCTGGACAGCCTTTGCCGCCGATGCGTCTGGCAGTGGCCCCTTCAAAATGACGCGCTTTGTACCGCGTGAACGCCTGGAAATGGCCGCCAACAAGACCTACTGGGACGCCAAGCGGGTGCCCAAAATCGACAAAGTGGTGATGCTTCCGATGCCTGAAGCCAATGCCCGCACTGCGGCCCTTCTGTCAGGCCAGGTCGACTGGATCGAGGCACCGTCACCGGATGCCGTCGGTGCCATCCAAAGCCGGGGCAACAAGCTGTACTTTAACCAGCAGCCCCACGTCTGGCCGTGGCAGTTGTCCTTTGCCGAAGGCTCGCCATGGCTGGACAAGCGCGTGCGCCAAGCGGCCAACCTGTGCGTTGACCGAAGCGGCATGCTCAAGCTGCTGGGCGGCATGATGGGCGTGCCCAAAGGCACCGTGACGCCCGGCCACCCCTGGTGGGGCAACCCGAAGTTTGACATTCGCTACGACCCGGAGGCCGCCAAAAAATTGATGGCTGAAGCGGGGCATTCGGTGGCCAAGCCGCTTAAGGTCAAGGTTCAAATCTCGGCCTCGGGTTCGGGACAGATGCAGCCACTGCCGATGAACGAGTTCGTGCAGCAGTCGCTCAAGGGCTGCGGCTTTGATGTGCAGTTCGATGTGATTGAATGGAATACGCTGTTTACCAACTGGCGCAAGGGTGCCAAAGACCCGTCTGCCAACGGCGCAAATGCCATCAATGTGAGCTTTGCGGCGATGGACCCGTTTTTCGCCATGGTTCGCTTCACCAGCACCAAAACCTTCCCGCCGGTGTCTAACAACTGGGGCTACTTTGGCAACCCTGAAGTTGACAAACTGATCAGCGATGCCCGCACCAGCTTTGAGGACAAAGCACGTGACGCAGCACTGGCCAAATTGCACGCCCGGATTGTGGACGATGCGCCGTTTGTGTGGATTGCGCACGACGTGGGTCCACGCGCGATGAGTCCAAAGGTTAAAAACGTCGTTCAACCGCGCAGCTGGTTTATTGACATCGCCACCATGACGATGGACTGATCCGTTTCCAAGTCAAAGCGATAAAGCCTTGCTTGGTCTTGTCGTGCCACTGAATCGTCAGTTGTCACGGCTTGCCAGCGTCGCCTTGTTGTCGCCCCGACTGGAAACCGGAACGACAGAACACGCCGTTTGTTCTCTTACCTGATCCGCCGCATCACTTACGCCATGCCCATCATGCTGGGCGTGGCGCTGGTGTGCTTTGCCTTGGTGCATTTGGCACCCGGTGACCCGCTGGTGTCTATCTTGCCGCCCGATGCGTCGCAAGAACTGGCAGCGCAAATGCGCGAACTGTACGGCTTTAACCGCAGCTACCCCGAGCAGTTTGCAGGCTGGGTATGGCGTGCGCTGCAAGGCGACCTGGGCACCTCGATTGCCAGCGGCAGGCCGGTGGCCACCGAGGTGATTCGTGCGGTGGGCAACACGCTGCGCCTGGCGGCAGTGGCCACGCTGATTGGCTTTGTGTTGGGCTGCCTGTTTGGTTTCGTGGCGGGTTACTTTCGCAACTCTTGGGTTGACCGGGCCGCGTCGGTGCTGTCGGTGCTGGGTGTCAGCGTGCCGCACTACTGGCTGGGCATGGTGATGGTGATTGTGTTTGCCGCCCTTTTAAACTGGCTGCCCGCCACTGGCATGGGCAGTGGCGATGCCTGGGCCTGGGACTGGGCGCACCTGCAATACATGCTGCTGCCAGCCCTGACCATGTCCGTCATTCCCACCGGCATCATTGCGCGAACCGTCAGGGCGCTGGTGTCCGACCTGTTGGACCAAGAATTCATCATCGGCCTGCGCGCCAAGGGCTTGACCCAGTTTGGCATCTTCAAACATGTGGTGAAAAACGCTGCGCCCACCGCGCTGGCGGTGATGGGCTTGCAGCTGGGTTACCTGCTGGGCGGCTCGATTTTGATTGAGACCGTTTTCTCATGGCCGGGCACCGGGTTTTTGCTCAATTCCGCGATTTTTCAGCGCGACTTGCCCCTGCTGCAAGGCACTATTTTGGTGCTGGCGATGTTTTTCGTGGTGCTGAACCTGCTGGTGGATGTGGTGCAAACCCTGCTTGACCCCCGGATCGCCCGATGACGGGCCTGATGAACCCTCAAGCCGCCGTGCAGCCCCTGGAACAATCGCCGGGCTACTGGCAATCGGTGCTCAATCGCCTGCTGCAGGACAAAGTGGCGCTGGGCGCTGGCAGCGTGATTTTGGTCTTGTTTCTGATGGCGCTTTTGGGCCCTTACATCGTTCCTGCTGATCCGTACCAGTCGTCGATTCTGGGCCGGCTCAAGCCGATGGGCAGCCCGGGCTTTCCATTGGGCAGCGACGAGCTCGGCCGCGACATGCTGTCGCGCCTGATCGTCGGCGCGCGGCTCTCGCTGTTGATGGGTCTGATGCCGGTCATGTTTGCATTCATCATCGGCACGGGCATCGGCCTGCTGGCAGGCTACGCGGGCGGCTGGACCAACAGCGCCATCATGCGCACGATTGACGTGTTTTATGCCTTCCCGTCGGTGCTGCTGGCCATTGCTTTGTCAGGCGCTCTGGGCGCGGGCATCGTTAATTCACTGATCTCGCTGACGATTGTCTTCATACCGCCCATTGCACGGGTGGCTGAAAGCGTGACCACCCAGGTTCGCATGCGCGACTATGTGGAGTCAGCCAGAGCCACTGGGGCCAACGCTTTCACGATTGTTCGCGTGCATGTCCTTGGCAATGTGTTGGGGCCGATTTTTGTCTACGCCACCAGCCTGATTGCCGTGTCGATGATTCTGGCCTCGGGGCTGAGCTTTCTGGGTCTGGGCGTGAAGCCGCCTGAACCGGAATGGGGTCTGATGCTGAACACCCTGCGCACCGCGATTTACACCCAGCCCTGGGTGGCGGCACTGCCGGGTGCGATGATTTTCATCACATCGATTGCTTTTAATATGTTGTCGGACGGCTTGCGCGCGGCCATGGATAACAAGCGATGAGCGCACCCCCACTTCTCAGCATCAAAGGGCTGACCAAGCATTTCCCTTTGAAGAAAAATCTGTTTGACAGCTTGTTGAACCGGGGCGACGTGGTTCGCGCGGTGGACCAGATTGACTTTGACGTGCAGCCCGGTGAAACGCTCGGTGTGGTGGGCGAATCCGGTTGCGGCAAAAGCACCACGGCGCGTTTGTTGATGCAACTGATCAACCCGACCGCAGGCGAAGTGATCTTTGACGGCATGCGGGTCGGCAGCCGTGACTTGCCGCTCAAAGAGTTTCGCCGCCAGGTGCAAATGGTGTTTCAGGACAGTTACGCATCCCTGAACCCGCGCCTGACGATTGAAGACTCGATTGCCTTTGGCCCGCAGGTGCATGGTGTGTCCAAACAAGAGTCCCTCGCACGCGCGCATGACCTGCTTGAACGGGTCGGTCTGGCACCTGCACGCTTTGCTGCCCGCTACACGCATGAGCTGTCAGGCGGCCAGCGTCAGCGCGTCAATATCGCGCGCGCCCTGGCCCTGCAGCCACGCGTGGTGATTTTGGACGAGGCCGTATCGGCACTCGATAAATCAGTTGAAGCGCAGGTGTTGAACCTGCTCCTCGACTTGAAAGACGCGTTTAATCTGACCTATGTTTTTATCAGTCACGACCTGAACGTGGTGCGCTTTATCAGCGATCGGGTGATGGTGATGTACCTCGGTCAGGTGGTAGAGATCGGTCCGGCTGACGAGCTGTTTGACAACCCGGCTCACCCCTACACGCGGGCCCTGCTATCGTCGATTCCGGCGATGGACCCGGAGCATCGCACCGAGACAGCCGCTATTTCAGGTGATCCACCGAACCCGATCAATCCGCCTTCCGGCTGTCGCTTTCACACCCGCTGCCCGG
>CAMARI010000091.1 GCA_945860515.1 Polaromonas sp. YR568
TGGGCAAAAAATATTTTTCAGTTTACCAAGCGAGCCACCGATCGAGTTGGTCGAAATCGAAGCCGTGTTTTCCAAGGCCACGCAAGTCATCTCGGGCAAACCAAGGCCACCCAGTCAAAGCGTTCTCCGAGAGCAAAAGCAAGCGTTAAAAAAATTACAGAACCTGTTGGTTAAGCTCCTTGTTTATTGCTTGACGCCACTACTGTCGTACTTGGTGACAAAGAAGTCTCTAGTTCCAGTGAGCGTATTGCCGTCGAGGCCACCATCTGTATCACCAGACACATACACATTACCGTTGGTATCTGTTGCTACGGAGCGGCCATAAGTATATTTCCCAGCAACCCCCAGTTGTTTTGTTCCAATCCAAGGTGGGATACAAGCCACCCCCACATTGGTCACATTAGCGCTGGCAATCGTTCCACTACCATTGGTGACAGAACAAGTCAGACCACTTGGCTGAGTGGCAACAGTGACCGCATAACCTACCCCACTTGCCTGTGCTGTGGTAAAGCTAAACGAAGTGCTGTTGGCACTGATTGTTAAATCATCACCGTTGTTATTTTTAGGTACCAGCGAGCCAATGGTCAATCCTGAGATGGTGCCACCAATGGTATATGTTGGAGTACCTGAGCCACCACCACAAGACACCAGCATCACAGCCGATACCACAGCCAAAATGCAATTGCGAATGGGGTGATTGATGAAACTTAAAAGTTTAGTAATCTGGTGCATACCAAGCCTCGTGATTGAACTGTGTTCAAAATCAGGGGCGATAGACTGGGCAGGATGCCCAAGCAGCTCAGAGATTTAATATAGTCATTATTGGGTACTTAAATAGAAGATCGCGCTCGGGTTAACCAGTAGGTTGAACACTGCAGCGGCTCAGCGAGCAGTAACAGGACGATGGCAGGACAAAGGCGCGATCTGCGCCTTTGTTCAATCTGGAACATTTACGAGCCACACTGGTGCCATAGCGCACTGATATAGCAAGTTTGCCTTGGTCTGTGACAAACCACCAAGGTTTTACTCGCTCGGGCATTTATACCTCACGGCGTATGCCAGTGTCGTGGTCCACGACACTACGGAACTTGACGGGGCAAAGGTAGTGCCCGCAGCTTGCGCTCAACCAGGCTGTGCGAATCCGACCGGAAGGTGAAAATCAGTTTTCCACTGATACAGGGTTCATTTAGAGGCTCTCCCTATTGTCAAGAACCCGTCACCCTGTAAATTGCTTGTAGGAGCTGCTGCACATGCAGCGCCAGGCCCTGGAGCCAACTCACCATTCAAAGGAGAAAACCATGAAGATCGTCAAGCTCATGCTGGCCGCAGTCACCGCCGGCCTGATGGCCGGTTGCGCTGGGCTACCGGCCTCCACCCCATCGAACGCGCCGCCGCAGGTTCTGCGCGTCAACATCTTCCCCGGCGGTTTTAATTGGCCGATCTGGGTCGCGCAGGAGAAAGGCTTTTTTGCCAAGCACGGCGTCGAGGTCAAAACCATCAATACGCCCAACTCGCAGGCCCAGCTGACCGGCTTGATCAAAGGCGAGTTCGAGATCGGCATGACCGCCATCGACAACCTGTTGGCCTATCGAGAGGGTCAGGGTGCGGTGCCCGTCGACGGCAGCGGCCTGATCGCGGTCATGGGCTCAGACAACGGCTTTTTACGCATGGGCGGTCGCAAGGGCATTACCAGCTACGCGCAGCTCAAGGGCCAGGAGCTTTCGGTTGATGCTCTGACCACCGGCTACGCCTTTGTGCTGCTGGAGGTGATGGAGCGCAACGGCATGCTGCTGGACCGTGATTACACCGTGGTGCGGGCAGGCGGTGTGCTGCAGCGCTTCAATGACCTGGTGGCCGGCAAGCATGCTGCCACGATGCTGATTGCGCCGTTTGACGTTCTTGCCAAAAGCCAGGGCGCCAACGTGCTGGGTGACGCATCGGCCGCCATGGGTGAGTATCAGGGGCTGGTGGCCGGCGTGCGCGAGACCTGGGCGCGCAATAACCGTGCGGCCATGGTGGGCTACATCCGCGCCTGGCGTGATGCACTGGACTGGATGTACGACCCCAAGAACAAAGAAGAGGCCATGGCGCTTTTCATCAAGAACGTCAATGGCGCCAACCGCCAGAGCGCCGAAACTTCTTACGGCATCTTGCTCGATCCCAAGACGGCCTTCACCCGCGATGCGTCCATCAGTGTGCGCGGATCCCAAACTGCCGTGCAACTGCGCGAAAAATACGGCAAGCCCACCAAGAAGTTGCAGCCGGTGCAGGCCTACATCGACACCAGTTACCACGAGGAAGCGAGTCGCAGGCGCTGAATGATGCGCTGAGCGGTGCACCTGCTTCAGAAAAACGGCCGTGCGCGGCCGAGATTTAAGTTAGGCGTGGGCGAATTTCACTTCGTCAAATTTCAGGCGATACCGCATCGGGTTCAAACCCTTGGAAATAGCACGAATTGCGAAAACACCGATACCGCCTAACGGTGAAACATCCAAATGGCAACAGACTTCTTGGCTTAGATGTGCAAGTATTTTTTCTTTGAAATTGGGCATAGCAGTTTGACTGCCAGTGGTTCAATGAAAAAGATTGAAAAAAGAGGCCAGCAAGCTTTGACTCCTGGGCTGGTGCACCCAGGCGACACAACATAGCCGTATGCACCAATTGCCGGCTGCTGCCAGTTACGCTACCCTGCCCCTGCATAAAGAAATTGTATGAGGGTAGTCATTTTTGTTGGAAATCAGATGAAAAAACTATTTACAGAAGATTGTCTGGTGGATAAAAACTTTCTCAGCGCTGAACTTTGTCAGCGTTGGGAAAAAAAAATATTCAGTCGCCCCGATATTTTTGGACCGGACGTTAACCCCGAATATGGTCAGATGGCGGCCTACTATGGAATGATTGAGTCTGGATTAAACGAGAGCTATTACCGGTACGCCGAAAAACACAACCATTACCTGCAAACTGAATTTCCCGAAGTCAATGAAATTATCACTGATATAGGGGCCAAGATAATTCATAAGTCTGGCCTAAAGGCCGGTTCCTTGCCCATGGTTCCAAGGGATAAAAAATACTTTTTAATGGCCGGATTCAACCTTCAGCTCAAGACCTGGACGCTGTATAACATTCACACCGACACCGAGGGTTTGTTGCAATACCCTGAGAGCATTTTTAACCCAGACACCCGCGCCTATTCAGCAGTTGTCTCCATCAAGCGCACCGCGCAATATGTCCAAGACCGGGGTGGGGACCTCGACATTTGGAAAAAACGCTACCTAGCCGATGAACTTGATGGATTTTATAAAGCCGATGGCTACCGCGCAAAATCAAAGGAGTTGCGAAAAAAAGTGTCTTATGAGGTTGGTAGTTTAGTGGTTTTTGACAGTTTCATGCCGCATGTGGTGCTTCCGTTCAAGGTAAACAAGAAAGCCGACCGCCGCATTTCTTTTGTCGTCCACTTCAATTACCGCAAACATACCGAACGAAACCCATTTCCCCACCTGGAATACTGGTACTGAATGGGTCGACCAGCCCGATTCATTGGAATCTGACCCAATACTGTCCGGAGATACGTTCGCATTTGGCCTTTAAGCCGTTGATTTGATTGTCTATTTTGGCAACTGTCGTACAAATCAACTTGGACTTGAATTTCTTTCAGTCACCACACTTGGCCAATTTGCCGAAGACCATGGCCTTAGTTCTCATTAATTGTGCTAAATTCATTATCAAATTTATTAATTCAAATTTTTTCGATTGCAGAAAGTACTTTTATGCCCTGTATCAAGGTCGGCGACCTGACGATGAACTACACCGTGCAAGGTGAAGGTGACTGGCTGGTGATGGTCGGTGGATACGCCAGCGGAAACTGGTCTTCCTGGGGGCCGCAGCTTGATCGTGCTGCGCAAAAATTCAAGGTCTTGGCTTTTGACAACCGCGGCATAGGCGGCACCGATGCACCCGACACGCCTTATACAACCCAGATGCTGGCCAAAGATGCGCTGGGGCTGATGCAGGCGCTGGGCATTCAGCGCGCTCATGTGATGGGTAAATCTTTGGGCGGTGCCATTGCTCAGTGGATGGCTATCCTGGGGCCTGACAGCGTTAGGAGCTTGGCGATGACATCTACTTTTGCACATCTCGGCTCACGCGGCCGCCACATGGTTCAGTGGTGGCTGGCGTCGGCCAAGGCAACAGGCATTGACCGCAGCTTTCTTCTTGGCCTGCTGACCTACTTCTACTCGGAACGCTATTGTGAGTTGAATCAGGAAAAAATCGAACGATCCGTTGACGCCATGCTTCAGGTCAACCGACCGCTGCATGGCTACCTGCATACGGGCCACAGCTTGCTGACCCACGATTCCCGCGACCGTCTGTGCGACATTCAATGCCCGACGCAAATACTCATCGGTCAAAACGACATCATCACCACCCTCGAGCAGAGTCAGGACATCAGCAATCGCATACCCCACTCCGAAATTCTGATTTATGAAGACACCCTGCACGGATTCATGGCTGAAAGGCCTGAGGCGTTCGACGCGATGCTACAGTTCTTCGCAGCAAACTGATCTTTTTCCAACCGATTTAGCCCATAAAGTGTCATCATGAATTTGAACCGTATCGCCAGAAATGTTGTTTGGGCCTTACTTTGTTGCGGGGTCTTTGCAGCGCAAGCTCAGAACTGGCCAACGAAGCCCGTGAAAATTATTTTGCCCTTTGCCGCGGGCGGTGGTGGCGACACGGTGATGCGACCGATTGCTCAAAAATTATCCGAGGCTTTCGGCCAGCAAGTGATTTTGGAAAACCTGCCAGGTGCTGGCGGTGCGCTCGGCATGCGGGCAGCCATACGTACGCCAACTGACGGGCACACCTTCGTGATGATCTCCAACACGCATGCGATCATCGAGACACTCCAGCCTAACCTGGGCTACACCACGCTGAAGGATTTCGTACCGGTGACCGCCATGGCGGTTTTTCCTCTGATTTTGGTGGTCAATCCAGCTCTGCCCTTTAAGACAACACAGGAGTTGATTGGGTATGCAAAGGCCAATCCTGGAAAACTTAATTACGCGTCCTCAGGATCAGGAACCATCTATCACTTGATCACCGAGCAGTTTAAATACTTGACGGGAACCAACCTTGTTCATGTTCCGTACAAGTCGAGTGCGGTGGCGAGGACTGATTTAATCAGCGGCCAGGTTGATCTGATGATTGACGGCATGGCAACCATGAAACCTTTCGTCGAAAACGGGCGTATTCGCGCACTGGGAGTGACCTCATCAGGGCGAAATGCCAATATGCCCAATGTTCCACCCGTCGTGGAAGCAGTGCAGGGTTTTATCGAGGAAGCCTGGGTCGGAATGATGGCACCGGCAGGCACACCTCAAGTGGCTGTAGATCGTTTCAGCGCTGAAATTGTCAAAATACTGGCGATTCCCGAGATTCGAAAGTTTTATGCCGATCAAGGAACCATTTCACAAGGCAGCACGCCAGCAGCGTTCGGTGCGGTCATCAAAGCCGATATCGACAAGTGGGCCCGAGTCATCAAGCTTGCGCAGGTGCGGGTAGATTGAAACAGTCGAATTCAAAAGCGCGGGGCCGTGACATAAAATACAGGGGCACGGCTGGCTAGGAGCAGATCAATGTGATGGCGCTTTGGCTGATCGGGTCAGGACGGCACCTTGACTTTCGCTTCCGAGGCAGCCAACCATAGATTGTCGATATTGCTCAGTTTGGTTTTGTCGAATCTACTGGCAATTTCCCAGTACCGACCAGAGGGCACCTCGTAACCTAATTCGGCCTCGGCCAGCAAGGCTTCATCAGCACTTGACTGATCCAACTCAAAGCGATCGATGACACCAGTGACCAGATCTGTGTCCATGACTGTCAATTGTTGCCAGCTGACTCTTGGAAAGAGCAACCTGGAAGTGGCCAGGTCTGACAAATTCACGACCAAACAACCTTGGCGCTGGGCCAAGGCCCATAGCCGAACCGATTTGGCCTCCAAACTCTGCAAAGTGATGTCCTCCCGCAAAGGATCTGCCCTACCCTGGCCATAAAAGTGTGTGGCCTGCCCCGCACCTGCCTCATAAATCATGTCGCAACCCACATAAGCGATGACATCAGGCTTCAGTGCTCCCAATGCCCAGTAACCCGCGGTGAAAGCCATGGTCCCGCCCGCATAGACGAAACCGCCAAAATGGTTTTGAACAGGCACAAATTCGCTCGCACTGATCAGCTGTTTACCTCTGGTTTGGTCCACAGGCGGACGTCGATCCGGTGGAAAGTCCTCCGGGTAGATCAAGCAGTCCCAGCTATCACAAACTTGCCAAGCGTTGTTGATCGCGACACGATGCGCAAAATGGGACGTATCCCAATCCGAGACCCGCAAAGCGTCTGGCGCGCTGCCCACGATCAGCACCATTTTTGAGTTGGATTTCACATTGACCTTCAATAAAAATATGAAGTTTAATCATCTAAAAAAGTGATGACAGCCCAATGAAAGTCATAGGTCAGCGTCTAGCTAATGTCCATTAAGCTCAAATCCGTGTGCCATCACCGAGATCATGAGTGAGCTAAATAGAGTGCGTTGAAATGGAAGCCGTGTTGTGAAAGGACACGCAATAAATTGCGTGGCGTAGCCTTCAAGATGAACCTGTTTGGCAGCAGTGTTGGGGTTGAAAGTGGAATGTGCAAATCAGCAGACCGAGCGCAAATTTTTAAAACTATTGCAAGCTCAGCGGCGACATGAAATTTGCTAGTCTCAATCAG
Source organism: Polaromonas sp. YR568 (assembly GCA_945860515.1). Classification (GTDB taxonomy): domain Bacteria; phylum Pseudomonadota; class Gammaproteobacteria; order Burkholderiales; family Burkholderiaceae_C; genus Polaromonas. The sequence goes on from CAMARI010000091.1 coordinate 6,766, forward strand.
ATCCGAAAACTTTTGTCATCAATCTGTCATTAAAGAGTTTTACGCTTTCCTGCTTTATTAACTTAGATGTGCATATGAAATCCCTTTATCACTGGTCAATCATTGCGACAGCCTGTTCTTTAGCAGCTTGCGGGGGGAGCTCGGATGTCACAGCCGTCACAGCCAAACAAGGCGTGTTCATCGACGCTGCTGTCGACGGCCTGCGCTACGCCGGCGGTTCTGGCTTAACGGGAACCACCGATGCTGCGGGCACTTTTAATTACAAAGATGGCGACACCGTCACTTTTGCTGTTGGCGGTATCAGTTTTGCACCAGTCGAAGCTAAAGCAATGGTGTCGCCTTTAGACTTGGTCAATGCGTCAGCACCAGACAATCCCGGAGCCGTGGCGATTGCGCGGCTTCTTCAAAGCCTGGACAAAGACAACAACCCGGACAATGGCATCACGGTTGATCTGACCAAGCTAGCCTCATCGGCAAGCGCACCGGCCGATTGGTCCAAAGCGAGTGACGGGCAGTTGTCTGCCTTACTTAAAGACGGCGCATCAGCGCTGCGGTCAGAGACTTTGGCGCGCAAGCACCTGAGCAGCGAGATGGCGCGTTTGTCTAAAGAGCCAAACATGACTTTGGTGGGTCGTTACACCTCTGGCGGTACGGTGGCGTTGCCATCTTTGGTAGCAGAGATAGTCTCCTACCATGCAACCAGCAAATCTTTATTCATCACGGTGGACACGCCCACCGAGCCCAGTTCTTTCAAGCGAATCGACCTTTCGGGGCTGACGAGCAACGCGCTGGCTAACCCCACGAGTGCCAACAATCTGACTGTGTCCGCGCGCTTTAACGTCGCCAGCGACGTTAACGACAGCACCTTCACGGCTGGCGGCGTGCAAAGCTTGGACGTTAGTGGAAACTTGCTCGCCATCGCCGTGCAGAGTTCGCCAAAAACCAACAACGGGGTGATTGCTTTTTACAGCTTGTCCAACAGTGGTACCCCGACTTTCCTGAAAAAAGTCACGGTGGGCTCGCTGCCCGACGGCGTGGCTTTCTCTCCAGACGGCAAGTTCCTGGTCGTGGCAAATGAAGGGGAATTAAGCAACACCTTCATGACTGACCGTATTGACCCCGAGGGTTCAATATCTCTTATCAGTATTAACAACGGCGTTCCTGCCGCCACTGCAAACACTTTAGGATTTAGCGATTTCAATGTAGGCGGCAGTCGCCGCAGTGAATTGCCCGCTGACGTTCGTATCGGTCGCCCTGGCGCAAGCGTTGCACAAGACTTGGAGCCGGAGTACGTCACCATTTCAGCCGACAGCCAAACCGCGTTTGTAACCCTTCAGGAAAACAATGCAGTGGCCGTGGTGGACCTGGCTTCTGGTCGCATCAGCAAAATCTTTGCGTTGGGATTTAAGGACTACGGCAGCAAATACAAAATTGCAGCCTCTGACCGCTACGCTGGAACCGCATCTTCAGCTTACAGCAGCCCCACAACATCAGCGCCGCTAAAAAACTACGCCAATCTCTATGGCGTTTACATGCCCGATGGCATTGCCAGCTACACCGTGGGTGGTAAAACTTATTTCCTGACGGCAAATGAAGGCGACGACCGAGGAGATTTTCTAACGGGCGCAGAAGCTGACACATCAAGATTCAGCAGCATTGTGGCTAGCCTTGACACCAAGGCGTTTCCGCCCGACGTGGTCGCTGCGATCAGGACCGACCAAGAACTCGGACGCTTGACCCTGATAACCAAAGATGCCAAAGGTAATTTTGGCGACACCGATGGCGACGGCGACTATGACAGGTTGTATGTGCTTGGCAGCCGCTCTTTTTCTATTTGGTCGGCTGATACGGGCGCACAAGTGTTTGACTCGGGTGAAGATGTCGAGCGTATCGTCTATAACAATGCAGCCGACGACGGCACAAATGCCTTGGGCCTGCTCAAAGCTGATCAATTGCTAGGCCGCCTGGACAACAAAGGTCCTGAGCCTGAATCGGTGGTGGTGGGTCAGGTCGGGAGTAGCACATACGCATTTATTGCCTTGGAGCGCTCCAGCAGCATCTTGATGTACAACATCACCGACCCGAGCAAGCCTAAGTTTGTGCAACACATTCGCAACCACACCAACCTAACGGACGGTGACATTTCTCCAGAAGGCATGAAATTCATTCCAGCGAGTCAAAGTCCGACGGGATTTGCGTTGCTGGCTGTTGGGCATGAGGTCAGCGGCTCGGTGGCGGTGTATCAGATCAAATAAACTTCTGGAGCAGTTGCGGTTGAAAACCGGCCCGCCAAACCGGTATCCAAAGAATCGGATGGCGCGACTCTTCTAATCATAAAACGGTGGAGGGGTTTATCAAAGGGGTGTAGACAATCCTAGGGTGGCAACCTTGCGCTAAATAGCTGACGGGGTCTAAAAAACTTTTTTTAGCGCTCATTAGCTGTAGTTTAGGCAACCAAGCCAATGGATACTTGAGCGAGACGCTCCTCATTAAATAGCGCCCATCCCACTCACCCAATAGCAGTAGCCGACCCCGCCAACTTGCGCAGCTCAAACTTCTGAATCTTGCCGGTAGAAGTCTTGGGCAACTCTCCAAACACCACTGCACGTGGGACTTTGAAAGCGGCCAGGTGCTTTTTGCAATGCGCCACGATGTCTTCGGCCCGCGTTGTTGCCCCTGCCTTCAACTCCACAAATGCACAAGGCGTTTCACCCCAGCGTTCGTCGGGCTTGGCGACCACCGCGGCGGCCAGCACGTCGGGGTGGCGGTATAGGACGTCTTCCACTTCGATCGAGCTGATGTTTTCACCACCCGAGATGATGATGTCTTTGCTGCGGTCTTTGATCTTCATGTAACCGTCGGGATAGCACACGGCCAAATCGCCTGAATGAAACCAGCCGCCTGCAAACGCCTCTTCGGTAGCCTTGGCGTTTTTCAAATAGCCTTTCATCGCGATGTTGCCCTTGAACATGATCTCGCCCATGGTTTGGCCATCTTGCGGCACCGGCAGCATGGTGGCAGAGTCGAGCACGCGCACGTCAGCTTCCAGGTGGTAGCGCACGCCTTGCCGGGCGTTCAGGCGGGCGCGCTCGCCAATGTCCAGCGCGTCCCATGCATCGTGCTTGGCGCAGACGGTGGCCGGGCCGTAGACCTCGGTCAGTCCGTAAACGTGGGTCAAGTCAAAGCCCAGCGCTTCCATGCCTTCAATCATCGACGCGGGCGGCGCTGCGCCTGCCACCATGCCTTTGACGCCGCGCGGCAAGCCCTGCTTGAGCGCATCCGGCGCGTTGACCAGCATGCCGTGCACGATGGGCGCGGCACAGTAGTGGGTCACGCCGTGGGCACTGATCGCCTCAAAAATCTCGGGCGCAGCCACCTTGCGCAGGCAAACGTTCACGCCTGCACGCGCCGCCACCGTCCAAGGAAAGCACCAGCCATTGCAATGAAACATCGGCAGCGTCCACAGGTACACCGGGTGTTTGGGCATATCCCATTCCAGAATGTTTGACACAGCATTGGCCGCTGCGCCCCGGTGGTGGTAAACCACGCCTTTGGGGTTACCCGTGGTGCCGCTGGTGTAGTTCAGCGCTATCGCATCCCATTCGTCGTCGGGCAGCTTCCATGCATAGCTGGCATCGCCTGTGGCTAAAAAATCGTCGTAGCTGATGCTACCAATCCGAAGGTTGTCGCCCATGTACAGCTCGTCCTCAGCAAGGATGACCAGCAGCGGCGCGCTGGAAGTGCGCAGCGCCAGGGCCTTTTGCAGGGTGCCTGCAAATTCGGGGTCAACAATCACCACTTTCGCCTCGCCGTGGTCGAGCATGAAGGCGATCGTTTCAGCATCCAGCCGTGTGTTCAGCGCATTCAGCACCGCGCCTGTCACGGGTATGCCAAAGTGTGCCTCGACCATGGGCGGCGTGTTGGGCAGCATCACGGCCACCGTGTCGCCCTTGCCTATGCCGTGCTTTTGCAGTGCGCTGGCCAGCCGGCGGCAGCGGGTGAACGTCTCTGCCCAGGTTTGGCG
>CAMARI010000092.1 GCA_945860515.1 Polaromonas sp. YR568
CAGTCCAGATCAGCCGTGCCAGCAAAGCTGCTGGCGCTGGGGGTGGCAGCAGGGGTTGCCACAGATGCTACGTTTTCAGGAGCTGCCTGCCCATGTTTTGCTTGGTCTACAGTCACTTGTGATGGTGAACTTGAAGCTGAAATTGAGGCTGAATCGGTCGCCTCAAGACTCAAAACGGCAGAGCCTTGCTTGACCTTGTCGCCAAGCTTGACGTGGATCGCCTTGACCACGCCCGCACTGGACGACGGGATCTCCATCGACGCCTTGTCGCTTTCAACGGTCAGCAAACTCTGGTCAAGCTTGATGCTGTCGCCTACTTTGACCAGCAACTCAATCACGGTGACTTCATCAAAATCGCCAATGTCAGGGACTTTTATTTCGAGCATGACTAAACCTTTAACTTCACGGCGTAAATATCAATCGGGCCGCCCGAGTTTTTGTCAAACTCGCAGCCTGCGTGCATGCCGGCCAGGGCAACTTCTTTGGCGGTTTTGGCGCTAGCCCAAGCGGCGTGCATGGCACCCAGTGCAAAGCTGCGGCCTGACCCAATACCCCAGAATTCCTTGAATTCAAAAATCTCACGGTAGCTGTACAAGCCATAAATACCGCTTGAATTGGCAATCACGACAGTGAACTGCATCGACTCATACGGGTCGTTGTCGTCCTCTTTGGTTTGCAGAAAAAACGTTTCCTTGAGCAGCGGATGCAGCTTTAAAAACGTGTCATACACCTCGTCTTTGGAGCTGAGCTTCAAATCAGACTTGGGCAGCGCCGCCATGGCTTTGCGCAGCGCCGGAAAGTGCGCCACCGTGCCGGCCATGCCCACATAGCTGATGCCGGCTGGCGTGTCGACCTTGAAGATCTTGCTGTTGGCCTCAAACCGCTGCGGTAGCGCCGTGTCGCCAAACGTGACCAGCGTGTCAGCTGCCATGACGACCTGGCCTGCTTTTTTAACCACGACCAGGGTGGTCATAGCAAGACTCTACGGAAGTCACTCAAGATTTGGCCTAGGTAGGCATTGAAGCGCGCAGCCGCCGCACCATCAATGACGCGGTGGTCCCAGGTCAATGACAGCGGCAACATCAGGCGCGGTTGAAAAGCCTTACCGTCCCACACGGGTTCCATATTGCTTTTGCAGACCCCCAAAATCGCCACTTCTGGCGCATTGATGATGGGCGTGAAGTAACGCCCGCCAATGCCGCCCAGGCTGGAGATGGTGAAGCAGGCGCCCTGCATCTCAGCCGGGCTGAGTTTGCCGTCGCGCGCTTTTTTGGCCAGCTCGCCCATTTCCTGGCTGATTTGCATCACGCCTTTTTTGTCGCAATCCCGAATCACCGGCACCATCAAACCATTCGGCGTATCTGCGGCGAACGCGATGTGAAAGTACTGCTTGTAGACCACTGCATCGCCATCGATGGAGGCATTGAAGTCGGGAAACTTCTTGAGCGCTGAGACGCAGGCTTTGATCAGGAACGCCAGCATGGTGACCTTAACGCTTGCGTTAACTCCAGATTTCGCCGCTTTTTCGTTTTCTAGGTTCGTCGCAACCCGGAAGGCTTCAAGGTCGGTGATGTCCGCATCATCAAAGTTGGTGACGGCGGGAATCACGATGGCATTGCGCAGCAGGTTGGCACCGCTGATCTGTTTGATCCGGCCCATTTCCTTGCGCTCGATGGGGCCGAACTTAGCAAAGTCCACTTTGGGCCAAGGCAGAAGGTCTAAGCCGACACCCGAACCGCCTGAAGACGCGGGTGCCTTGGCTGAGTTTTCGGCTTGCGCCAAAGTTTGCACCGCGCCGGCCATGACGGACTTGGTGAAGGCCTGCACATCGTCCAGCGTGATGCGCCCTTTCGGACCAGCCCCTTTCACTTCAGCCAAGGGTACGCCGAGTTCGCGGGCGAATTTGCGCACAGAAGGTGACGCGTGAGGCAAAGCGCCTGTGGGGGCGGCTGTGGGGTTGTGAGCTGATGCAGCTACTGCGGCAACTGCCGCAGCGGCAGGCGCGGCAGGCGCGGCGGATGCTGCCGCCACTGGAGCCGGAGCAGACGCTGGGACATGCGCTGGAGGTGCAGCCGGTGCAGCCGTTGCAACTGCTGGACTCGTTGCTGCCGCGCCTTGCAGCACCGCCAGCAAATCACCGATGTTGATCTTGTCGCCCAGCTTGACTTTCAGATCTTTGAGCACGCCAGCACCTGAGGACGGGATTTCCATCGACGCCTTGTCTGATTCCACCGTCACCAGAGATTGCTCGACCTTGATGCTGTCACCCACTTTGACCAGCACCTCAATGACCGTCACGTCTTTGAAGTCGCCAATGTCGGGCACATGAATATCAATGGCGCCACTGACGGGGACGCCCTCACCCCTGCCCTCTGCCGCAGGTGGAGGGAGTAACGACGGTTTCGCTGCCTCCTCTTGGGGGGAGGGTTGGGGAGATGCAGAATCCATTGCGCCTGGCAAGGAGCTCGCGCTTGGGCTTTCAAGCACAAGCACGACAGATCCTTGCTTGACCTTGTCACCGAGCTTGACTTTGAGCTCCTTGACCACGCCCGCAGCACTGGATGGGATTTCCATCGACGCTTTGTCGGACTCGACCGTCAGCAGTGACTGGTCGGCTTTGATGGTGTCGCCGGGCTTGACGAGTAACTCAATGACGGTGACTTCATCAAAGTCGCCAATGTCTGGAACTGCAATATCGAGGGTTGCCATGTGTGTGTCTCCTTACGCGTCTGTATGCGGCCTATGAATCAAGCGTACAGGGGGTTAACTTTGTCAGCCTGAATACCGTATTTTTGAATCGCCTCGGCCACTTTGGCGACCGGCACGGTGCCCTCTTCGCTCAAGGCCTTCAGAGCCGCGACCACGATGTAATGGCGGTTGATTTCAAAGTGCTCGCGCAGCTTGCTGCGAAAGTCACTGCGGCCAAAACCGTCGGTACCCAGCACCTTGAAGGTACGGCTGATGCCGTTGGTTTTGGGCATGTAGTTGCGGATTTGCTCGGCGTAGGCCTTCATGTAGTCGGTTGACGCGATGACCGGGCCGGTATGCTTTTCAAGCTGCTGGCTAACAAAGGGCACGCGGGCTTTCTCGAGCGGATGGAGCAAACTCCAGCGCTCAGCATCCTGGCCGTCGCGCGCCAGTTCGTTAAAGCTTGGGCAGCTCCAGACGTTGGCGGCAACGCCCCAGTCTTTTTCAAGCAGCTCTTGCGCGGCAATCGATTCGCGCAGGATGGTGCCGGAACCGAGTAACTGCACGCGTGGTGTGAGCTTGGCGCCTTCTTTGCACAAATACATGCCCTTGATGATCTGCTCCTCAGTGCCTGGCGTCAGGCCAGGCATGGCGTAGTTTTCATTGAGCAGCGTGAGGTAGAAGTACACGTTGTCCTGCTTTTCGACCATGCGTTTGAGACCGTGATGCAAGATCACGCCGACTTCATGCGCAAAGGTGGGGTCGTAGCTGATGCAGTTGGGAATCGTGCCCGCCATGATGTGGCTGTGGCCGTCTTCATGCTGCAGGCCTTCGCCGTTCAGCGTGGTGCGGCCCGATGTGCCGCCGAGCAAAAAGCCGCGCGCCTGCATGTCGCCGGCAGCCCAGGCCAGGTCGCCGACACGCTGAAAACCGAACATCGAGTAATACACGTAAAACGGAATCATGATGCGGTTGTTGGTGCTGTACGACGTGGCCGCCGCAATCCAGCTGCTCATGCCGCCTGCTTCGTTGATGCCCTCTTGCAGAATCTGACCCTTTTTGTCTTCCTTGTAGTACATGACCTGGTCTTTGTCGACCGGGGTGTACTGTTGGCCATCGGGGTTGTAAATACCGATCTGGCGGAACAGACCTTCCATGCCAAAGGTACGGGCCTCGTCCACCAAAATCGGCACGACGCGCGGGCCCAAGGCCTGGTCACGCAGCAGTTGCGTCAGGAAGCGCACGTAGGCCTGCGTGGTTGAAATTTCGCGGCCTTCAGGGGTGGGCTCCATCACCGATTTGAAGGTGTCCAGCGTCGGCACAGTAAAGCTTTCATCGGCCTTGGTACGGCGATGCGGCAAGTAGCCGCCCAGGGCTTTGCGGCGCTCGTGCAGGTAGCGCATTTCGGGGGTGTCGTCAGCGGGTTTGTAAAACGGAATCTCGGCCAGTTGGCTGTCTGGAATCGGGATGTTGAAGCGGTCGCGGAAAGCCTTGATGTCTTCGTCTGACAACTTTTTGGTCTGGTGAACGTTGTTTTTGCCCTCACCAATCTTGCCCATGCCAAAACCCTTGACAGTCTTGATCAGCAGCACGGTCGGCTGGTCTTTGTGTTTGACAGCCGAGGCAAACGCGGCATAGACTTTTTTCGAGTCATGGCCACCGCGGCGCAGGTCAAAAATTTCTTCGTCGCTCATGTGCGCGACCATCTCAAGCGCTTTGGGGTGCTGGCCGAAAAAGTGTTTGCGAACATAGGCGCCGTCGTTGGCCTTCATGGCCTGGTAGTCGCCGTCCAGCGTATCCATCATGATTTTTTTCAGGATGCCGTCTTTGTCGCGCGCCAGCAGCGGGTCCCAGCCTGAGCCCCACAGCAGCTTGATGACGTTCCAGCCCGAGCCTCTGAATTCGCCTTCGAGCTCTTGCACAATCTTGCCGTTGCCGCGCACCGGGCCATCGAGTCGCTGCAAATTGCAGTTGATGACAAAAATCAGGTTGTCGAGCTTTTCACGTGCAGCCAGGCCAATCGCGCCGAGAGATTCAACTTCGTCCATCTCGCCGTCACCGCAAAACACCCACACTTTGCGGTTCTCGGTGTTGGCAATACCGCGGGCGTGCAAATACTTTAAAAACCGCGCCTGGTAGATCGCCATCAACGGACCAAGACCCATCGACACGGTGGGGAACTGCCAGAACGAAGGCATCAGCTTGGGATGCGGATAGCTCGACAAGCCATTGCCATCGACCTCCTGCCTGAAGTTGAGCAACTGCTCTTGCGTCAAGCGGCCTTCAAGATAGGCACGGGCATATACGCCGGGCGAGACGTGGCCCTGGATATAAAGACAATCGCCGCCGTGCTCTTTGCCAAGTTCAGCGGATTCGGCATGCCAGAAATGGTTAAAGCCTGCACCAAACATGCTGGCCAGAGAAGCAAACGATCCAATATGCCCGCCCAAATCACCACCGTCTGCCGGGTGCAAGCGGTTGGCCTTGACAACCATCGCCATCGCGTTCCAGCGCATGTAGGCACGCAGGCGTGCTTCGATTTGCAGATTCCCAGGTGAATGCTCTTCCTGGTCGGGCTCAATGGTGTTGACGTAGCCTGTGGTCGCTGAAAAAGGCATATCGATGCTTTTTTGCCGCGCATGCTCAAGCAATTGTTCGATTAGAAAGTGGGCTCGCTCCCGCCCTTCACTGTCGATCACTGCGGACAGCGCATCTATCCACTCCCGGGTTTCTTGCGTGTCTTTGTCGAGTGCATCTGGCACTTGGATAGGGTTGGCTGCCATGTCTTGTCTCCTGCTTTAAATCACGTTCGTGTTGAAAACCGTTGCGCTGCTTTGCACCACCCAAAATGAGTCACTCGCGCAAAACAATGCTTGCTAATGCCGAGAGTTTGCAATCTCTTTTTTAGGCTTTGGCACTCAGTTTCTCATATATTTTCAATAATTTCAAATGATGCCCTTACGTTCCACATTAAGAAATATTCAAGGCGGCACATCGCAACAATGGGGCGTGTTGGCCAAGGCCCGTCAATTAAACTAGCGACCAGAAAACACATTGATGACGACCTCACCAAAACCCGCAGCCTTGACCACCGAAAACAGCGTGCCAATGGCATGGTGGCGGCGCTGGTGGCGTAAACAATCGCCGTCAAGGCAAGACCGTTTCTTCATGCTCGGCCCCTTGCTGGCCGTTGTACTGTTTTTGGCGGCGGTTATCGCCGCTTTTGGTTACCTGCGGCTGGAAGAGACAGATCGCGAACAGCAGGCCCTCAAACGGGACGTTGAATATGCTCAGCAACGTCTGCGACTCCGGCTGCTGGAACGGCAAGAGCAACTGATGCGCATGACGCGCGACATTTCGAACAAGGAAATTGATGCAGCAGAGTTTTCGGCACAAGCCGAGGGACTGATCAATCAATACCCAGAGCTGTTGGCGGTGACATGGGTGGATGCAAGACGCCGTGTCAAGGCGACTCATCTTTCGTCAAGCGCACAGCCAGCGCAAGTTCGTGTTGTGGGCGAATCCCTCAAAAACGGAGAAACCGACAGCACTTATGGACTGGCCAGAGACTTGCGTCAGCCGGTTTATTCTCGCCCCCTGCAGGGGGCTGAGAACAACAACCCTGCCCCCACCTTGCAGATACTGGTGCCGGTCGATGACCAAGGCAAATTCGCAGGTGTGGTGATGGGCGACTACTCCATCGACGGGCTGCTGCGGTTTGGCGTGCCGACTGAAATCACCGCCAAATATTCAGTGACCCTGGTCGATGACAAGGGCCACGTGCTGGCAGGCAACATGCCGCCCCCGCGCAACCCGGTGGTGCGTCTGTTGCCGTGGCCTGATGGCGGGAGCGAATATGAAATACCCGTCTCACCGGTCGGCAATGGCTTGCTGATCAAGGCGCAAGGCTACCGCACGTCATTGGGCGTCGTGGGCAGCGGGTTTTTTTGGCTGGTCAGCGCGCTCAGTGCACTGACCGTGTGGATGCTGCTCGGAACCTGGCGGCATACGCGCAGGCGCGTGCAGGCTCAGCAGGCTTTGAGCACTGAAACCAATTTCCGGCGGGCGATGGAAAACTCCATGCCCACTGGCATGCGAGCACTTGATTTGCAAGGGCGAATCACCTACGTCAACCCGGCCTTCTGCCAGATGACAGGCTGGGCCGAGTCCGAACTGGTCGGTTTCTTGCCCCCTTTTCCTTATTGGCCTGAGACAGAAGTCAAAAACCTGGCGACCCTGCTGGAAGATGAGTTGAAGGGCCGCGCACCTGCGGCGGGTTTTGAGGTGAAGGTCAAACGCAAAAACAACGAAATTTTTGACGCAAGGATGTATGTTTCACCCTTGGTTGACGCGAAAGGCCAGCAAACTGGCTGGATGACGTCCGTCACAGACATCACCGAGCCGCGCCGTGTTCGTGATGAACTGTCTGCGTCCTACGAACGCTTTACTACTGTTCTGGAAGGTCTGGATGCTGCGATTTCGGTTGCGCCCTTAGGCGGCGAAGAACTGCTGTTTGCCAACAAGATGTACCGCTCGTGGTTTGGTGCCGAGGTGTTAGGTCACCTGAATCTGATCGCTCAGGCTGGCGTTCCGGCAACGCCCACCCATGACGACGCGCTGGACGAGGTCGATGGTCTGGCTGGCTTGCCGACAGACACCCTGACCACCGCGCAGACTGAAAACGCTGAAGTCTATATTCCCGACCTGTCGAAGTGGCTGGAGGTGCGTTCTCGCTACCTGACATGGGTGGACGGCCGCCTGGCACAAATGGTCATTGCTACCGACATCACCCCACGCCGCCACGCCGAAGAGCAGGCGGCACAGCAAAATGAGCGTGCACAAACCGCCAGTCGGCTGATCACCATGGGCGAAATGGCGTCGAGTGTGGCGCATGAACTGAACCAGCCGCTGACAGCTATCAACAACTATTGCAATGGCATGGTCACGCGCATCAAAGGCGACAAAATCAGCACGGAGGACCTGCTGTTGGCCCTGGAAAAAACCGCCAAACAGGCAAACCGGGCCGGACAAATCATTCAGCGCATCAGGTCTTTTGTCAAACGCAGCGAGCCCAACCGCACCCTTTCCGACGTGTCCATCATGGTGAGCAACGCGATGGAGTTGGCCGACATTGAGTTGCGCCGTCACAACGTGCGCCTGTCCCACTACATTGCGGCGCGCCTTCCCGAGGTCATGGTGGACCCTATCCTGATCGAGCAGGTGCTCATTAATCTGATGAAGAATGCGGCTGAATCCATTGCTCAGGCGCAGCTGCCAGCCGCGCGTCGCAGCGTTGAGTTGCGGGTCGTGCCCAAGACTATTCAGGAGCAGACCGTTGTTGAGTTTTCAGTTCTTGACTCCGGCAGGGGCATGTCGCCGGAAGTGATGCACCGGCTGTATGAAGCGTTCTATTCAACCAAGTCTGAAGGCATGGGTATTGGCCTGAAACTTTGCCGCAGCATCATCGAGTCGCACCACGGCAGGCTGCAGGCTGAGAACCTTTACAATGAACAAGAGGTTGTAGGGTGTCGCTTTACATTCTGGATTCCTGTCTCGCCCCTACCTGATGCTGTGTCGACCGCTACAGGTTTTGCAGCAGGCAACCCACTTTGAACCACCTAGGCAGTTTTTTGAAAAGTTCTCAAAGAAAGTAAGTCTTGTATGAGCTTGATTCCCAAAAAAGGCACCGTGTATGTCGTTGATGACGATGAAGGTGTGCGCGACTCTCTGCAGTGGCTGCTGGAAGGCAAAGATTACCGGGTGCGCTGCTATGACTCTGCCGAAACTTTTTTGAGCCGCTACGACGCGCGCGAAGTGGCTTGCCTGATCGTGGACATCCGCATGGGCGGCATGACAGGCCTGGAGTTACAGGACAAACTGGTCGAGCGCAAATCGCCACTGCCCATCGTGTTTATTACCGGCCATGGCGATGTGCCGATGGCGGTGAACACCATGAAAAAGGGTGCGATGGACTTTATCCAGAAGCCGTTTCAGGAAGAGGCTTTGGTCAACCTGGTCGAGCGCATGCTGGAGCAAGCCAAAGAAGCCTTTGCCGGCCACCAGCAGTCCGCCAGCCGCGACGCACTGCTGGCCAAGCTGACATCGCGCGAGTCTCAGGTGTTGGAGCGAATCGTCGCGGGCCGCTTGAACAAACAAATCGCCGATGACCTGGGCATCAGCATCAAAACGGTTGAGGCGCACCGCGCCAACATCATGGAAAAGCTGAACGCCAACACGGTCGCCGACCTGCTGAAAATTGCTTTGGGTTCAACCAGCCCCAAGGCCTGACATCGCAACCCACACCAAGCCAAACGCTATATTATTTATAGCTTTTCGCGCATATATCTATTGGGTTACACGCCTTTTTGACTGCGAAAAGCAGACAATAACGCGAAAAATAAGCCATGACAGCACACCTCATTGACGGAAACGCCTTATCAAAACAGCTGCGTGCCAGTGTGGCCGAGCGTGCAGCAGCGCTGCGCGCTCGCGGCATCACACCCGGCCTGGCGGTGGTGCTTGTGGGTGAAAACCCTGCCAGCCAGGTGTACGTGCGCAACAAGGTCAAAGCCTGCGAAGACAACGGTTTGTATTCGGTCCTCGACAAACACCCCGCCAATTTGAGCGAAGCCGATCTACTGGCTCGGGTTGAGGCGCTCAACAACGACCCGGCGATTCACGGCATTTTGGTACAACTGCCCTTACCTGCTCATATTGACTCACACAAGGTGATTGAAGCCATCGCGCCCGCCAAAGACGTCGACGGTTTTCATGTGGCCAGTGCGGGCGCACTGATGGTCGGGCAACCCGGCTTTTGGCCGTGTACGCCTTACGGCTGCATGATGATGCTGGAAAGCATCCACTACGACTTGCGCGGCAAGCACGCCGTGGTGATTGGCCGCAGCAACATCGTGGGCAAACCGATGGCACTGATGCTTTTGCAGAAAAATGCCACCGTCACCATTTGCCACAGCGCCACGCCAGACTTGAAAGCCATGACGCTGCAAGCTGACGTGATTGTGGCAGCTGTTGGCAAGCGCAATGTGCTGACCGCAGACATGGTCAAACCCGGCGCGGTGGTGATCGACGTGGGCATGAACCGCAACGACGACGGCAAACTGTGTGGTGATGTTGACTTTGCCGGCGTAAGTCAGGTCGCAGGCTACATCACACCAGTGCCAGGCGGCGTGGGGCCCATGACGATCACGATGCTGCTGGTCAACACGCTTGAGGCGGCTGAGCGTTTGTAAGCTCGGCTATCACTCCGCTATCAGACAGGACTGTTGCTGCGGCTCAATCGCCACAGCGCAAACCCCGCGCACAGCCACTGACCAAAATACATCGCACTGCCCAGCGCGTGCAGCAGCTTTAAATTGCCGCCATCGGTTCGGGCGCTGACAATGCGCGGTGACAAGCCAAACTCGACCAGCACCACCAACAGCAATCCAGATACTATAAATTTAATAGCTGCTCGGGCATTTACATCATGATCTAGTGCGTCTTTTGGGTTGTAAATCAACAGTAAAAACATGCAGCAGGCAATGCTGAGCCAGGTTTGCGCGGTAAAGAGCTTTGCCGCCATTTGCCCTGCTGCGGCCGGGCTCGGCAAATGGGTGAAGAGCATGGGCACAACGATAAAACCCAAGGCCGTCAGGCTGCCCCACCACAGGGCGGCAACCATCAGGCCAAATCGGTAGCGCATCAAAGTTCTTTAGATGTACATCACCGCGATGATCTCGTAGCGCTTCAAGCCGCCCGGCGCCTGAAACTCCACCGAATCGCCTTCGTCTTTGCCAATCAATGCCCGGGCTATCGGCGAGGAGATGTTGATGCGGCCAAACTTGATGTCGGCTTCGTCTTCACCAACGATTTGGTAGGTGACCTTGTTGCCAGACTCTTCATCTTCAAGCTCAATGGTCGAGCCAAACACCACCTTGCCGCCAGCATCCATATCCGACGGGTCAATGATTTGTGCCACTGACAGCTTGCCTTCGATTTCCTGAATCCGTCCTTCCACAAAGCCCTGGCGGTCTTTTGCGGCTTCGTATTCGGCGTTCTCGCTCAAGTCGCCCTGTGCTCGTGCTTCT
>CAMARI010000093.1 GCA_945860515.1 Polaromonas sp. YR568
AAGAGTTTTTAGAAATCGACTTTTCGTTTGAGCTTGACGGCCTGTCACGCTTTCGCGTCAATGCCTTTAACCAAAACCGAGGCGCAGGCGCCGTGTTTCGGACGATTCCTTCCAAGATTTTGTCACTTGAGCAGCTCAACGCCCCCAAGATTTTTGGTGACCTGGCCATGAAGCCGCGCGGCTTGGTGTTGGTCACTGGCCCGACCGGCTCGGGCAAATCCACCACGCTGGCTGCCATGGTCAATCACCTGAATGAAAACAATTATGGCCACATTCTGACGGTTGAAGACCCGATCGAGTTTGTGCATGAGTCCAAAAAATGCTTGATCAACCAGCGCGAAGTCGGCCAGCAGACCCTGAGCTTTAGCGCCGCACTGAAGTCGGCCCTGCGCGAAGACCCGGACGCGATTCTGGTCGGTGAAATGCGCGACCTGGAAACCATTCGACTGGCCATGACGGCAGCAGAAACCGGCCACCTTGTATTCGGCACGTTACATACGGCCAGTGCGGCTAAATCCATTGACCGAATCATTGACGTGTTTCCGGGAGAAGAAAAGGAAATGATCCGCTCGATGCTGTCTGAATCGCTGCAAGCGGTGATCTCGCAAACCCTGTGCAAAACCAAAGATGGCCAGGGCCGTGTGGCGGCGCACGAAATCATGTTGGGTACCAGTGCGATTCGTAACTTGATTCGCGAAGCCAAGGTCGCGCAGATGTATTCCTCTATTCAAACCGGCAATAGCGTGGGTATGCAAACCCTGGATCAAAACCTGACGGATCTGGTCAAGCGAAACATTATTTCTGTTGGCGAGGCGCGTGGTAAAGCCAAAATTCCCGAGAATTTCCCAAGCTAGATTTTTGAAAGGAGTCGCCTATGGAACGCGACCAAGCCAGTAAATTCATCAACGATTTACTCAAACTCATGGTCAGCCGTAACGGCAGTGACTTGTTCATCACGAGTGATTTCCCGCCAGCCATCAAGGTGGATGGCAAGGTGACCAAGGTATCGCCTCAGCCCTTGAATGCGGGGCATACGCTGGCCCTGGCGCGCGCCATCATGAATGACAAGCAGGCGGCAGAATTTGAGCGCACCAAAGAATGCAACTTCGCCATCAGCCCGCCGGGCCTGGGGCGATTTCGTGTTAACGCCTTTATCCAGCAAGGCAAGGTAGGCATGGTGATCCGGGTGATCCCGGCCGTGCTGCCAACGATTGATGGTCTGGGCATGCCCCAGGTGCTCAAGGACGTCGCGATGGCCAAACGTGGCCTGACGATTTTGGTTGGCGCTACAGGCTCAGGCAAATCCACCACGCTGGCCGCCATGATTGACTGGCGCAACGAGCAGTCGTTCGGCCACATCATCACGATTGAAGACCCCATTGAATTCGTCCATCCTCATAAAAACTGCGTCATCACCCAGCGCGAAGTGGGCCTGGACACCGACAGCTGGGAAGTGGCCCTTAAAAATACCTTGCGTCAGGCGCCTGATGTGATCCTGATGGGTGAGGTGCGCGATCGAGAAACGATGGAACACGCGATTGCCTTTGCAGAAACCGGACACCTGTGCATGTGTACCCTGCACGCCAACAGTGCCAATCAGGCGCTTGACCGCATCATCAATTTCTTCCCAGAAGAACGCCGTGCACAGTTGCTGATGGACCTGTCTTTGAACCTTAAGGGTATGATCTCCCAACGTCTGATTCCCAAGCAAGACAGCAAGGGACGGGTAGCCGTGGTCGAGGTGATGCTGAACACCCCCCTGATCTCTGACCTGATCTTCAAGGGCGACGTCTCCGAAATCAAGGAGATCATGAAGAAAAGTCGTAATCTGGGTATGCAGACGTTTGACCAGGCCCTGTTTGACGCCTTCGAAAATAACGTCATCACTTATGAAGACGCCCTGCGCAATTCCGATTCAGTGAACGACTTGCGGCTACAGATCAAGCTCAGCTCCAAGCGTGCCAAGTCAATTGATCTGGCGGCAGGTACCGAAAACTTGGCGGTTGTTTAACCAGATCTTTGGCCGCTTCAGCCCGGCTTGTAACCCTCCATCAACGAAAGCTCCACATGTCATCTATCCATGCCAGAACCTATGAATCCACAAGTCCGCAGAAAGTCGCTTTTTTAGGCTTGGGCGTGATGGGCTACCCCATGGCTGGCCATCTGGCAACTGCTGGCCACCAGGTTGGCGTTTACAACCGCACATCAGCCAAATCTGCTGCGTTCTGTGCCGAGTTCTCGGGCAGTACGCATGGCCTGACGCCTAAAGCCGCCGCTAAGGATGCTGACGTGGTGTTCTGCTGCGTTGGCAACGATGCCGACTTGCGCAGTGTGGTGCTGGGTGCCGACGGCGCGCTGGCGGGCATGAAGCCAGGCGCTATTTTTGTTGACCACACCACAGCGTCTGCTGATGTCGCCCGCGAACTTTATGCCGCTGCTAAAAGCCTGGGCCTTCACTTTGTGGACGCCCCCGTTTCTGGCGGCCAGGCAGGTGCACAAAATGGCGCGCTGACGGTGATGTGTGGTGGTGATAGCGCCGCATTTGATGCCGTCAAACCGGTCGGCATGGCGTTTTCAAAAGCCTTTACCCTGATGGGTGCAAGCGGCGCGGGCCAGCTCACCAAGATGGTCAACCAGATCTGTATTGCCGGACTGGTGCAGGGCTTGAGTGAGGCCGTGGCTTTTGGTCAAAAGGCCGGGTTGGACGTGAACCAGGTGCTCGATGTCATTGGCAAGGGCGCAGCGCAAAGCTGGCAACTCGACAACCGCGGCAAGACCATGGTGGCCGACAAATTTGATTTTGGTTTTGCTGTGGACTGGATGCGCAAAGACCTGGGCCTGGTGCTGGACGAAGCCAAGCGCAATGGCGCACGTTTGCCGGTGACGGCGCTGGTTGACCAGTTTTATGCAGACGTACAAGCCCTGGGCGGCCAGCGCTGGGACACGTCCAGCCTGATCAAGCGGCTGAAATAGTACGCCCGCACGCTATCACGCCGCGCCTCGCATGGCCCCCGAGGGGCTGATTTTTCTAAGGGCGGCCTGCCGAAAAATGGATCACTTGGCCGCTGGTGTCGCGTTGGCCGGTTGCGGCTTGGCTGGCGTGGGCAGCATGCGCGCCAGTTCATCTTCGCTGATGATGTCAAAAATCCGGACCACTTTTTGAACGCCTGAAGTCGAGCGAACCAGATTGGTCGCGCGGTCTGCTTCGCGCTGCGTCACGCGGCCCATCAGATAAGTGGTGCCGCGTTCTGTCACCACTTTGAACGCGTTTGAAAACAGATCTGGCGCGTCAATCAGTTGTGCTTTCACGCGGCCACTGATCAGAAGGTCTGACGAGCGCTGGGTCAGGCTTGAATTAGCTGCAACCACCACCTCGTTGACCACTGAGGTGACGTTTTCGACACGCGAAACAATCTGCTCGACCAGCTGTTTGTCCTGCGCTGTGGGCACCTCGCCGGTTAGCAAGACCTGGCGGTTGTAGCTGGTCAAGTTGACGTGGCCGCGTTCTCCCAGATTGCTGCGGATACGGCTGGCGCCACGCAGTGCAATGCCTTCGTCTTCAAGCTGCGCACCCGAGGTGCGGCGGTCTGTTGCCATCAGGGTGCCGCCTGCCGCTGCGCCGCCAATGAGCAGCGGCACGCAGGCGGTCAGAGAAGTCAGCAGCAAAGCGGCCGCGCAAAAAGACAACACCAGTGGTTTGAATAAAACACGTCTCATAAGGAAGACTCCTGATCGCCAAGTAGCTGGGCATCCACACCGTCACAAATACAGTGCAGCACAAGAAGATGAACTTCCTGAATGCGCGCAGTACGATCATGCGGCACACAGATATGAACATCGGTTTCACGCAGGGCGTGGGTGATTTTTCCGCCGCTTCGGCCGGTCAGGGCCACCACGGTCATGTCGCGCTCATGCGCCGCTTCAATCGCGGCCAGGACATTGCCAGAGTTGCCGCTGGTGCTGAGCGCCAGCAGCACATCTCCAGCGCCGCCAAAGGCGCGCACCTGTTTGGAGAAAATGACGTTGAAGTCGTAGTCGTTTGCAATGGCGGTAAGGATAGAGCTGTCAGTCGTCAGCGCTATGGCGGCCAGCTCAGGCCGCTCGCGCTCATAACGCCCTACAAACTCGGCTGCGAAGTGCTGTGCATCGGCGGCAGAACCGCCGTTGCCACAAGCCAGGACTTTGCCGCCGCTGGTGACACTGGCCAAAATCGCCTGAACGGCTGCGGCGATGGGTTTGGACAACACTTGCGCCGACTGGTATTTCAAGTCAGCGCTGTCAATAAAGTGCTGTTCAATTCTTTGTTCAAGCATGCACTGATGATAGCGGGTCACATTGACAAAGCTCATTCATCGCGATCTATCCATCAAAGACTCATAGTGAACTGGCCAGAGTCAATGGCGATGCTCTGGCCGCTGTCCTGCGCACCGACAAGTCTGCACAACCCCGCCAGCCCCACCGGAAAACGCAGAACTGTTTTAAAGCTGCGGGGCAAAAATAAAAAGCTGGTCAGGCTAGCGTTTGGTTTATATACTGTACATAAAAACAGTACTCTAAACCGCAAATGGCCCCGATTCAGCTATCTCATCCTTCGCAAAATTCGGCCGTGCCAGCAGCGCGTGCGGGAGACGTTTTGCGCCTGCCAGAACTGGCGGGAAAAGCCATGTGGCGGGGCAACGAGCTGGGCTCTTCGGCGCAGCGTGAATGTGTCGCAACAGGTTTCGATGCCCTGGACAAAGAGTTGCCCGGAGGCGGATGGCCGTGTCGGTCATTGACCGAGATTCTTCAGCCGCAGCCTTCTTTGTGCGAATGGCGCTTGCTGGGCGCCAGCTTGAGCCGCATCGTGGCAAGCGGCGGACACATCTTGTTGGTCAGTCCGCCCAAGCATCCGCACTTGCCGGGCTTGATGCAGCATGGCTTGCATCAACATCAAATGGTCTGGATTGATGCCAAGACGCCGGCAGAACGTCTGTGGACAACGGAGCAGCTTGTCAAGTCCAATCCTGCTGGGGCGATCCTGTCCTGGTTGCCTCAGGCGCGCCCGGAACAGTTACGCCGCCTGCAGGTTCACGCCCAGTCATGTGATTCGCCGGTCTTCCTTTTCAGGCCCGCAACGGCTCAGTTGGATGCTTCGCCAGCACCGCTGCGCCTGCTGGTGGATGTGGCGGCTGACTGGCAGCTCAGCGTCAAGGTGTTCAAGCGCCGCGGCCCTGCGCATGAACAGTCTTTGCTGTTGTCCTCCATCTCGCAGAGCCTGGCAGACGTATTGACAATGCGAATGCTGCAGCCCAACCCAATTGCGCCAGTCTTGGAGATTTCCCGTGTCAGAACACTGGGCAGCTCTGTTAGTACCGCTCAAGCCCAACACCTCGTTCATTGATCACCACGGCATTGCGGTGTGGGCGCTTCAGTTCACGCCCCGCGTGGCTTATCTGGAAGAGGCTGTGGTCATGGAGCTTCAGGCCTGCCTGCGCCTGTTTGGCGGTGAAAAATTACTCAAAGCTCGCGTCACAGAGGAATCCAGGGCGCAAGGCGTCGAGGCCATCGGCTGGGCGCCCACCAGCCTGGCTGCGCTGGCGTTTGCACGCAGTGGCGTGTCAGATGGTTTTGCAGGCCCACTGGCGCGTCTGCTGGACGGCGTGGCCCTGGAAAAGCTGACAGCCGTCGGCCGGCATCAGCCGGTTTTGGCGCGCTTGGGCTGCAAGACACTGGGCGATGTGCGCAGGCTGCCTCGCGGCGGCATCAGTCGGCGATTTGACCAACAGGTTCTTGCGGCCCTTGATCAGGCTTACGGGCAACGCCCCACGGCGCATCACTGGGTCAGCCTGCCCGAGGTCTTTTCAATGACGCTGGAGCTGCCCGGGCGCGTTGATTCGGCGACGGCGCTGATGTTGGGTGCAAACCGTCTGCTGCTTCAAATGTGCGGCTGGTTAGCTGCCCGCAATTCGGGCGCGACAGCCTTTGTGATGCGCTGGTATCACGACACACTGCGTTCTAAAACCGCTGGGCAGGGCGGTGAACTGGTCATCCGCACGGCAGAACCGAGTCGGGACCTGCGCCACCTGGGGCGTTTGCTGGCAGAACACCTGGCAAAAGTCGACCTGCTGGCGCCGGTTGGCGACATCGGTATTGAAGCGCTCGAGGTGCATTCGCTGGGTGACGACAACGCATCCTTGATACCTGACAACATGCGTCCGGGCGAGCAACTGGGGATGGTGCTTGAACGAATTTCGGCCAGGCTGGGGCCCGAGCGTGTCATGCGGCCCGTTCTCAAAGAAGACCATCGACTCGAATGGATGCAAACATGGCCATCTGCTGCGGCGCAGCTCGAATCACGGTCGCCCAAGCTGCCGCGCATGGTTGACATCCCGCAGCCGAGCTGGCTGTTGCCCAGGCCTTTGAAGCTGGCGGTCGCCAGCGAACGCCCGATGTACCAAGGGCCGCTACAGCTTGTGGTGGGGCCACACCGGGTAGAAGGTGGTTGGTGGCATCGCATCGCCAACACTGAAGGCGCGCCGTGCATTCAGAACGTGCAGCGAGACTATTGGGTGGCTGTCAGCAAACATGCGGGCATTCTCTGGGTGTTCCAGGAGCGACTGGCCTACGACGCCACCAGCTGCTGGTATCTGCACGGCGTATTTGCGTGAGCTTCAGCCATGGCCACACTCCCCGCTTATGCAGAGCTTCACTGCCTTTCAAACTTCTCCTTTCTTCGTGGCGCATCACACGCAGGCGAGCTGGTCGATCGGGCTGTTGAACTGGGCTATTCAGCGCTGGCGTTGACCGACGAATGCTCGCTGGCCGGGGTGGTTCGCGCGCACGTGGCGGCCAAGGCCCATGCAGGCTTCAAATTCATTGTGGGAAGCGAGTTTCAAGTGGCAAGTGCCGTGCCATTCAAGATGCTGGTGCTGGCCACCAGCCGCGACGGTTATGGAAACTTGTCTCAGTTCATCACGCGACTGCGACGCGCCTCTGAAAAGGGTCGCTATGAACTGGCTCAAAAAGATATCAGGGCGCAAGAACTGCAGGACTGCCTGATCCTGATACTTCCAGGCAGAACCTCGTCATGGCACGACTTGCTGCAGCTGGGCCAATGGACGCTTGGCCTGTTCAGCGGCCGCTGCTGGCTGGCGGCAGAAATGCTGCACCACATCGCTGATGCGGTCTGGCTTGAAAAGCTCCACAAACTCGCAGAGGACACGGCCATCCCCATGGTCGCAACAGGCGATGTGCACATGCATGTGCGCTCACGCAAGCCCCTGCAAGACGTGTTGACGGCCATACGCGTGGGCAAGCCCTTGACCGACTGCGGCCTTGAACTGCAAGGCAGTGCGGAAAGGCATTTGCGTTCCAGACTCAGACTGGGTCGCCTTTATTCAGAAGACTTGTTGCAGCAGACCATTGCCATTGCGAACCGATGCCATTTCAGCCTTGACGAGCTGCGCTACGAATACCCGGATGAAGTCGTGCCGCAGGGTGCAACGCCCGCATCCCACCTGAGGCAACTGACCTATGCGGGAGCGGGACGGCGCTGGCCAGATGGTATCGAGGCAAACATTCAGACTCAAATTGAGCATGAACTCGAACTGATTGGCGAGCTTCATTACGAGCACTATTTTCTGACGGTGGCAGACATCGTGGCGTTTGCTCGCAGCCAGCAGATTCTTTGCCAGGGGCGTGGCAGCGCAGCCAACTCAGTGGTGTGTTTCTGCTTGGGCGTGACCGAGGTGGACCCGAGCCGGATGGCGGTGCTTTTTGAGCGCTTCATCAGCAGGGAGCGCAACGAGCCCCCTGACATTGACGTGGACTTTGAACATGAGCGCCGCGAAGAGGTCATCCAGTACCTTTACAACAAGTACGGACGCGACCGTGCGGCGCTCACAGCGACGGTGATTTCCTATCGGCCCCGCAGCGCTTTGAGGGATGTCGGCAAAGCACTCGGCTATGACCTGGCAATCGTTGAGGCATTGGCCAAGGGACACCAGTGGTGGGATGGCCGAAAAATCCAGCCTGAGCGGCTGGCTGAAATCGGCTTGGGCCCTGAAGAAGAGCTGCGCTTGACGCAACTGCTCAAGCTCACCAGCGAGATCGTCGGTTTCCCGCGCCACTTGTCCCAGCACACCGGTGGCTTTGTGTTGACCAAGGGGCCGCTGTCCCGAATTGTCCCGATTGAGAACGCCAGCATGGCTGACCGCACCGTCATCGAATGGGACAAGGATGATCTGGACGCCATGGGCCTGCTCAAGGTCGATGTGCTGGCGCTCGGCATGCTGACCGCGCTGCGCAAGAGCTTGGCATTGATCAGCCAGCGCCGCCACTATGCTTTTGAAATGCGGGATATTCCTGCTGAAGACAGCGTGACCTACGACATGATCTGCAAGGCCGACACGCTGGGCGTGTTCCAGATCGAGAGCCGGGCGCAAATGGGCATGCTGCCGCGTTTGAAGCCGCGCTGCTTTTATGACCTGGTGATTGAAGTTGCACTGGTACGGCCAGGTCCGATTCAAGGCGGCATGGTGCATCCCTACCTTCGCCGCAGGCAAGGCCTTGAGCCGGTTGAATATCCAAGCGCCGCTCTTGAAAAGGCCTTGGGAAGAACGCTTGGCATCCCGGTTTTTCAAGAGCAGGTGATGCAAATTTCCATTCTTGCCGCAGGTTTTACGGCAGGCGAAGCCGATGGTTTGCGCCGCGCTATGGCGGCCTGGAAACGCAAAGGCGGCCTGGAGAAGTATTACGCCAAAATTGTTGATGGCATGATCGCGCAAGGCTATGAAAAATCATTTGCCGAAGCGATTTTTGAACAGATCAAGGGTTTTTCGGAATATGGATTCCCGGAGTCCCATGCGGCCTCGTTTGCCCTGCTGGTCTATGCCAGTTGCTGGATCAAATGCCACGAACCCGCCGCTTTTTTAGCCGCCATGATCAACTCTCAGCCTTTGGGCTTTTATTCCATCAGCCAACTGATACAGGACGCCCGGCGACACGGCGTGGACGTACGCCCGGTGGATGTGATGGCCAGCCAGGTCGATTGCACACTGGAGGACTTGGACCACCTGCCTGCTGTCCGACTTGGCTTTCGGGTCATCTCCGGGTTTCGACAGGCGTCTGCCCAAAAAATAGTCAATGCCCGCTTGGACAGCCCTTTCATAAGCGCGGACGATTTGGCCGGTAGAGCCGGCCTTGAACTGCATGACATGAAGCTGCTCGCGGCGGCCGATGCATTGGTCAGCCTGTCGGGTCACAGGCGGCAACAGGTTTGGGACGCTGCCGGCCTTCGCCCGGTGCCTGAGCTGCTGCGTGATGCACCGATTGACGAAGACATGACCGAACTGCCCGAAGCGCCCGAAGGGGAGGAAATCGTCTGGGACTATGCCTCAACCGGGCTGACCTTGAGGCGGCATCCAATGGCGCTGCTCAGGCAGCGCGTGGCAGAAAAAGGGTATGTGTCTTCTGCTGACTTGCGCGCCTTAGAGGATGGCGACATGGTTTATGTTTGCGGCATGGTGACGCTGAGGCAACAACCAGAAACCGCCAAGGGAACCGTCTTTGTGTCGCTGGAAGACGAACACGGCAGCGTCCAGGTGATTGTCTGGAAAAGCCTGCGTGAAAAGCAGCGGCAGGAATTGTTGGCGTCGCGCTTGATGGGCGTCTACGGTTGCTGGCAGGTCGCCAACAATGTTTGCAATCTCATCGCTGACACCTTGTTTGACTTGACCCCGCTGCTTGGCAGGCTGGGTTCACAAAGCCGGGATTTTCGGTAAGCGCATCTAGAGTCTGCCCGGCTGCCAAACCACAAGCAGCCAGCACCTGGCGTGGGCGCAAGAGTTTTAAAACGCATCAAACGCCGAACGCAGCCATTCAATGCCAGGGGCTTGCCCAGCGCCCAGGCCGCCCTGAATCAGCACCACATCAAAGCGGCACGGCGGCAGGGTCTTGTAGCGCATCAAATAATGGCGTGCTGCAAACACAATGCGCCGCTGCTTGGCCGCGCTGATGCTGGCCCCTGCCCCGCCGTGGGAGCTGCTGGCGCGCTGGCGCACCTCCACAAACACCAGCGTGCTGTCTTGGTCCTTCATGATCAGGTCGATCTCACCCCCGCCTCGGCCAGGTGTTCGATAATTGGCCTCGAGCAGCTTCAGGCCGGCTTGAACAAGGTGCGCCAGCGCCAGTGCTTCAGCCGCATCACCTCTATGCTTGGTGGTGACTTTGGTGGTAGGCTGACTTGTTGGGCCTGCCGCCCCCTCTTTTTTGGAAAACCACATTGAACGCTTCTTTCGAATTGGCCTTGAGCGCAGCTATTGCTGCTGCCGGCATGCAGCATTATCCGCAGGGCATGCTGTATGTGGTGGCGACGCCGATTGGCAACCTGGCCGACATCAGCTTGCGGGCGCTGCATGTGCTCCAGATGGTTGATGCCATAGGCTGCGAGGACACGCGCCACACCCAAGGTCTG
>CAMARI010000094.1 GCA_945860515.1 Polaromonas sp. YR568
CCTTTGGCGCGGTTCTCGGCAATCTCTTTGAAAAAGCGCGCCTCGTTCGGGTAAATGTGCGCGTCCATGAAGGCCAGCAAGCGGGCCTGCATTTGTTGTACTTTGGGGGTGAAATTGAAATCCATGTTGTCTCCTAAAAAGTCTAAAAAGTCTAAAAAATCTAAATATCAAGCGCCGCTTTGAACGGCAAAGCCCCAGGCCATCTTGGCCAGCACAGGCGCACCGGCGGCCGAACTGACAGCCTGCGCACTCGACGCCGTTCCAGCCTCGACCCGCTTGGCAATGCCTTGCAAAATAGCCGCCAGCCGGAACAGGTTGTACGCGAGGTAAAAGTTCCAGTCCGCCTTGAGCGCCTCGGGTGTGGTGATGCCGGTGCTTTCGCAATAGGTAGCGATGTACTGCGCCTCCGTCGGTATGCCCAGTGCCGCGATGTCCAGCCCACCGATGCCGCGAAACGTACCGGGTGGAATGTGCCAGGCCATGCAGTGATAGCTGAAGTCAGCCAGCGGATGGCCAAGGGTTGACAGCTCCCAGTCCAGCACCGCCAGCACGCGTGGTTCGGTGGGGTGAAACATCAGGTTGTCGAGCCTGAAATCGCCATGCACGATGCTGGTCATGGCTTCGTCGCGCGCCGTCAGCGGGATATTGGCCGGCAGCCAGGCCATCAGCTGGTCCATCTCGGGGATGGGTCGGGTGATGGAGGCGGTGTACTGCTTGCTCCAGCGGCCAATCTGGCGCTCAAAATAATTGCCAGGTTTGCCATAGTCAGCCAGCCCGCGTTCGGCAAACTTGACGCTGTGCAGGGCGCTGATGACGCGGTTCATCTCGTCATAAATCTCGCCGCGTTGCGTCTTGGTCATGCCGGGCAGGGACTGGTCCCACAGTACCCGGCCTGCAACGAATTCCATGACGTAAAACATGCGGCCAATGACGGCTTCGTCTTCGCACAGGCAATGCATTTTGGCCACTGGCACAGCGGTGCCCTGCAGCCCGCGCATGACCTTGAACTCGCGCTCGACCGCATGGGCTGAGGGCAGCAACTTGGCCACCGGGCCGGGCTTGGCGCGCATCACATACGACTGACTGGGCGTGATGAGCTTGTAAGTTGGGTTGGACTGGCCGCCTTTGAAAATTTCAACCTGCAACGGGCCTTTAAAGCCTGGCAGGTACTGGTCGAGGTAGGTCGTCAAAGCGCTGATGTCAAAAGCGTGCTGTGCCGTGACGCCGCGTGTGCCGACAAAATGGTCGAAGTTGCTCATGTTTTAGAACGCTTACGTTTTCTCAAGATCGGTTTCTGAAATGCGCAGCAGCGCCTCACGGCTGCGCACCACCAGGCCTGCGGTTTCAATCCGGATGGCGTCCTCACGCTCCATCGCTTTGAGCTCCTGGTTGACGCGCTGGCGCGACGCACCCAGCAGTTGCGCCAGCTCTTCTTGTGCCAATTGCAGGCCAATGCGTACCTCGGAATTGTTTGACAAACTGGGCACGCCGTAGCTGCGCGCCAGGTGCAGCAGCTGCTTGGCCAAGCGCGCGCGCAGGGGCAGGGTGTTCAAGTCCTCGACCAGGCCAAACAACTGTCGAATGCGGCGGGCATGCAGGCGCAGCATGGCTTCGTACAGTTCGACATGAGTGGCCAATATTTTGCGAAAGTCGGCTTTGGCGACACACAAAATAGTGGTCTCGCCGTGGGCATAGGCGTCGTGGGTGCGCCGGTCGCCGTCAAAGATCGCCACATCGCCAAACCAGATGCCCGGCTCGACATAGGTCAGGGTGATCTGCTTGCCAGATATGGAGGTGGAGCTGACACGCACCGCACCTTTGGCGCAGGCGACCCATTCCTCTGGGGGCTCACCCCGGGCGGCAATCAAGTCGCCGTCTCGAAACCGTTTGACATAGGCACAGCGCAAGATGTCATGGCGCAGCGACGGCGACAAGGACGAGAACCAGCGCCCAGCGTTGATCGCTTCGCGTTCTTCGATGGTGAGGATGGGGTCGTCCATGTCAGGTTGGTGTTGCACCTTTGCAGTTTAAGACCCATTGTCGCTTTAGCGCCAGACGCCGCCGGGTGGCGATGTCGCTTGGGTGTCTGCCCGCAGGACCGAACAACTAATTACAGCTTACTGATCAGCGGCGCACCGGCCAGCCAAGCCTCAAGGCACTCCGTCACGCCAGCGGCAAAGTGTTGGTACACCGGCTCGGTCACAAAACCCAAGTGCGGCGTCATCAGAACGTTGGGCAGCTGCCTGAGCGGGTCGTCCAACGGCAGGGGTTCGGTGTCAAACACGTCGAGTGCTGCAAAGCCGGGCTGGCCTTCTTTGAGGGCATCGACCAGCGCTGCGCCATCGACCAGCGCCGAGCGCGAGGTGTTGACCAGCAAACTGCCCGCTTGCATCAGCGCCAGTTTGTTGGCGTTCAGCAAGTGTTGGGTGGCTGCGATGACCATCAAATGCAGGCTGACAACTTTGGAGGTGGCGAGCAGCTCGTCAAGCGGCACATAAATAGCGCCTTTCTCAAGAGCACGCTCAGCCGTCATGCGTGGGCTCCAGGCGAGGACTTTCATGCCCAGGGCCTTGCCGACTTGGGCCACGCGCCCGCCGATTTCACCCAAGCCGATCAAGCCCAGCGTTTGGCCGTGCAGCACGCCCGCCAATGGCTCGGTAGCGGCTGAACGCCATTGGCCGCTGCGCAGCAGGGCGGCTTGTTGCTCCAGCTGGCGGGTAGCGGCCAATATCAGTGCCCAGGTCAGCTCGCAGGTGCTGTCTTTGGAGGGGCCCCATTCGTTGTGGCTGACGGGTGTGCCGCGCGCTTAAAAGGCGGCCAGGTCAATCGTCGAGTTGCGCGAGCCGGTAAACACCAGGCAGCGCAGCTTGGGCAACTGCGCCAACACCGCGCCATCAAGCGGGGTGCAATCGCGCACCATCACGGCGGCGTCGGCGTCTTTTAACGCTGTCACCAGTGCCGCCCCTTGCAGCGGCAAATGGTGCACCGTCAGGTCGGCCTGGGCGTCAATGACTTGCCAGTTGCCGAGGCGGCGCAGGCCTTGTTCCAGGTCGCCCAGGATGAGGGTATTGGTGCGTGTCATGTTGTGGATGTCCGGGCACCGCCAGCGCGACCAGCGCTTTGACATGGGCTGCGTTGCCAACGCTCCAGCAAGCATTGATCCGTTCACGCGTCCGGCCAGCGCTCAACACCGGGTCTGACAGGCCCTGGAATTTAGCTTCCAGCTGCGCATCGGTCATCGGGTTTTGGAGGGGTAAGTGGTGCTGGCGGATGGGGCCAGCTCCAGGCTGGGGACGCAGACATGGGCTGATCGCAGCAGGCTAGGTCTTTTCATGGCGATGTCTCGGGTTGGGTTGTGTGTCGCTCGGCTGTCATTTTCGGGGCGTTCTGCTTTGCTGGCAGCCCTCTGGCCAACAACCGTTTTGCTCAGCGGTAGTTGGGAGCGCGCTTTTCCAGGAAGGCCTGAATGCCCTCACCACCATTGGCGTGGTGCAGGTTCTGTACAAAATGGTCGCGCTCATCGTTCAGATGCTGGCTGAGCGAGCTGCTGGCAGCACCGTTGACCAGTTCTTTGATGCTGCCCAGTGCGTTGGCAGGACGTGCATTGAGCCGCGCTGCCAGCAGCAGCGCTTCACGCAGGGCACTGCCGCTGCTGCACACCTGATTGACCAGCCCTAAGTCATGCAGGCGCTGTGCGCTGATGCGGTCGCCGCACATCATCAATTGGTTGGCCAACTGGCGCGGCAGTGCCCTGGCCAGGGCCCAACTGCCGCCACCATCGGGCGACAAACCGACCGTGCTATACGACATGACGAACACCGCGTTGTCGGCTGCCACACAAAAGTCGCAAGCCAGCGCCAGTGAAAAGCCAGCCCCTGCGGCTGCGCCTTCTACGGCGGCAATCACCGGCTTGGGGTAGGTGTGGATGGAGTCGATCCAGCTGTGCAGCCCGTCGATGCTTTGTGCCTGCACGCCCCTGGCTTGCGCGCGATTGGCCAGCAGACGCTGCAAATTGCCGCCGGCGCAAAAAGTGCTGCCTTCGCCGGTGATGATGATGCTGCGTATTTCAGGGTTGGTCTCGGCGGCATTGAGCGCCTCAATCCCAGCCGCATAAATTTCCGGGCTGAGGGCATTTTTGAACGCAGGGTTGCTGATGGTCAGGATCAGCGTCTGGCCTTCGCTGGTGCTGTTGAGGGCGCTTGTCATGCTAACTTTCTTCGTGCATCAGGCTCAAACCGATGGCACCCCGGCGGCGCAGCCATGGGGAAGGGCGGTAGCGCTGGTCGCCATAGACGGTTTGCATATTGAAGAGGACTTCCAGGATGTTTGTTGGGCCATAACGGTCACCCATCGCCAAAGGGCCCAGCGGGTAGCCCAGGCCAAGCGTGACGGCGGTCTCTAAATCTTTGGGGCTGCAAATGCCTTGCTGGCAAATGTCGCTGGCAATGTTGACGATGGTGGCCACCACGCGCTGCGTGACAAAGCCGCCGCTGTCGCGTATGACGCTGACGGCCTTGCCGTCGCGTGCAAACAGGGCGTGCGCTGCATCCCGCATGTCGGTGCGGGTGGCAGGATTGGTGGCCAGCACGCGGCGTTTGGTCGCACCATCGTCGATCAGCATGTCGATGCCAATGGTGCGGGCCGGGTCCAGCCGCTCCACCACGGCAACGGTGGTGATGTCAAAGCCGAGCGGCGCCACCAGCGTCAGCGCTTGCGGGGAAGCGGAGGCGCCCGTTTCAATTTTGGCGCCAAGGTCTTTGAGCAGTTGCAACAGCTCTGACCGGCGAGAGGCTCTGGGAGAGACCCAGATCGGCGGCATTTCAGCGATGTCGGGCGCAGCCGCCTCAGGGGTGATCTGCATGACACCGGCGTTATATTTGTAAAACCCTTCTCCGGTTTTGCGGCCCAGCATGCCCCCTGCCAGGCGCTGCGCAGTGATGACGCTGGGGCGGTAGCGTGCTTCTTCGTAGTACTGGTGGTAGACCGACTCCATGACCGGGTGCGAGACATCCAGCGCGGTCAGGTCCATCAGCTCAAAGGGGCCAAGCTTGAAGCCGACTTGGTCGCGCAAAATACGGTCAATCGTGGCAAAGTCTGCAATGCCTTCGCTGACGATTCGCAGCGCTTCAGTGCTGTAACCCCGGCCGGCGTGGTTGACGATAAAGCCGGGGGTGTCTTGTGCCAGCACGGCGGTGTGGCCCATCTCTTTGGCGTAGCCTGACAGCTGGGCACAAACGGCGGTATCGGTCTTCAGCCCGGCAATCACCTCGACGACTTTCATCAAAGGCACTGGGTTAAAGAAGTGGTAGCCCGCAAAACGCTGTGGGTTCTTGAGTTTTGCGGCAATGGCGGTCACGGACAGCGAAGACGTGTTGGTGACCAGAACGCATTGCGGTGAAACAAGGCTTTCGAGCTCGCCAAAGAGGGTTTGCTTGACATCCAGCCGCTCGACGACCGCCTCGATAATCAGGTCACAATCGGCCAGTTCGGCTAGCGTAGCGGCTGGCCATACGCGGGTTTTGTGGGCTTCAGCAGTGGGGCTGTCGAGCCTGTTTTTGGCCACCATCTTGTCCCACTGCGCCGCCAACTCGGTTTTGGCTTTCTGGCTGGCATCTGGCTGCACATCGAACAGCTTGACGACGCTGCCGGCCTGCGCTGCAATTTGCGCAATGCCGCGCCCCATGGCTCCTGTGCCGACGATGCCAACAATTTTGTAGAGAGGGTTCATGGGTGAGGATTATTACGCAGGCCATTGCACTGTCTTGGAAAATCGGCTTTGACGCTTTTGACGCGCCACCAGATTCAGGCGACGAGTTCATGCGACGAATGCAGAACGCCAACAACCAAAAGCTTGGCCACGAGGCTGGATGTGTTGCTTAACGCCTGACTTGAAGCGCGCCCGGATTGACGATATTGGTCGGTGCGCCTTTGATGAAGTTGATCACATTGTCAAAAGCCGCACTGAAATACATTTCATAGCTGTCTTGCTCAACATAGCCAATGTGCGGCGTGCAAATGCAGTTTTCCAGCCTCAGCAGGGCGTGCCCCTGCAAAATTGGCTCGGATTCAAAAACATCGACCGCTGCAAGGCCGGGTCGTCCGCGATTGAGCCCCGCAATCAGTGCTCCGGGCTGTATGAGTTCGGCACGCGATGTGTTCACGAGCAAGGCGGTCGGTTTCATGCGAGACAGATCGTCGAGCGTGACAATGCCGCGCGTGTCTTCATTCAATCGGAGATGCAGGCTCAAAACGTCGCTTTGCGCAAAAAATTCGGCCTTTGAGTTGGCCACCTCAAAACCATCTGCAATTGCGTTTTCTCTGGAGGCATCCCGCCCCCAAATGAGCACACGCATGCCAAAAGCACGCCCATAGCCGGCCAGGATTTGGCCAATCTTCCCGTAGCTCCAGATACCCAGGGTTTTGCCTTTGAGGACAGTCCCAAGGCCAAAATTGGCGGGCATGGAGCCTGATTTCAGGCCTGCCTGTTGCCAGGCACCATGCTTGAGATGGGCAACATATTGGGGAATCCGGCGTGTTGACGCCATGATGAGAGCCCAGGTCAATTCGGCCGGAGCAACAGGAGAACCAACACCTTCAGCCACGACCACACCGCGTTCGGTGCAGGCGCCAATGTCAATGTGGCTGCCAACGCGCCCGGTTTGGGCAATCATTTTGAGTTTGGGCAGTTTCTCAATCAGCTGGCGACTGAGCTGTGTTCGTTCACGGATCAGCACAATCACATCGGCGTCTTTTAACCTGATCGAGAGTTGCCCGATGCCTTTAACCGTGTTGGTGTAAACCTTGGCTGTGTAAGCGTCAAGTTTGGAGGCACAAGCGAGCTTTCGCACAGCATCTTGGTAGTCGTCGAGGATCACAATATTCATGTCAATATTGTGCCTGCAAGTTTTCCGAAGTTGACTACCCGTTTGGGCAGTTTTAAGTTCATTTTTGGCAAGGGTCGTATGCCCCTTGGAGGGTGACCCTTGCTTGTTTAAGACCGGGCAGTCTCTTTTTGGGCGATTCGATCCAGTTCGGCACATACATCGGACATGCGCCCGGAAATCGCCATGCGACCAGATTGCGAACGCGCCATGCCGGGTTCAAATTCGCGCATGACTTTTAAAAGGCTGACTGGCCGTTCGCTAGCTACTGCGTGAACCACTGTACGAGCGTGTTGGATAGTGTTTTGCGTGCTTGCCAGACGCTGCGACGGCATGTGAAATAACGGACGATGACTGGCGTGAGCAGCTTGAACAGGCATAAAAAATGCTGCCAAAGCCTGGACCGGCGCAAGGACCATTGACAAGCCGGACGAGCCCGAGCGGAGCACTGATGGCGAAGGTGAAAAGTTGGCGATTCCCATGATGAACTCCTAAATTGGCTCTTGGATGAAAACGATGAAAACGAATAAAAAGATCTTCAGTTCAAGAAGGTGCTGCGAATCAAACCGACAGCCAGGCCTTCCAGCACAAAAGGCTCGCCGGGTTCGACGATGATGGTTTTGAAATCAGGGTTTTCTGGCAACAGTTCAATAAGGTCTTTGGTTCGGCGAAAGCGTTTGACTGTGACCTCATCGCCCAGACGGGCCACCACAATTTGTCCATTTTTTGCATCGCTCGCCTGCTTCACGGCCAGCAAGTCGCCGTCCATGATGCCAACATCACGCATGCTCATACCGCGCACTTTGAGCAGATAGTCGGGCTTTTTTTCAAACATGTCTGCGCCGAAGCTATAGCTTTGCTCAATGTGTTCCTGCGCAAGAATCGGGCTGCCAGCAGCAACCCGCCCCACCAGCGGCAGGACGAGTTGGGCCAGGCTTTGCAACGGCAGGGAAAACTGATGCAGACGCGATTCATTCACGCTGCGCATGTCGCCTGAGCGCAGACGGATGCCACGCGAGGTGCCGCTGACGAGTTCGATCACGCCTTTGCGGGCCAGGGCTTGCAGGTGTTCTTCTGCGGCATTGGCCGACTTGAAGCCCAGTTCTGTGGCGATTTCAGCGCGGGTAGGAGGCGAGCCCGTGGTGGCGATGGCCCGCTGGATCAGTTCAAAAATCTGTTGCTGGCGTGCCGTTAACCTGGGGCCATCAGGCGATACATTTGACGATAGTTTGGAAAAGTGATTCAAAGTGTTCATTTGCAACTCCTTCAGTCAAGGTTTTTTGGTGGACTGTTTTAATAACCAGTAGCTGTATTTTTGACCAGCTTTGGAGCAATTGCAAGTATTTTTTGAATAATCAGGACATGCAACATCAAAAAGTGGTGATTTTGGGGACTGGCGGCACCATCGCCGGCACCTCTTCGGGCATTGGATCTGCGGCCGACAACATCCATTACACCGCCGCTCAGGTGAGTGTGAATCAGTTGGTTGAAGCCATTCCCGCGTTGAGCCGTGGGCATTTGCTGATGGAGCAGGTTGCACAAACGGACAGCAAGGACATGAGCTTTGCGCTTTGGGTCGCGCTCGCTGAGCGCGTTCAACATCATCTGGCGCTGGACGATGTACAGGCAGTGGTGATTACTCACGGAACCGACACCCTGGAAGAAACCGCCTATTTCTTACAGGCACTTTTAAGTCCTTCAAAGCCTGTCGTTTTGACATGCGCCATGCGTCCTGCCGACGCGCTGGCACCCGACGGGCCGCAAAATATCCTGGACGCCATCACGGTAGCCCGCAACCCGAATGCTCAGGGCGTGGTGGTCGTCTGTGCCGGCGTTATTCATGCAGCTTTGGATGTCCAAAAGTCGCACACCTATCGGCTCGATGCGTTTTCATCTGGTGATGCTGGTCCGATCGGTTATGTTGAGGAAAACAGCCTCAGATTGTTGCGAAATTGGCCTGTAAGCCAGAAAAATATTGGGCAAGCAGCTCCTGAAAAAATAGCATTGTTAAAGTCACCTTTGGCTTGGCCGAGGGTTGAAATAGTCATGAATTACGCGGGTGCCAGCGGCGAACTGGTTGACCTGATGGTTAGCGCTGGTGTGCGCGGTCTGGTGGTCGCGGGCACGGGCAATGGCACGGTTCATCAGGCGCTTGAAGCGGCTTTGCTTAGAGCTCAGGCGCTGGGCCTTCGCATCGTGCGAGCCACGCGATGCGCACAGGGACGTGTATTTGCCAGATCAGACGATGTTTTTCCCGCAAGTGATGGTTTGAGCCCGGTCAAAGCGCGAATCGCCTTGATGCTTGAGCTGATGAACATCGGGCCATGAACTTTTTTGCAGGCCTCTCGTCCAGCGTCTGGGCTTACCCGGCTCTTGAGATGCTTCATATTTGCGGCATTGCCATGCTTCTTGGTAATCTGGTGTTGCTTGAAATGCGGGTGTTTGGCCGCGGCGCAGCGCTCGATGTCAAAGCGCTGGCAAGTCTGAGTCTGGGCATTGCCGGTGTGGGCTTTTCGCTAGCAGCCGCATCGGGTTTGCTGATGTTTGCGTCGCGGGCGACCGAACTTTTGACGAATCGGGCTTTTACCCTGAAGATGGTGCTTTTGATGCTGGCAGCTTGCAATGCCGCATGGTTTCACGGGCGTGATTCGCTCGGCAGGCTGGACGGTGTTGCCCGCCTGCAGATGGTGTTGTCGAGTTTGATCTGGTTGGCAGTGCTTGCCTGTGGTCGCTGGATTGCCTATATTTAACGGAGTTTTTTTAACGGAGTTCGCAATGAAACGACGTGGTGTTTTGAAAAGCTCAGTGGTTTTGTCTGCACTAGGCATAAGCTTGCCAGGGCTCGCCCACCATGGCTGGAGTAGTTTTGACCAGGACAGGCCGATTTACCTGGAAGGCAAAGTCGTCAAATCGGTCTGGCAAAACCCGCATGTTGAAATTGACATCGATGTGCCTGCGGGTCTCAAGTTGCCTGCTGACCTGGTAAGCCGCACGCTGCCAGCGCAAACCGCTCCGGTGGATGGCAAAGCGATGCTCACAAGGGCCGTTGTGCCCAAACGTCAGGACAAGCGCTGGGAGATCGAATTGGCACCGCTGAGCCGTATGCTGGCTTGGAATGTGGCCGAGATCAAGCCGGGCGACATGGTGGCCATGCTTGGCTTTACTTTCACAGGCGAAAAGGGTGCCGCCGTCATGCGGGTTGAATACCTGTTTGCCGCGGGCAAGACGTACGCCTTGCGTTCAAGCCCGGCCTAAAGCTCAATCCGCCAGGGCCTTCAATGCGCGCTGGGTAATCTCTTCGACACTGCCCATGCCGCTGATGGCGCGGTAGGCAGGCGCCATCTCAGGCTGAGCCTTGGCCCAGTCTGAGTAGTACGCTACAAGAGGACGGGTTTGGGCGCTGTACACCTCCAGCCGCTTGCGCACCGTGTCTTCCTTGTCGTCGTCGCG
>CAMARI010000095.1 GCA_945860515.1 Polaromonas sp. YR568
AGCAAAATAGCTTTCAGGCTGCGCTTGTCGACAGGAATTTCAAGATGCGAATCGGCTTTGACAAAGCCGTGTCCGGGAAAGTGCTTGCCGCAGTTCATCATACCGGCCTGCAGCAGGCCATGCATCAGGCTTTTGGCCAGCAG
This sequence comes from Polaromonas sp. YR568, assembly GCA_945860515.1. Taxonomy (GTDB): domain Bacteria; phylum Pseudomonadota; class Gammaproteobacteria; order Burkholderiales; family Burkholderiaceae_C; genus Polaromonas. Next base: position 144 of record CAMARI010000095.1, read on the forward strand.
CGTGACAACGCGCGGGTCACGGCCGAAGGCCCGGTCGCCAATTACACTGCTTTCACCGTAATCCAGGTCCAGCACAGGCGTGAAGCTGAAGTCGACCCCACAACTGCGCAGCTCTGCCGCCAACACGTAGCCGCAAGCGGTGGCGGCGTTGGTTGCCGCCAGCTGGTCTTTCATCCACAGCTCGCCGAGCGCCCGCATTGGCGGTAAATGCGTGAAGCCGTCGGTTTTAAAACGCTGCACCCGCCCACCTTCATGATCCACACAAATCAGCAAGTCTTTGCGAATGCTTTTGATTGCTGCGCACAGGCTGGTCAGTTGCGTGCGATTTTCCCAATTGCGGGCAAACAAGATGATGCCGCCGGTCAGGGGGCTTTTCAGGCGGCGGCGGTCGTCTTTGGTCAGACTGACGCCGGCAATGTCGATGATGAGAGGGGCGTGTTGGGTCATGGAGGATTTCTTTGATGCTATTTAATCAGGAGCTACATACTCATATTTCTATTGGTCTACAGCCCATATTTTATGGTTAATATGACCTGAAAATTCTCGACCAAGCTCAACTCCGCTGTTCAACGACCACAAAGCTGGCGGCGTAGTCGGTTTCGTCGGTCACGCTGACATGAGCAGACAAGCGGCGCGCGTCAAACCACTCTTTGAGTGCACCATGCAGCACGATGCAGGGTTTGCCGCTGGCCTCTTTGGCAATCTCGCAGCTGCGCCAGGTCATGGGCATGCGCATGCCCATACCGATGGCTTTGCTGAAAGCCTCTTTGGCTGAAAAGCGGGTGGCCAGATAGCTGACGCCCCGGTCTGGCCAGCGGACGCTGCGCTCGCTGAACGTTTTCATCTCACCATCGCTCAAGATTTTTTTGGCGAAGCGTTCGCCATGGCGCTCAACGCTCGCTCTGATGCGGCGCACATCGCAAATGTCAGTACCGATGCCATAAATCATTTGCCGGCAAACGCCTCATCAATGCAGCGTAAATAGTCTTTCACCGTGGCGCCGTAACCCAACTCGAGTGCATCAGCCACCAAAGCATGGCCAATTGACACTTCAAGCACGCCGGGCACGGCTTTTAAAAATTCGGTCAGGTTGTCTTGGTTCAAGTCGTGACCCGCGTTGAGCCCTAAGCCAACCGCTGTAGCTGCCAGAGCTGATTGGGTGAAACGGTTTAACGCCTCGCCTTTTTGGTCTGTGGCCCAAGCGCTGGCGTAGCTTTCGGTATAAAACTCGACCCGGTCTGCACCCGCCGCCTTCACGGCAGCCATGGCGCCGGGGACAGGATCCATGAACAAGCTGACGCGAACGCCTCTGGCATGGACTTGTTCAATCAAAGGCATCAATCGCTCTGCATCATCAGGAAACACCCAGCCATGGTCACTGGTGAACTGGTCTTCGCTGTCCGGCACAAAGGTGCATTGGTGCAGCGGCAAGCCGCGTGCTGACAAATCGTGCACAAAACCCATCAGGTTTTGGAATGGGTTGCCTTCGATGTTGAACTCCCGGTCTGGCCAGTCTTTCATCATGGCGGCAATTTCAAACACATCGGCGCTGCGGATATGCCGCTCATCAGGGCGAGGGTGCACCGTGATGCCGTTGGCACCGGCCTCCAGGCACAGGCGTGCTGCACGCACCACATCAGGAATGCCGAGATGGCGGGTGTTGCGCAGCAGGGCAACCTTGTTGACGTTGACAGATAGTGCGGTTTTCATTGAAGTGTTATCAATCATGATTTAAAGCGCCTGCAGGTCCATCATCATCTGCCGTGTTTTTAAAACTTTGACATCGCAATGGTAGTGCAGCAGCGCGCGCAACTGGGTTTTCAGCTCAGGCAAGTGGTTAACGCAGGCGTGCATGGTGTCTACAAAGGGCGCGTCACCGTCCAATGCCTGCTGCAGGGCCAGCCATTGCGCACCGCTCAAGGCGCTGCGGTCGTCGTCATGCGCTTCGCGCAAGCCCGCTTCGGCCAGCAACACGTAGGGGGTATCCGCATCCAGCGTCGCCAGGGTCGAGGTTTGTGCATCGAGCAATGGCAAAAAACCAATGTCGCGTAGCAGGCGCAGCTCAAAAGCCCGAAGCGCCACTTGCAGCGTGTCAATGCTCTGGCTGGCCAGCAACTGCACGGTGGCGGCATAGGCATCAAACAGCACCGGGTGCGGGTCGTCGCGCGCCAGCAGGCGCATCAGCAGCTCATTCAAATAATAGCCCGACAGCAGGGCATCACCTGTCGGCATCACATGGCCGCCCTGCCATTCGGCGCTTTTGAGGTTGCGGATTTCAGCATCACCACCAAAAGCAATATGCAGCGGCTGCAGTGGCAGCAAGATGGGCCTGAAGTTAGAACTGGGCTTTTTAGCCCCCCGCGCAATCAGCGCCACCCGGCCATAGGAACGGGTGAAGACTTCCAGAATCAGACTGGACTCGCTCCAGTCGTAGCGGTGCAAAACGTAAGCCGGTTCATCGGAAATTCTTTTGGTGACCACGGCTGAAGCGCAGACAGGTCAGATGCAAACAGGGGCCGCGGAACTGGCTTTGCCAGGCCGCAGGCGCAGCGGCCCCCTCGGGGGGCAGGAAGCTACACGCAGTGCGCGACCGTGGGGGCTATTCATACCCGAATGTTTTAACTCTGGCTTCGTCGTCAGCCCAACCAGATCTGACCTTGACCCAAATTTCCAAAAAAACTTTGTTGCCGGTGAGTGCTTCCAGCTCGTGGCGCGCTTCGGTGCCCATGCGCTTTAGCTTTTCACCTTTGTCGCCAATGATCATGCCCTTGTGGCCGTCACGTTCCACCACAATGGTGGCGGCGATTTTGCGCAGATTGCCTTCTTGCTCGTACTTGTCGATGATGACGGTCGAGGTGTAGGGCAGCTCATCACCTGTCAGTCGAAACAGCTTTTCCCGAATCATCTCGGCGGCCATGAAGCGGTCGCTGCGGTCGGTCAGGGCATCGGCTTCGTACATCCAGGGCTGTTGGGGCAGGTATTTTTCACAAATGCCAAACACACGCTCTACATCTTTGACACTGTTGGCCGACATGGGTACAAACTCGGCAAAGTCGCGCTTGGTCTGCATCATTTGCAGCCAAGGCGCAATGTCGCCCCGGCGGTGGATCAGGTCAAACTTGTTGGCCAGCAAAATGGCAGGCGTACCCGGTGGCAACAGGTTCAACACTTTTTCGTCGGCCTGATTGAACTGCCCAGCCTCCACCACAAACACAATCAGATCGACATCGTTGACAGTGCCCACCACGGTGCGGTTCAATGAGCGGTTCAGCGCATTGCCATGCCGGGTTTGAAAGCCGGGGGTGTCCACAAACACAAACTGGGTGACACCCACAGTGCGCATGCCCGTGATACGGTGCCGCGTGGTTTGCGCTTTGCGAGAGGTGATGCTGACTTTTTGTCCGACCAGCGCATTGAGCAAAGTCGATTTGCCCACATTGGGCTTACCGACAATGGCAATCAGGCCGCAGCGCTGGGTGCAAAGGGCTGGTGTGTCTGTTAGCGCAACGTCGCTGGCCGGGGCAGTACTGGCACGCTTTGAGAACGCCTTGGCCATCATGGCCTCTACGGCTGCAGCTTGAGCCTGTGCGGCGACTTCGTCAGGTGTCAATTTTTTATCGCTCATAGCGTCTTTATAAATGCCAGCATCGCCAGCGCAGCGGCCTGCTCGCCTGCGCGGCGGGAGTTTCCAGTGCCACGCTCGGCACGGCGATATTCAATAATCTCGCACTCAACATCAAAGGTCTGTTTGTGCGCGGCGCCTTCAGTGCCGACGATGCGGTAGATCGGCAGACTCATCTTATGACCTTGCAACCACTCTTGCAATTCGGTCTTGGGGTCTTTGCCAATCGCCTGCATTTGGGCGTTGATTTCAACGTCCTGAAAAAGGCGACGTACCAGGCTTGATGCAACGTCAAAACCAGCATCGAGGTACACCGCGCCGATCACGGCCTCCAGCGCATCGGCCAGTATGGAAGGCCGTTTTTGGCCGCCAGACTTGGCTTCGCCTTCACCCAGACGCAGCAGGTCTGGCAGACCCAGCGACACGGCAATCTGGTGCAGCGTGTCCTGCTTGACCAGATTGGCACGAGCACGGGACAAGTCACCTTCTGGCAACTCTTTGAGGCGCTCGTACAACAGGCCCGCTACGGCCAGATTCAAAACCGAGTCACCCAGAAATTCGATCCGCTCGTTGTGGTCTGACGAAAAGCTGCGATGCGTCAGGGCCTGCACCAGCAGCTTGGGGTTGCCGAACGTGTGCTCAAGCCGCTGTTGCAGCGCCAGCAGATTCAAGCCTGATGCAGAACTGGCACGCACTTATTTAGAACGACCGGTGTACTTCAAAAGCAAAAAGGCGGGACCACCCAGATGAATTTCTTTGCCGTAGACGAAAGAAATCACGATTTTTTTGATTTCTTTGGTGAGCTCAAGGTCCTTGCCGGTGATGGACTTGATGTTGTCAATCTGGGCCGCCTTGTCGAAAATATTGCGCAGCTCTGCAACAGAGCCCGACTGACTGGCTTTTTCGACGGCCTTGCCAATGGTTTGATATTCAACGTAAGTCGGGATGACCTGGCCACCTACGACGCCAAGAAACACCAGCACACCGCCAACAAACAACATGCTGATCAACGAGGCACCTTGCTGTTTGCTTAAGAGGTTTTTCATGATTTTTCCAGTCGGCCTTAGCGATTGAATCAATCAAAAGAGCCAATACGCTTGAAATTTCCGAAGTTCATCCATACAAAAAATGCTTTACCCACAATGTTTTTTTCCGGCACAAACCCCCAATAACGGGAATCTAGCGAGTTATCGCGGTTGTCGCCCATCATGAAGTAGTGGCCTTCAGGAACCTTGCAGATGACGCCTTCATTACTGTAGCGGCAATTTTGCTTGTTGGGGAAGTCTTCTGCGCCTGGGATAAAGGCGGGACGGTCATCGTCATTGAGCAGACTGTATTTTTTAGTGCCCGTCACTTCTTGAAACTGCTTTGAATAGCGCATGCTGTCTTCATCAAAAAAATCAGTCAAGGCGGTTTTGCTCAAGGGTTTGCCATTGATCGTCAGCTTTTTATTCAGATAAGCCACCTCGTCACCCGGTACGCCGACCACACGTTTGATGTAGTCAAGGCTGGGCTTGGGTGGGTAGCGAAACACCATCACGTCTCCGCGTTGCGGACTGTTGTTGTCCATTACCTTCTGGTTAATGACAGGAAGCCGGACGCCGTAATGGAATTTGTTGACCAGAATCAGGTCATTGACCAGCAGCGTCGGGATCATAGAGCCAGATGGGATTTTGAAAGGCTCAAACAAAAACGAACGCAGCAAAAAGACCACGACGATGACGGGGAACAGCCCGGCCGTCCAGTCGAGCCACCAGGGCTGCATGATGAGCCGGATTTTGGCCTCACTGGTGTCGGTATCTACTTTGGTGATACCCATCTTGGCAAGCTCTTCGTGGCGCCTGGCGGTTGCCTCGTCTAGGGCAGCAACTTCTTTGTAGCGTTGAGGTAAAAAGTAAAGGCGTTCAGCCACCCAGTAAATACCCGTCACAACAGCGGCAAGAAAGAGCAGCAAGGAAAAATTACCGTCCACCCTGCCGAAATACCAGGCCGCGCCATAGCCGACAAACGCAGCCAGCACAACGGCTGTGATGGCGCTCATGGTTTTTGTGATCGCGTTGCTCATCAGTCTTCCACCTGCAGTATGGCCAAGAAGGCCTCTTGGGGCACTTCTACCGATCCGATTTGTTTCATGCGTTTCTTACCCGCTTTTTGTTTTTCAAGAAGCTTGCGCTTGCGTGAAATATCTCCGCCGTAGCACTTGGCAATGACGTTTTTCCGCAGCGCCTTGATTGTCTCACGCGCAATAATGTTGGCACCAATGGCCGCCTGGATGGCAACGTCAAACTGTTGACGCGAAATGATCTCGCGCATCTTGGCCACGACTGCGCGGCCCCGGTAGGCCGACTGGCTGCGGTGCACGATGATGGAGAGCGCGTCCACCTTTTCGCCGTTCAGCAAAATGTCGACCTTCACCACATCAGATGCGCGGAACTCCTTGAAGGTGTAGTCCATGGAGGCGTAACCTCGCGAGACGGATTTGAGCTTGTCAAAAAAGTCGAGCACGATTTCGCCGAGCGGCATTTCGTAGGTCAGCATCACCTGCTTGCCGTGATAGGCCATGTTGAGCTGCACGCCGCGCTTCTGGTTGGCCAGCGTCATCACGGCGCCTACATAGTCCTGCGGCATATACAAATGCACGGTGACGATGGGCTCCCTGATTTCACTGACGCGACCCGCATCTGGAATCTTCGATGGGTTCTCAACCATGATCATCTCGCCATCGGCTCTGAGTACCTCGTACACCACACTCGGTGCTGTGGTGATCAGGTCCTGGTCGAACTCGCGCTCTAGACGTTCCTGGACTATTTCCATGTGCAATAAGCCCAGAAATCCACACCTAAAGCCAAAGCCCAGCGCCTCACTGACCTCAGGCTCGTAATGCAGCGAAGCGTCGTTCAGCTTGAGTTTTTCAAGTGCATCGCGCAAGGACTCATATTCGCTGGCTTCTGACGGATACAAACCTGCAAACACGGCGGGCTGGATTTCCTTGAAACCAGGCAGTGCCTCGGTTGCCGTCGCGCTCAACCCACCCGTACCGGGCTTGATGCGTGTGATGGTGTCACCCACACGGGCCGCCTGCAGCTCTTTGATGCCGGCAATCACAAAGCCCACCTCGCCTGCTTCCAGCGACGGACGCGGCTCGTTGTGCGGGGTAAACACGCCCAGCTGCTCGGCGTTGTAGGTGGCCTCGCTGGCCATTATCTTGATGCGGTCGCCCTTGGCTAACCGGCCATCGACCACGCGCACAAGCATCACCACGCCCACATAAGCGTCGTACCAACTGTCAATGATCATGGCGCGCAGCGGGCCATCAGGGTTGCCTTTTGGATGCGGGATACGCGCGACCACGGCCTCAAGAATCTCGTCAATGCCCATACCGGTTTTTGCACTGCACGCAATCGCATCCGTCGCGTCGATGCCGATGACCTCTTCGATTTCCTGCTTCGCATTGTCCGGGTCAGCCTGCGGTAAATCCATCTTGTTTAAAACAGGCACCACCTCAACACCCAGGTCAAGCGCGGTGTAGCAGTTGGCGACCGTCTGCGCTTCAACGCCTTGGGACGCGTCCACCACCAGCAACGCACCTTCACAAGCAGACAACGAGCGACTGACTTCATAAGAGAAGTCCACATGGCCAGGCGTATCGATCAGATTGAGGTTGTAAACCTGACCATCGAGCGCTTTATATTTGAGCGCGGCGGTTTGCGCCTTGATGGTTATCCCACGCTCTTTTTCGATGTCCATCGAATCAAGAACCTGCGCACTCATCTCTCTGTCCTGTAGTCCGCCGCAACGCTGAATCAAACGGTCTGCAAGCGTAGACTTGCCATGATCAATGTGAGCAATGATCGAAAAATTTCTGATGTGATTCATCAACGAGAACGCCTAAGTGCTTGAAAGTATTGCGAACAGCAGCATTGCCATTCGCGATAAAACATAAAAAAGGGCGCGTCGGTTTGCGACGCGCCCTGAACCAACAATCTATGGCAACTGCTATGTTGGGACTTCATTGTAGGCAAAAAGGCCCGAACGAGAAGACCCTCAATGCCCATATCTTTGTCGTTGCAGTGCCGCAACATGAATTTTATAAACAGGTTATCCACAATTTTAAATGAATGACTATGAACAACTTGTGCGTGATCTGTGGAGCAAGTGAGGATATGTCAGATTGGATTCTATACAAAGCGGTTTTGCCAATTTGAGAATTGGCAATATATCTAAAATGTATTTTTTATAAATTCTTAGTAACCATAAATTATATTGCGAGCGTCGACTAGTTTGTTAGTGCACACTAAGCAACGCAGATTTATTTTTGCGAGATCACGCAAAAAATGTTTTCAAAGGACTTTGTCCATTTTTTTAAGCGAAAAACCCCTCTTCCATATAGGATATAGGGGCTGTCATGCCGTGAACGAATCCCAGGCAGTCGGGGATCAACTGTTTAACGCGTCGGGCGGATCAAAACGTATTGCGCCAGATCGCCCCGCCTGAACAGCACATTGGCGGCTTTGGTCTTGTCCATCTTGGCAAGTGCCGCTTCGAACTCCTTGACATTGGCGATCTCAATGTTGGAAATAGCGATGATCACATCCCCCTCACGCAAGCCAGCTCGCGCCGCAGCGCCTTCAGCAGTGTCAATCTTCACACCACCCTTGATTTTGAGTTCTTTCTTTTGTGCGTCCGTGACTTCGCTCACAGCCAGACCCAAAACTTGTGCGGGCCCTGCTACTGGGGGTTTGGGTTCCGGAGCAGACGTTTTGCGTACTGGCTTTTCAGCTTCTACTTCGGCTACGACGACTGACAAGTCTTTGCTCACACCTCGCCTGAACACCGTCACAACTGATTTGGTACCGGGTTTGACATTGCCCACCAAGCGGGGCAAGTCAGTTGATTTTTCGATCGTCTTACCATCGAATTTCGTGATGATATCGCCGGCTTCAACGCCTGCTTTGTCTGCGGGCGCACCGGCCTCGACACCTCTGACCAGCGCGCCCTGCGCCTTGCCAAGACCAATCGACTCAGCGACTTCTTTGCTCACCTGGTCAATCTGAACGCCGATGCGCCCACGCGTGACCCTCCCGGAAGTTCGCAACTGGTCTGACACCCGTGTGGCTTCATCCATAGGTATGGCAAATGAAATGCCCTGAAAACCACCTGAGCGTGAATAGATTTGGCTGTTGATGCCCACCACTTCGCCGCGCATGTTGATCAGCGGACCGCCAGAATTACCAGGATTGATCGCCACGTCCGTCTGGATAAAAGGAAGATAGTCACCCGTGTCGCGCTGTTTGGCGCTGACGATACCGGCAGTGACCGTGTTCTCCAGGCCGAACGGCGAACCAATCGCCATGACCCACTCACCAACTTTCAGGCGACTGGAGTCACCAATTTTGACGGCCTGTAGGCCAGCGGCTTCGATCTTCACCACGGCCACGTCGGTACGCTTGTCTGCGCCAATGATTTTGGCCTTGTATTCGCGGTTATCGGTGAGCGTCACGATGACCTCGTCAGCGCCCTCAACAACGTGAGCGTTGGTCATCACAAAACCGTCCGATGTCAGAATAAAACCGGATCCCACGCCACGCGGCTGAGCATCTTCCTGAGGCGCAGGTGAACGCTCTGAGCGGGGGCCACGTGGCGTATTGGGCGCCATATTGGGGGGGATAGGAATACCAAACCGGCGAAAGAATTCGAGCATCTGCTCATCTACGCCGCCGCCACCAGCCGTAGCCGCCTTGACCTTTTCAGAGGTCCGAATGTTGACCACTGACGGCCCTACCTGCTCTACCAGATCGGTGAAGTCTGGCAGCGTCCGGTTTTGTGCCCAAGCCGAGGGGGCAGGTGTTGCCGCCAGCAGGGCCGCGACACATAAGGACATCACGGCAACTCTGGCGCGCAATGAATTTTTCAGGGGAACAAACATCATCTACCTCGTCTTCAAGTGGTTTTAAATTCAGACAACTATTTTTTACGCTCAAGGCCATTGGCAAACTGCTTGAGGGTGGCCATCGGCACCTCGCCCATGGCCGTCAACCAGTAACTGCCGATATGCCGCGTCAAGGTATGCGTTGCCCCCATCGACATACCGGACTCTTTGGTATGACGCTGGCGGTCATAAGACTCCACAAACAGCGACACCGATGCCAGCCCGTCAGAAAACACCCAATGCATGGAGTCTTCTGCAAGCGATGCAGCGCCTGCCGAAGCAGGCCGTTTGTAGCAACTGATGGGTTTGAATCCAGCAACCGACGAAGGCAAATACCAGCCTTGTGCGCTGGCTGTTGTCTTGACAAGCGTAGGTTGTTCGACACGCAAGCCATCCACCTTGCCCATCATCTGAAGCAGTTTGTCCATCTTCACAGGCGCGTCCATCAGGAGCTCAGAAAACGCAGCCTGCTCAAGAACCCGGCCTTCCACATCGAGTGTCTGCAATTTCACCACCAGGCCTTTTTTCTGCTCGGTCCAGACACGGTAGCCAAAGCGCATGGCATCTTTGGACACCAGAACAGCAACGTCGGCATCCACCCCCGCGAC
>CAMARI010000096.1 GCA_945860515.1 Polaromonas sp. YR568
TGCTGCTGGAAGACACTGTGCATAGCCAACAAGAGCGACGCTTGCACGCCTTGGGTAAAACCGACGACGGGCGCGGCTTGCACATCAGCTTTACTTTGCGCCAGTCCGGCACCCTGATACGCGTTATTTCAGCCAGAGATTTGCACCGAAAGGAGCGAGCTATTTATGACCAAGCCAGTTAAACCCACTCTTCGCCCTCGGCCGACATTTACCAGCGAGGCAGATGAGCGCGCTTATTGGGAAACTGGCGCTGGACGCGACTCTACCGAACACCTTGACTGGTCAAAAGCCCGTAAGACGGCGCTACCGCACCTTAAACCGACGACCAAAACAATCTCGCTCAGGTTGCCGCAGCATTTGCTTGACGCCTTGAAGGTGGCAGCCAACTCGCGTGACGTGCCTTATCAGTCGCTGATCAAGGTTTGGTTGCAGGAAAAGCTCAATAGCCATTGAGCAGCAGCGCCTATCGCCGCTCGCGAAGCTTTATAGTCTTATGCTGGCTTCATTTAACCAGGAGGTAATGAAGCGAGTGAAATCGTATTTGTTGTGGAGATTGCTCCAGAGGGTGGTTACACAGCTCGTGCTTTGGATGTTTCTATTTTTATCGAGGCCGATACAGAGGCTGAACTTCGGGTGGCTGTGCAAGATGCGGTGCGTTGCCATTTTGATGAAGGCACTTTGCCCAAAGTCATTCGCCTTCACTTTGTACGCGATGAGTTGATAGCGGCCTAAAACATTGGAAAGACAGCCTCAAAACGCATTTTGAGGCCGTTGCCAGTCCGCTTTAGGTCGAACCCCAAACCTCTTGCGCTGTCTCAATCACCAAACGCAGCTTGGCGCGCTGCGCTTCCACAGCGATGTCGTTGCCGTGCACGGTGCTGCTGAAGCCGCACTGGGGTGACAGGGCCAGCTGGTCCAGTGGGGCGTATTTGGCGGCGTCTTCGATGCGGCGTTTGATGTCGTCCTTGCTTTCCATCGCGCCAAACTTGGTGGTGATCAGGCCCAGCACCACAATTTTGCCTTTGGGCAGGTAGCGCAGGGGTTTGAAGTCGCCGCTGCGGGAATCGTCGTATTCCATGAAGTACGCGTCCAGATTCATCTCTTTGAGCAGCGCTTCGGCGACCGGCTCGTAGTTGCCTGATGCGGCATGGGTGCTTTTGAAGTTGCCGCGGCACAGGTGCATGGCCAGAGTCATGCCTGCGGGCTTTTGCGCCACCACCAGGTTGATGAACTTGGCGTAGCGGTGCGGCAGCTCGTTGGGGTCGTCACCGCGCTGGCGGGCCGCTTCGCGCATTTTTTCGTCGCACAAGTAGGCCAGGTTGGTGTCGTCCATCTGCACATAGGTGCAGCCTGCGGCGGCCAGGCTGCGCAGCTCGGCACCGTAGGCGTTGGCCACGTCTTGGTAGAACTCAGGGTCCAGCTCGGGGTAGTGCTCGCGGCTGATGCCGGCGCGGCCACCGCGAAAGTGCAGCATGGTGGGCGACGGAATCGTCACCTTGGGCGTGTGGCCTGCACTGACCTGGCTCTTGAGGAAATTGAAGTCAGCCAGTTGGATGTCTTTGGCGTGGGTCACTTTGCCCGTCACGCGCATCACCGGCGGTGCCAAGGCCTTAGTGTTGTCGGCGTTCAGCACGGTCACTGGAATGTCGGTTACCACGCCGCCCAGCTCCTCCAGAAAGTCAATGTGAAAGTAGGTGCGCCGAAACTCGCCATCGGTGATGCTTTTCAGGCCCACGTCTTCCTGAAACTTGACGATCTCGGTGATGGCCTTGTCTTCGACCAGGCGAAGTTGCGCGGCAGTGATGGCGCCTTTGGCTTTTTGCTCACGCGCTTCCAGCAGGTACTGGGGGCGCAAAAAACTGCCAACATGGTCAAAGCGGGCGGGAAGGGTTGGGGTCATGCTGTCTCCGATGGGTGTTTTCAAAACAAAGGGTCTGGTAAGGGCAACAATGTTAATTCAGTTTGTAGGCCTGCTTGAAAATACATAAAGCAGCCTCTTTGGTGAAATATCGCCTTTTTATTGCGCTTTTCCCAGAAATTGTATACATTGCGTATCCATGAACACCGCAAAACCCACTTTCCCACTCAATGCTTGGTATGCCGCCGCGTATGACGTCGAAGTGGTCGGCAAGCTATTGGCGCGCACCATCTGCAACCAAAAGGTGGTGATGTTTCGCAAAACAGACGGTTCAGTGGCCATGCTTGAAGACGCCTGCTGGCACCGGCTGATGCCTCTGTCACTTGGCCACTTGCAGGGCGATGAAGTCACCTGCGGCTACCACGGCCTGGTGTACAACGCGCAGGGCCGCTGTGTGCACATGCCCAGCCAGGAAACGCTGAACCCTTCAGCTTGCGTGCGTAGCTTTCCGGTGCTTGAACGTCATCGTTTTGTCTGGATGTGGCCGGGTGACCCGACCAAGGCTGACCCGGCGCTGATCCCTGACATGCACTGGAACGATGATGCCGAGTGGGCCGGCGACGGCAAGATGATTCACGTCAAATGTGACTACCGCCTGGTGGTTGACAACCTGATGGACTTGACCCACGAGACCTTTGTCCACGGCTCCAGCATTGGCAACCGCGCGGTGGCCGAGGCGCCGTTTGTGGCCACCCACGGCGACCGCAGCGCCACCGTCACCCGCTGGATGGAAAACATCGACGCGCCCCCGTTTTGGGCCGGGCAGATCAAAGAAGCACGGGGCTACCAGGGCAAGGTTGACCGCTGGCAGATCATCCGGTTTGAAGCACCCTGCACGGTGAACATTGATGTGGGCGTGGCTGAGGCCGGCACGGGTGCACCGCCCAAAGACGGTAGCGCTGGCGACCGCAGCAAAGGCGTCAACGGCTTTGTGCTGAACACCATCACGCCAGAGACCAACGACACCTGCCATTATTTTTGGGCTTTTGCGCGCAACTACCGGGTGACCGAGCAGCGCCTCACGCACCAGCTGCGCGAAGGTGTGGCCAGCATTTTCAGGGAAGACGAACACGTGCTGGAAGCCCAGCAAATCGCCATCCAAGCGCGGCCAAACCACCCGTTTTACAACCTGAACATTGACGCGGGCTCGATGTGGGCGCGGCGACTGGTAGACGGGCTGATTGCCAAAGAGCAGCCAGCGCATCCGGTGATACCGGTCCGGCTGGCGGCCTGAGGCGAGCACAATATGAACAGAGCAAATTCGGTAAATACTATCAAATCAGGAGCTGCTAGCCAAGTTAAAGCTGGCACTACAGCCCTTAATGATGCTGAAACCTACCCTGACAGTGGACAAAAGAGTACCCAGAACAGCGCCCAGCTTCGGGCGCTGCTGCAACTGCGCGAAATGATTTTGGCCGGCGAGCTGCCCGGCGGCACCCGCATTGCCGAGCTGTCGATTGTGGAAAAGCTGGGCGTCTCCCGCACCCCCATTCGTGCGGCCCTGATGCGGCTGGCGCAAGAAGGCCTGCTCGAAGCCCTGAGCAGTGGTGGTTATGCGGTTCGCACGTTTTCAGAGCGCGACGTGACCGACGCCATTGAGCTGCGCGGCACGCTCGAAGGGCTGTCGGCACGCCTGGCGGCTGAACGTGCTGCACCGGCGCTGGTGCTCAGTGAGGCACGGGACTGCCTGCGCCAGATCGATGCGGTGTTGGGCCAGCTCACACTCAATGACGAGTCGTTTTCAAGTTATGTCGAGCTCAATGCCCGGTTTCATGCGCTGCTCAGTGAAATGGCCGGCAGCAGCGTGTTGGCGCGCGAACTCGACCGCGTCATCAGCATGCCGTTTGCATCGCCGTCAGCGTTTGTGGTGGCGCAGGCCAACTCGCAGCAGGCGCGCGACATGCTGGTGGTGGCGCAAGACCAGCACTGGCAGGTATTAAGCGCCATTGAGCAGCGTGAAGGGGCCAGGGCCGAGGCCATCATGCGCGAGCATTCCCGGCTGGCCCAGCGCAACCTGCACAAGGTGCTGCTGGGCAGCCATGAGCCCGGCAGCCTGAACAGTGCATCGATTCCCGGCGTGCGTCTGATTCGCAAAAGAAACACCTATTGATAGCAGTCGGACTTTAAAAACATATGGCCACCACCCCTTTATGGCATGACGCTGTTGTTGCGTCTTTTCGCGACGTCACTCCTACCGTGCGCGAGTTTTGCCTGCGGCCAGGTGCCGATCAGCAGGCCGCCGCGCAACACTACGACCCCGGATCGCACCTGCAATTGCAGATTCTGGTGAACGGCAAACCGCAGACCCGCTCGTATTCGTTGATCGGCCAGCCCGACGCGTCGTGCTACCGCATTGCGGTGAAGCGGCTCGAAGCAGGGCGGGGCGGCTCGATGGCCATGTGGCGTCTGGCGGTTGGCGACCGGCTGCGCATCACCACGCCGCAAAACCATTTCCCGCTGGAGCTGAGCGCGCCAGCTTATCTGCTGGTGGCCGGCGGTATTGGCATCACCCCGCTGGTGCTGATGGCCCAAACGCTCAGTCAGCGCGGGGCCAGCATTCGCATGCTGTTTGGGGCCAGGTCAGAGGCTGAGTTGGCTTTTGCTGATGTGCTGCGTAAACACCTCGGTGACCGTTTGCAAACCGCCATTGCAGACAAGGGCGAGCAGATTTCGTTTGAGACAGAAATCGCGGCTTTGCCCAAAGGCGGGCTGATGTTGATCTGCGGGCCGCTACCCATGCTCGACGCCGCCCGAGCCGCCTGGACTGCAGCCGGCCGGCCGCTGGCTGACTTGCGCTATGAAACTTTTGGCAGCAGCGGACGCTTTGCGCCGCAAGCTTTCAGGCTGCAAGTGCCGCGTCACAATCTGGACATCACGGTTGATGCGCAAACCAGCTTGCTTGAAACCCTGGAGGGCGCGGGCGTGATGGCGATGTACGGTTGCCGGCGCGGTGAATGCGGGCTGTGCACCATGGACGTGCTGGCGCTGGATGGCGAGATTGACCATCGCGATGTATTCTTGTCTGAACACGAAAAAACGGCCAACCAGCGCATGTGTGTTTGCGTGTCCAGAGTGTTGGGCACGGTGACGCTGGAAACTGCCTACCGGCCTGAGGCATAAACTTGTGATTTGAATGGCATTTGATAATTAACCACAACTGGAGACCCGCATGAACCTGAATAAACGCGTATTTTTACAAGCCACAGCAGCGGCCGCCCTGGTGTCGCAAACCGGCATGTCAGCAGCCCAAGACAAAAAATTCAAAATCGGCCTGCTGCTGCCCATGACTGGGCCCTTTGCCTCCACAGGCCGGCAAATTGAAAACGGTGTGCGCTTGTACATGGCCCAGTTCGGCACCAAGGTGGCCGGGCGCGAGGTCGAGATTATTTTGAAAGACGACACCGGCGTGCCCGACGTGACCAAGCGCCTGGCGCAAGAGCTGATCGTGACCGACAAGGTCGATGTGCTGGCCGGTTTTGGCCTCACGCCGCTGGCGCTCGCCACCGCACCGATTGCCACCCAGTCGAAAACACCGATGGTGGTGATGGCCGCTGCAACGTCGATCGTGACGGAAGCATCCCCTTATATCGTGCGTACCAGCATGACGATTCCGCAGGTCACGATTGGCGTGGCTGACTGGGCGCCTAAAAACGGCATCAAAACCGTGGTGACGCTGGTGACCGATTACGGCCCCGGCATCGACGCAGAAAGAACCTTCCGTGACCGCTTTACCTTCAACGGCGGGCGTATTGTGGCCGAGCTGCGGGTGCCGCTGCGCAACCCGGATTACGCGCCGTTTTTGCAAAAGGTACGCGACCTCAAACCGGATGCGCTGTTTGTGTTTGTGCCCGCCGGTGCGGGTACGGCGCTGCTCAAGCAATACGCCGAGCGCGGCCTGGACAAAGCCGGCATCAAGCTGATCGGTGAAGGCAGCGTGGTGGACGATGAAATCTTGAACGACATGGGTGATGTGGCGCTTGGCATCATCACATCGCACCCGTATTCAGCGTCACACAACTCGCCTGCCAACAAAAAGTTCACCGAGGCGTACCTCAAGCAAAGCAAGGGCATACGCCCCAACTTTTTTGGGGTGGCGGCGTATGACGGCATGCGCGTGATTTATGAAGCCATCAAAACCACCAAAGGCAAGGGCGATGGTCAGGCGCTGGTGGACGGCATGAAAGGCCAGATTTTTGAAAGCCCGCGCGGCCCGATTTACATTGACGCGCAAACCCGCGACATCGTGCAAAACGTTTATATCCGCCGGGTGGAACGCGTCAACGGCCAGCTTTACAACATGGAGTTTGACGTCATCAAAGACGTGAAAGACCCGGCCAAAGCGGGCAGGTAAGTTCATGGCGGGTTCGGCGACAGGGTTGGCTATGCGTATTTGCGATAACTGCCATTGTGAAACATCACTTGCGAATCTGCCGCCCATGAACGAAACTGTCAGGTTGACTTGACGTCATCTGTTCTTGACCCGTTTTAGATCCTCTGGAGACACCATGAAAAAACGACTTTTCTTGACCGCCACTGCTGTTGCGGTCGCCGCATTGGGTGCAACGTCTGCCATGGCGCAGGCTGACACCTTCAAAATTGGCCTGATCTTGCCTTTGACGGGCCAGCAGGCCTCGACAGGCAAGCAGATTGAAGCCGCGACGAGGCTTTACATGGCGCAAAACGGCGTCAATATGGCGGGCAAAAAGATTGAGCTGATCATCAAGGACGACGGCGGCATACCTGACGCGTCCAAGCGCATTGCGCAAGAGCTGGTGGTCAACGACAAGGTCAATGTGCTGGCAGGCTTTGGCCTGACGCCGATTGCCCTGGCTGTGGCACCGATTGCCACGCAGTCCAAAACGCCGCAGGTCATCATGGCGGCCGCCACGTCCATCATCACCGAGGCATCGCCTTACATCATTCGCACCAGCTTCACCATTCCGCAATCAGCGGTGGCGATGGCCGACTGGGCGCCTAAAAACGGCATTAAAAAAGTCGTGACCCTGGTCAGTGACTACGGCCCTGGCATTGATGCAGAAAGGTTCTTCAAAGACCGCCTGACGTTCAATGGTGGCCAAGTCATTGAGTCGCTGCGCGTGCCTTTGCGCGGCCCTGACTTTGCCCCGTTTTTGCAAAAAGTGCGTGACATCAAGCCCGATGCGCTGTTTGTGTTTGTGCCGTCAGGCGCAGGCGCTGCGGTGATGAAGCAGTTTTTGGAGCGCGGCATGGACAAAGCCGGCATCAAGCTGATCGGCACCGGCGACCTGACCGATGACGACCAGTTGAACGACATGGGCGACGGTGCCTTGAACGTGGTCACCTCGCACCACTACTCAGCTGCACACCCATCAGCGCTGAACAAGAAGTTTGTTGACGCTTTTGAGAAAGCCAACAAGGGCTTGCGCCCCAATTTCATGGCGGTGGGCGGCTACGATGGCATGCGCGTGATTTACGAAGCCCTGCGTGCCACCAAAGGCGCAGGCGGTGGCGATGCCCTGCTGGCCGCCATGAAAGGCCAGATTTTTGAAAGCCCGCGCGGCCCGATGTTCATCGACGCGCAAACCCGCGACGTGGTGCACAACATGTACCTGCGCAAGGTCGAAAAGAAAGACGGCAAGCTCTACAACGTCGAGTTTGATGTCATCAAAGACATGAAAGATCCTGGCAAGACCAGGTAACCTCTTGACGCGCCGCTCCGCGTCGCCTCCCCCAGGGGGCAACGCTGGTGGCCCGGCATAGCCGGTTCCACGGCGTTCTTGAATAAGAAAAATGCTCACCATATTGTTCGACGGCATCGCCTACGGCATGCTGCTCTTTATCCTTGCTGTCGGACTGGCTGTGACGATGGGCTTGATGAATTTCATCAACCTGGCGCACGGCGCGTTTGCCATGGTGGGCGGCTACATCACGGTGCTGTTGATGCAAAAACTCGGCGTGCCGTTTTTGGTCTGCTTGCCGCTGGCGTTTTTGGGTTCTGCCTTGGTCGGCGGTGTGCTGGAGCGCACGCTGTACCGGCCCATGTACAAAAAGCCGCACCTGGATCAGGTGCTGTTTTCCATCGGCCTGACCTTCATGGCGGTGGCCAGCACCGACTACTTTATTGGTTCGACCCAGCAAATCATGCAGTTGCCCGAGTGGCTTAAGGGTCGCACGGAGTTGGGCGAAGGT
Source organism: Polaromonas sp. YR568 (assembly GCA_945860515.1). Classification (GTDB taxonomy): domain Bacteria; phylum Pseudomonadota; class Gammaproteobacteria; order Burkholderiales; family Burkholderiaceae_C; genus Polaromonas. The sequence goes on from CAMARI010000096.1 coordinate 8,087, forward strand.
GCCTGGACGCTGGGCATGGGTCACTACCGGCTGTTCATCATCGCCGTCTGCGCTGCGCTGACGATTGGGCTGCAATTTGTGCTGGCCAAAACCCGTTTTGGCAGCCGCCTGCGCGCCTCGGTGGACGACCAGCGCGTGGCTGCTAGCCTGGGCATCAATGTCAATGTGGTGTTTTTATCGACCTTTGCGGTCGGCTCTGGCCTGGCCGGCCTGGGCGGTGCGCTGGGCGCTGAGGTGCTGGGCCTGGACCCAAGCTTTCCTCTGAAATTCATGATTTACTTTTTGATTGTGGTGGCTGTGGGCGGCACGTCGTCCATCACCGGCCCCTTGATGGCGGCGCTGCTGCTGGGCGTGGCCGATGTGGCGGGCAAGTATTACATTCCCAAAACCGGCGGCTTTATTGTGTATGGCCTGATGATTGTGATTTTGCTCTGGAAGCCGCAGGGACTGTTCGTGCGCAAGGGCGGCAAATGACACAAGAACTCAAAGCCAGTATTCAAAAATCACTGCACAACGGCAGCCGCTGGAAGGCCTGGGAGCCTGTGTTCTGGCTGCTGGTGTTGGCGTCGCCATTTTTACTCGGCTCGCACGCCCTCATCATCAACGAGATAGCCATCGTTGCCTTGTTTGCTATTTCTCTCGATCTGGTGCTGGGCTACACCGGCATTGTGTCGCTCGGCCATGCTGCGTTTTTTGGCATGGGGGCTTATGCTGCGGCGCTGTTTGCCAAGCTGGTCATGCCTGACCCGCTGGTGGGCCTGCTGGTGGCAATTGCTGTGTCGACCCTGCTCGGCGCGCTGTGCAGCTTTACCATTTTGCGCGGCAGCGACCTGACTCGCCTGATGGTCACGCTGGGCGTGGCCTTGATTTTGTTTGAGCTGGCCAATAAGCTGGACTGGCTGACCGGTGGTGCTGATGGCTTGCAAGGTGTGGTCATGGGGCCGCTGCTGGGCAAGTTTGAGTTTGACCTGGCAGGCCGCACGTCTGCCTGCTATTCGATTGTGGTGGCGCTGATACTGTTCGTGCTGGCGCGGCGTTTGACGCGCTCTACCTTTGGCGCCACGCTGATGGCCGTCCGGGACAACCGCCTGCGTGCCATGGCGATTGGTATTCCGGTAGCGTCCCGGCTGGCCGTTATTTACACGATTGCCGCTGGTATTGCTGGGGCTGCGGGCGGGCTGCTGGCCCAAACCACCGGCTTTGCGTCACTTGATGTGTTTGCGTTTGACCGCTCTGCCGACGTGATGCTGCTGCTGGTGATTGGCGGCACCGGCTGGCTGTATGGCGGAATTGCCGGGGCAGTGGTTTTCAAGATCATGCAAGACGTGATTTCAACCATCACACCGCAGTACTGGACGTTCTGGATTGGCCTGTTTTTGGTGGTGCTGATGCTGGTCGGGCGTGAAAAGCTGCTGCGCCCGTGGACCTGGTTTAAAAAAGGCGGCGCATCATGAGCGCGCAAGAAACAGCCCTGTCCGAAAAAGATATTGTGCTCAGCGCACAGGGCCTGGTGATGCGCTTTGGCGGCATCACCGCGACCAACAACGTCACGCTGAATTTAAAAAAAGGCGCACGGCATGCGTTGATTGGCCCGAACGGCGCGGGTAAAACCACCCTGATCAATTTGCTGACCGGCGTGCTGCAGCCGACCGAAGGCCGCATCACCTTGCAGGGCAAAGACAACAGCCTTCCGGCGGAGGACATCACCCACCTGGCACCGCACAGCCGGGTCAAGCGCGGCATGGTGCGCACGTTTCAGATCAACCAGTTGTTTGACACCCTCACGCCGCTGCAAACGCTGGCACTGACGGTGAGCCAGCAGCATGGCTTGGGCAGCAGCTGGTGGAACCCGCTGGGTAACAAGGGGGAAATTGTTGACCGCTGCGCGCAACTGCTGGAGCAATTCCATTTGAGCGAGGTGATGAACCAGCCCACCAACGTGCTGGCTTACGGCAAGCGCCGCCTGCTGGAGATCGCCATTGCGCTGGCCTGCGAGCCGCGCGTGCTGCTGCTCGATGAGCCGGTAGCGGGCGTGCCCGCAGGCGAGCGCGAAGAGCTGCTGCAAACTGTGGCCGCGCTGCCGGCCGATGTGTCGGTGCTGCTGATTGAACACGATATGGACCTGGTCTTCAGTTT
>CAMARI010000097.1 GCA_945860515.1 Polaromonas sp. YR568
GTGGCGATGAAAGAAAAATACGGCGCCAACGAGCGCAGCCAAAAGCTCAAATACCACATCCAGACCAGTGGCCGAAGCCTGCATGCGCAAGAAATCCAGTTCAACGACATTCGCACCACGCTGCAGGCGCTGATTGCGATTTACGACAACTGCAACAGCCTGCACACCAACGCCTTTGACGAGGCCATCACCACACCGACGGAAGAATCGGTGCGCCGGGCGATGGCGATCCAGCTCATCATCAACCGTGAATGGGGCCTAGCCAAAAACGAAAACCCAAGCCAGGGCGCCTTCATCATTGAAGAGCTGACCGAACTGCTTGAAGAAGCGGTATTGCAAGAGTTTGAACGCATCGCCGAGCGCGGCGGCGTGCTGGGCGCGATGGAAACCGGCTACCAGCGCGGCCGCATTCAGGACGAGTCGATGCACTACGAAATGCTCAAACACACCGGCGAGTTGCCCATCATTGGTGTCAATACCTTTCGCAATCCGCATGGCGATGCGGTGCAGGACAAACTGGAACTGGCTCGCTCAACCGAGGCAGAAAAACAGAGCCAGCTGAAAAGACTGGATGAATTTCACGCCAAGCATGCCGGCGAATCGCCCGCCATGCTGAAACGTCTGCAAAAAGCGGTGATCGACAACGCCAACGTGTTTGAAGTGCTGATGGACGCGGTGCGGGTCTGCTCGCTCGGTCAGATCACCAATGCGCTGTTTGAAGTCGGTGGGCAGTACCGGCGCAATATGTAAGACATCCCAGCCGGTGAATGCTATTTATTCAATAGCTGCTTGCACATATAGCCATTGGCCTGCGGGCGTAAAAGGCGACTAAAAGGCTTTCTGAAGGCTTTTTTCAGTAACAAAACCAAAAAAGCGGCTAAAGAGCCGCTTTTTTATGTCTCAGCTTGCGCTGGCAAGCATTAACCGCCCTTTTTAGGACGCTTGCCAGGGTTCTTTTTGCTGCGGGTGGATGTGCCGCGCTCAAGGCTGACCTTTTGGCCGTGCGGCGAAGAAGTGCTGTGACCCTTGGGAGGAATAGGCTTGGGGGCGCAGATGTCGGCTTCGACTCTGATTTTTTTGGGCATGAAGGACTCCAGTGAAAAAAGGGTTAACGAGTGATTTTAAGCTACCGGCACGGGCAGAGGCGACTCAGGTGTAAAGCCGCCTGGGTGCATGCTCAAGGGCGTCCGTTTTTTGCACCTCGGTCAAGGCCCGAAAAACTGGCTGCAAGGTGCTGTCATACGAAGGCATGGCCTCAGCAGGAAAAGAGGTATGCGGCCAGTCTGAGCCCCACAAAAGATGACCGGCGAACAACTTGGCAACCCGTGCGATGCTGCTGCCCAGCCCTGCGTAAGGGCTGACGGCCTGCAACCGGTACCAGCCCGACAATTTGACCCAAGCCCCCTGACCGGCAAGCTGTTCAAGCGCTTGCCACGCGGCATGGTCGGCTGGCAAGTTGGCGTGCATGCCAGCCAGGTGATCCAGCACCGCTGGGACGGGTGTTGTCAGGTGCAGTGAAGAGATCAGAGGCAAATCTTCAGGCCGTGCGTACCACTGCACATGCCAGCCCAGCGTCTGCAAACGCGGCGCAAGCTTTGCAAAATCTGCTGCCAAGTTGCTGCTGTTACCCGCAGGTGACACCAGATTAAAGCGCACACCGCGTACACCCTGGCCGTGCATGTGGCCCAGCGATGCTTCGCTGATGGCATCTGCAGACGACACATCAACCACCACTATGCCGCGATGCCGTCTGGGTTGCACGCGCAGGGCATTGAGCAACACGCTGTTGTCTGTGCCGTAAACGCTGGGCTGCACCAGCACCAGGTGGCCAAAGCCATGGCTGAGCGCCAGCGCCTCAATGGCGGCAAGCGGGCGATGCTGCGGGGCGTAATGGCCGGGTGCGGCTAGGGCTGCGCCGTCGAACACATGCACATGGCAGTCCCAACCCGGTTCGGTGTCCGGTGGCGACATCAGCCCGCAACAATATTGCGCTCACGCACCACTCGTCCCCACTGCGCCTGCTGCGCTTTCAGGAATGCGGCGACCCGACCGTCCGGCCCGTCTGGGAAAACCTCGCCGCTCAGGGCGCGCACCCGGCCCAGAACTTCCGGGTCAGCCATGGCTTTGCGCAAAGCGGCCACCAACGCGCTTTTGGTGACTGCGTCCATCCCTGCGGGGCCGAGCACCGGATTCCATTCCAGCACCTCGTAAGCCGCCACACCGGCTTCTTCCATGGTGGGAATATCGGGCAATGCGCGGGTGCGCAGCTTGGCTGTCACGGCCAAGGGACGCAGCCGACCGGACTGGATTTGCCCCAGCGACGAGGCGACATTGGCGAAAAACAGCGGTACCTGCCCAGCCATCACATCGTTCATGGCCGGGCCGCCGCCCCGATAGGGAATGTGGGTCAGCTTCACGCCCGCACGGTCTTCAAACAAGGCACCTGCCAGATGCTGGGCCGAGCCATTGCCCGACGATGCGTACGAGATTTGCCCCGGTTTGGCCTTGGCCATGTTGATCAAGTCTTTGACTGTTTTGGCTTCAAAACCAGGGGTGCAAACCAGCACGTTGGGGTACAGCGCGAGCACCGCCAGCGGCGTGAAGGCCTTGTCGCTGTCATACGGTAGCTTTGAGAACAGCGCCGGGTTAACGGCAAAAGACGACGCATCGAGCAGCAACTGTGTGCCGTCTGGCACAGCACGCGCCACTTGCGCAGCGGCAATCTGGCCGCTGGCACCGGGCTTGTTGTCAACGACGACTGTCTGACCAAGCGCCTCGGCCAATTTGGGCGCGATTAATCTCGCCATCAAATCAGCCCCGCCGCCTGCGGCGTACGAGACCACCAGCGTGATGGTTTTACCACCCGCGATTGGCGCTGCTTGCGTCAACGGCCAAGGCACGACCAAGCTGGCGGCTGCGCCTTGCAGCACCACACGCCGATTGATCTGGTGATGGATAGGGACAGTCATGAGGATCCTTGTGAAGTCATGCGCTAAAAAAGTGACGGTTACCAGTCACGGTTATTGCACGCTCGCGCGCAGCGGCAAATTGACCAGCAGGTTTTGCGGTTTGAGTTTGACAATGCCGTCTGCATTCATCATCAGGCCCAGGTATACCGGCTTGCCCGCCACGTCGGGCCGCATGTCCTGCGCGTCTTCAAAGTCAAGCCTGAACAGGCTGACCAGCCGCTGCAGTCTCGCCGGTTCGACGTTCCTGCCTTCATACAAATCATTGAGCAGCGCGGTCGATGCCGTGTCCAGCCCAACATGCCAGCGCCAGGCCTCGTCGTCTATCTTTTGCAGGGGGCGTATCTTGACGGCCACGCCCAAAAAATGCTTGATCCACTTTTGCAACACACGGGCCAGCGCGTTCAGGCCTGACCGAGCGCGCGTCATGGTGAAGGTCAGCCCATGGCTCAGGTCGTTTGTCACCTCGTGGGTCATGTCAAGCAGAAAGTCATGACGGCCTGCCGCCTGCTGAAAGTAGGCAGCCGCACTGTCATCTGTCAGGACCTGCATCTGGACCTCTCGAAGTGGCGCTTTCGCCTCGGCCAGAAAGCGCCCGATGTCACCCAAACCGCCAGTCTCATTGAGCATATCCAGCGTGAGCTGATCACCGCTCAGCACCTGGCCATTCTGGGTGCTGATGCGCTGGGTGCGAAAAAGAATGTCACGCGCCCTGGCCTCGAAAGCATCCGTCCCTTCGCTCAGCATGCTGCGGGTGATGGCCTCGACCAGCATGTCAACAAACAAGGGAGGAATGTTGACCTGGCCGCCCCCATCGCGCGGAAACAGCTGCAGGTAATAGGCCTCCAGCGTACCAGCGGCCAGCAAGGCATCGCGAAAGCGCAGGAAATGGGTATAACTTTCCCTCGCATCGTGGTCATCTAGCGCGGCTATTTCATCGGGAGTTACAGGTCTGGCCGGTGCAGCGTGCAGCGCCGCATGCAAGGCGAGTTCCGCAGCGCAAGATTCAGGCACCAGCGCCAGTTCGGGCCGGGCCAGGAAGCCCCGCAAAAAATCGTCGGCTGGCACCAGCCATGGGCGTTCAGGTAGGCTCAAAGTTATCAAACGGTTGCTCTTGGGCGATAGTTGTTGCATGGCCGACATGGTCTCACACCCCGCATTGTGCTGACAAGATGGCGTCTTTGGAAGCGCCGCGATGCCAAAATGGTAGCGTTGCCATAACCGCAGGTTTAATCGGCGTGAAACTGGCCCGCATTTTTACCCTTGAACCCGGCGTAAAACGCCTTGATGGTCAACATATCGGCTTCAACATCACCCGTGGTTTGAAAAACAGGGCCCAAACCACCGGTTTTTTTCTCGTAGTCCAGGTAAGCCAGCAAGATGGGCACACCCGCAGCCTCTGCAATATAGTAAAAGCCGGTTTTCCAGTAGCGCGTGCCGCTGCGTGTGCCCTCGGGCGGCACGATGAGTTGCAGCGGGCCGCTGGCTTGCTTGATGGCGTTGCTGGAGTCTTGCACCAGGTTGTTGCTTTGCGACCGATCGACCGGAATGCCGCCCAGCCACATCATCAGCCCCCGAAAAGGCGGCTTGAAGAGTGATGATTTGCCCATCCAATAGACGTTCAAGCGCAACGCAAAACACACCATCAGCGTGTAAGGCAAGTCCCAGTTGCTGGTGTGCGGTGCAGCTATCAGCACGCTTTTGGCCGCATTTGCTGGCAACTCGCCAACAACTTTCCAGCCAGTCAGTCGCAGGAAGCCTACCGACAGCCAGCGCAGGACGGTGTTGACAAGGGGAGTATCGAAAATCGTGTGGTGCATGAGCGAGGCTTAAGGCGGGTGGTGATGACGCTAGAGCCAAACGCCCGCGTTAGCGCCGGCTATCCTGATGACAGATCTTGAAAGTTCTGGCCGCATGACTTGAGTGGATGACGAAGTCGCACACATGCTATTTATTTTATAGCTTATTACCCGATGTTTACTATGCCTGGAGGCCGATTTGATGCCTAAAACAGGCCAAAACAGGTCAAAACGGCAGTTTTTGACCCTGGTAGTCGATCAAACAGCCCGTATCCGCCGGGTTCAAGCCCGCCAACACCGCCAGCAAGTCAGCGGCCGCTTCGCTGGCTGGCCGCACGTTCAGGCCGGTCTTGGCAAACGGCTCGCTCAGTGCGGTGGCCACCGTGCCGGGGTGCAGGCTGACGCAAATGCTGTCCTTGTTGCGCCGCGACAGCTCAATCGACGCGGTTTTGACCAGCTGGTTCAGCGCCGCTTTGGACGCCCGGTAGCCATACCAGCCACCCAAAGCGTTGTCGCCAATACTGCCCACCTTGGCCGAGATGAACCCCGCGGTGCAGCGGCCGGTTTTGGGCAGCAGTGGGAAAAAATGCTTCATCACCAGCGCGGGGCCCAGGGTGTTGACTTGGAAAACGTGGCTCAGGTAGGCCGTATCCAGCTGGGTAAAACTGCGCTCCGGCTGGCCTGCAGCGCCATGCAAAAAGCCGGTAGCGACGACTAACAGGCGCAGCTCATAGCCCGATGTGGCGCATACGGCGGCGATGGATTCGGCGGCCTCGGCGATGCTGGACTCGTCAAGATAGTCGACGCTTACTTTTGTGCTGCGACTCAAGCCAAGGGCTTCGGTGTAGCTGGCATCACTTTCGAGTTGCGCTAGCAACGCTGCGCCCAAACCTCCGCCTGAGCCAATGATCAACGCTAAAGAATGGGTGTCAGCCATCAGATTTCATCCATAAACCGAACCTTCACGCTCTTGCCCTTGACCCCGCCGTTGCTCAGCTTTTGCTGCGCCAGGCTGGCCATGCTGCGCTCAATTGCCACGTAGGTTGAAAACTCGTTCACATTGATCTTGCCGACCTGCTCTCGGGTGAAAGCAGCCACGCCGCCATCAGTTCCGGTCAGCGCACCCAGCACGTCGCCGGCGCGGATTTTTTCTTTTCGGCCACCGACGATTTGCAGGGTGACCATGGGCGGCAGCAGCGGGTCATTGCTGGCTGGGGTCAGTTCGGTCAGTTTGTGCCACTCGGACTCGGCTTTTTGCAGCACTTCAATTTTGCCAACGTAGCCCATCTCGTCCATGCTGGCCAGGCTGATGGCCACGCCCTCTTCATCGGCCCGTCCGGTGCGGCCAATGCGGTGGATGTGGACTTCTGCGTCGGGCGTCACGTCAACGTTGATCACCATGGCTAGCTGCGCGATGTCCAAGCCGCGTGCAGCCACATCGGTGGCCACCAGCACCGAACAGCTGCGGTTGGCAAACTGCACCAGCACCTGGTCGCGCTCGCGCTGTTCCAGCTCGCCAAACAGCGCCAGCGCACTAAACCCCTGGTCTTTCAAATACGCCACCAGCGCGCGGCATTGAGATTTGGTGTTGCAAAACGCCAGCGTGCTGGCGGGCCTGAAGTGCCGCAGCACTTGCGCCACTGCGCCCAGGCGCGCCTCGTCGTGGTCGCTGTCAGGCACCTGATACCAGCGCTGGCTGATTTTTGTTTTTTCGTGCTGCGCCTGAACGGTGATGGTTTGCGGCGCTTTCATGAACTGTGCAGACAGCTTGGCAATGCCTTCTGGATAGGTTGCTGAAAAAAGCAACGTCTGGCGTTCTTTCGGGCACTGCTTGGCCACCGTCACGATGTCTTCAAAAAAGCCCATGTCGAGCATGCGGTCGGCCTCGTCCAGCACCAGCGTGTTCATCGCCTCCAGGTTCAAGTTGCCCCGGCCCAAGTGGTCCATGATGCGGCCCGGCGTGCCGACCACGATGTGCGCGCCGTTCTCAAGTGTGGCGGTCTGGTTGCGCAGCGGCACACCGCCGCACAGCACCACCACCTTGACGTTTTCTTCAGACCGCGCCAGGCGGCGGATTTCAGTGGCCACCTGGTCGGCCAGCTCGCGCGTGGGGCACAGCACCATGGCCTGCACCGCAAAACGCCGCGCATTCAGGTTGGCCAGCAGCGCGATGCCGAAGGCTGCCGTTTTGCCGCTGCCGGTCTTGGCTTGGGCAATCAGGTCTTTGCCGAGCAGCGCAACCGGCAAGCTCGCCGCCTGAATCGGCGTCATCTGGGTGTAGCCGAGCCCGGTGAGGTTGGCCAGCACATGGGCAGGCAGGGATAAAGAAGCAAAGTCAGTAGATATGGTCATCCCCAATTATCATGGGCTTGGCTTGAAACCTAAGGAAAACCCTGTGCAGACATTTGATTTTGACCTTTTTGTCATCGGCGGCGGCAGCGGCGGCGTGCGCGCAGCGCGCATGGCCGGGCAGCGCGGCGCGCGCGTCGGCCTGGCTGAAGTGGCCGACATGGGCGGCACCTGTGTGAACGTGGGCTGCATACCGAAAAAGCTTTACAGCTACGCCGCCCACTTTGCAGACTTTTTTGAAGAGTCGCACGGCTTTGGCTGGGAGGGCGCCGCACCCACCTTCAATTGGGACACCCTCAAAACCAACCGTGCCAAAGAAATCAAGCGACTCAACGGCATTTACAACAACCTGCTTGGCGGCGCGGGCGTCAAAGTCATCAAGGGCTGGGCGCGGCTGGTTGGCCCGCACACGGTTGAAGTCGGTGACCAACAATTCAGCGCCAAAAACATTTTGGTTTCAACCGGCGGCACCGCCTTGGTTCCGGCTGTTGAAGGCCATGAGCATGTGGTCACATCAGACAGCATGTTTGACCTGAACCCCTTCCCAAAGCGGCTGCTGGTGGTGGGTGCCGGCTACATTGCCTGCGAGTTTGCCTCTATCTTCAATGGCCTGGGCTCGCACGTGACACAAGTCCATCGTGGCGACAAGGTGTTGACGGGTTTTGACGAAGACGTGCGCAGCTTTATCGCTACCGAAATGACCAAGACCGGGGTCAACTTCAAATTTAAAACTGAAGTCGAATCCATCACCAAAACCGCGCACGGCCTGCAGGTCAAATTAAAGGGTGACGGCAGCCATGACGAAAAGAGCCTCACGGTCGACACCGTGCTGTATGCCACGGGCCGCATTGCCAACGCCAGCGGGCTTGGCTTGGGCGCTGTGGGGGTAGAGGTGAACGCCGCAGGCGCCATCAAGGTCAACGCCCAGTACCAGACCAGCGTGCCGCACATTTATGCGGTGGGCGACGTGACGGCCCGCATGCAGCTCACGCCGGTTGCACTGGGCGAGGCGATGGTGGTGGTGGACCAGCTCTTTGGCCCCGCAGCAGGCAAGCCGCCGCGCAGCATGAGCTACGACTTTATTCCGACAGCTGTGTTTACCCATCCCAACATCGGCACGGTAGGCTATTCAGAAAGCCAGGCGCGTGAAAAGTTCGACAACGTGACGATTTACCGTTCAGACTTCAAATCGCTCAAACACACCCTGAGCGGCAGCACCGAGCGCACCTTGATGAAGCTGCTGGTAGACGACGCCAGCGACCGGGTGGTGGGCCTGCACATGGTGGGGCCAGACGCGGGCGAGGTGGTGCAGGGCTTTGCCGTGGCCATGAAGGCGGGCGCCACCAAAGCCGTGTTTGACAGCACGATTGGCATTCACCCCACCATGGCCGAAGAGTTTGTGACCATGCGGGAAGCCTTGCCCCCACGGTCGCTCGCTGCGCCTGCGGCCCTTGTTTGAATCAATGCGCAACACTTCAGCTATTGCCATGCCCTATTTACCCAGCTTCATCGCGCCCACCCGCTATGCCAACCCAGCCGATGCGCTGGCTCAGGTGCAACTGATTTACGGCCAGCAAATCGCGCACCTGCGCACAGCCATGCAGCGCTACGTGGCGGGTGACACGTTGCCCGGCCAAGCGGAGTCGCTGACGAATACGCCTTCGCGTATTCGGGCCTGCTATCCGTTTGTTCGCATTCATACCGACACCGTTTCGCGAAAGCTGCAAGAAGCCATCGACAGCGCGCAACTGAGTTACGGCTTTGTCGCGGGGCCTGGCCGGTTTGAAACCACCCTGACCCGGCCCGACCTGTATGCCGACTATTACCTGGAGCAGTTCAGGCTGCTGCTGCAAAACCATGGTGTTGAACTTGAAGTAGGCACCAGCACGCAGCCGATCCCGGTGCACTTTTCATTTGCCGAGCATGACCATATTGAAGGCAATTTAAGCGCCGCGCGCCGCACGCTGATGCGCGACGTATTTGACCTGCCCGACCTGGCCGCCATGGACGACGGCATTGCCAACGGCACCTATGAAGCACGCCCCGGCGAGCCGCAGCCGCTGTCGCTTTTTACCGCTGCACGGGTTGACTATTCACTGCAGCGCCTGCGCCACTACACCGGCACGTCGCCTGACTGGTTTCAGAACTTTGTGCTGTTTACCAACTACCAGTTTTACATTGACGAGTTTGTGCGCCTGGGCCATGCCGAAATGGCTGACCCGACAAGCGACTACATCTGCTTTGTAGAACCCGGTAACGTCGTCACGCGCCGCGCAGGCTTGCCTGCCAAAACAGGTGATGACTTGGGCGCGCAGCCCCCGCGCCTGCCGCAAATGCCCGCCTACCACCTGATGCGCGCCGACCGTACCGGCATCACCATGGTCAACATTGGCGTGGGCCCGGCCAATGCCAAAAACATCACCGACCACATCGCCGTGCTGCGGCCCCATGCGTGGATCATGCTGGGCCACTGCGCCGGCCTGCGCAACAGCCAGCAACTGGGCGACTACGTGCTGGCCCACGGCTACGTGCGAGAAGACCATGTGCTGGACGAAGAACTGCCGCTGTGGATACCTATCCCCGCACTGGCTGAAATTCAAAAAGCACTTGAAAGCGCGGTAGCAGACGTCACCGGCCTGCAAGGCACCGCCCTGAAAAGCATCATGCGTACCGGCACAGTGGCATCGACCGACAACCGCAACTGGGAGCTGCTGCCCGGCAACCAGCCGCAACGCCGCTTCAGCCAAAGCCGCGCCGTGGCGCTCGACATGGAAAGCGCCACCATTGCCGCCAACGGCTTTCGCTTTCGGGTGCCCTACGGCACCCTGCTGTGCGTGAGCGACAAGCCCCTGCACGGCGAAATCAAACTGCCCGGCATGGCCAACCACTTTTACCGGGAGCGGGTAGACCAGCACTTGCGCATCGGCATGCGGACCATTGAGCTGCTGCGCGCCGAGGGCTCAAGCCAGCTGCATTCACGCAAGCTGCGGAGTTTTTCTGAGGTGGCGTTTCAGTGATTCGCGTGAATGAATTCGCGATTTTGAACGCCTAGCCAATGGGGGCAAGCGCCAGACTGCGAATTTAGCGGTCGTCGAC
>CAMARI010000098.1 GCA_945860515.1 Polaromonas sp. YR568
GCAACAGGCCAGCCCGATCAGGTCGCCCAGCCACTCGAGCGTCCAGGCCAGACGAGGCGGTATCGCTTGCAACACAATGTCAACCCGGATGTGCTGACCCTGCCGCAGCAGCCAGGGCGCCACACACATGGTGATGAGGTAGAGCATCAGTTCCGACACCTCGGTGCTCCAGGCCAGCCCGAGCGGCATGCCGGGTAGGGGCACATTGCGCAGAAATACATCCACCACAATGACCAGCATCATGGCCATCAGGATGGCACAGCCCAGCAACGACAAAGCCGCCAGAAAGCGGCCAAAGACGCGGGACAGGCTGTCCACGGGGCTCAGCACTTGGCTTTACTTGGAAAACAGGGCTTTAAAGCGTGCGGCGATCTCAGGACTTTGCTTGGTCGCACCGGCCCAGCCCACGCTGTAGGCCTGGTCGCGGAAAGCTTTGGACGTTGCCGCGTCAAAGCTGATGGTCTCGATGCCGAATGCTTTTTGACGCGCGGTTTCCTCATTGCCATAGCGGGTCCAGAAAGTGTTTTCAGCTTCCAGTGCCAGCAACTGCTTTTGCAGGTAGTTGCGCTGCGGGTCAGTGAGCTTTTTGTAGGCAGGCAGGTTCATGATGAGAGACACCTCGGCATCATAAAAACCGGGGTCAATGCGGTACTTGGTTTTTTCGTTCCAGTTCAGGTCAAAAATGCCGCCAATCGGCCAGCCGTAGCCATCGACCACGCCGCGCTCCAGGGCGGTGTAGACCTCACCCGGTGGTGTCGTCACCACGCTGGCGTTGAGCGCCTGAAAGAAGTCGCGGTAGACCGGGCTGATGCGGATTTTTTGCCCGGTCAAATCAGGCTTGTCGACTTTCTTGTTGGTATAGATGTGAAACGGCTGGTTCTCCACCATGCGGGCCAGGTACTGCATGTTGCCTTTTTCGTTCCAGACCTTGTTGATGGCATCAAACGCGCCGTTCTTGCGCTGCTCGGCGACAGTGATTTGCGTCAACTTTAAAAAGTCAGCCTCGGGCATGACGTTGGTGTAAAAAGCGCCGGTGTTGAGCGACATGTCCACCACACCGGTTTTAACGGCGTTGCCAGCTTCAAAGGTTGGAATCGCTCTGGGACCGCCCAGAAAATTGATTTGCAAAACGCCCTTGCCCTCGGTATTGAATTTTTGAATCCAGGGCAGGATGCGCTGCACATAAATACCGTTTTCAGGAAAAGCGCTGACCATGCGAAGCGTGACTTCTTGCGCACCTGCTGTGGCGGCAAAGCTTGCGCCAAGCAATAGCGCTGCAAGCCATTTATAAACACGTGGTTTCATAATCTTGGTTCCTTAAAATTCAGTTGACGAAAAAATTGCAATAAAACTCAAACTACCGAAACGCACCACCCAATCACAAGCCTAAATACCGCGTCCACAGGCTGCGGTCAGCGTCCAGCGCTTTAGATGTCCCGGTCCAAACCGCCCGCCCTTTTTCAATAATGACGTGACGATCAGCAATGTCAATCAGGCGATGCACGTACTTGTCGATTACCAACATGGCGTGGCCAGCGTTTTGCAATGTGCGCAGCACGCCCCAAACCTCTTCGCGGACCATAGGTGCCAAGCCTTCTGTCGCTTCATCCAGAATCAGCAATTGCGGGTTGGTGACCAGTGCTCGGGCAATCGCCAACATTTGCTGCTCCCCGCCAGAAAGTTGATTGCCCATATGGGTGCGGCGTTCTGCTAAGCGAGGGAACAGATCCAGCACACGCTGTGGGGTCCAGGTCTTTAGGCCGTCTTTGCCAGGGCGACAAAAAGTGCTCAAGTGCTCCTGCACGCTGAGGTTGCCAAACACTTGCCGCCCTTCGGGTACCAGCGCGATGCCCTGGAGCGCGATGCGGTTGGGGGGCAGACCAGTGATGGGCACGCCGCAAAAGTGAACCTGCCCTTGGGTCGGCTTGATCAGTCCCATGACAGAGCGCACCAGCGTGGTTTTACCCATGCCATTTCGACCCAACACGCCCAATATTTCGCCTGGCTTGATATGCAGGTCAACACCAAACAGAACCTGGCTCAAGCCATAACCTGAATGCAAACCCTGCACACCCAGCAGCTCCGTATGGTTTTGTGAATCAGTCATTGCGCCGCACCCAAATAGGCTGCTGTGACAGCTGGGTTTGCCCGCACGTCGGCTGGCTTGCCACTGGCAACAATACGGCCACTGACCAGCACCGAAACAGTATCCGCCAAACGGAAAACAGCTTCAACATCGTGCTCGATCAACAGCACTGAAAAGTCGCGCCGCAGGCTGTCAATCAGCTGCGTCATGGCTTCAGACTCTTGCAGGCCCATGCCCGCCAGGGGTTCATCCAGCAGCACCAGCTTAGGCTTACCCGCCAACGCCATGCCGACTTCCAAGGCGCGCTGCTCACCGTGCGAGAGCTGTTCAATACGCCAATAGTGTTTATCGGCCAAACCCAAACGTTCCAAAATAGCCATGGCACGGTCATGCGACTCAACATCCTGTTTGACCGGCCGCCAAGCTGAAAACACTTGTCCCAAGGACGCTTGTATGGCCAGCGCCACGTTGTCCAAGACAGACATGCTTTTGAACAAGCGGGTGATTTGAAAAGACCGAACCAGGCCACGATGCGCCCGCAGATGCGTCGCCATGTGGGTGATGTCTGTGTCATCAAAATGCACCGAGCCACTGTCACTTGGCACTTGCCCGGCCAATTGCGCCACCAGGGTTGTTTTGCCTGCACCGTTAGGACCAATGAGTGCGTGGATTTCACCTTGCGCAATTTGCAGGTCAACTTGGTCGGTAGCGACCACACCGCCAAAGCGTTTGTTCAGCCTGCGAACGTCAAGCAACACAGTGCTGCTCATAGACGCGCTCGCCACTGCGCCAACGATGCCGACATGCCTGCCAGCCCATTTCGCGCAAACAACACCACAGCCAGCAATACCCAGCCCATCCAAAACTCAAAGTACGGTGTGTAAGCCGACAGCACCTCTTGCAGCAGCAGCAAGGCAACGGCACCCAACACACCGCCCCACAAGGTACCCACACCCCCCAAAATAACCATCACCATCAATGTGGCTGACTGTGTCCAGTAAAGCACGTTCGGGCTGACATAGCCTTGCAGGTTGACGCTGAGGCCGCCGGCTATGCCGCAGACCACACCAGCGACAACAAAAATAAGCAGCTTGCAGGCAAAAGTAGGCAAGCCCAGTGCTTCAGCACGTACTTCGTCGTCGCGCAGTGCTTGCACCGCTCGCCCAAAACGCGAACCGGTAAAGCGATGAAGAAAAAACAGCACCCCAGCAAGCAGCGCCAGTGCCACGTAGTAGAAGGTAGTGGGATCGTGCAAGCTCATCCCGCCCGGCAACAGCGAACGAACTTTGACAGTCAAGCCCTCGTCGCCACCGTAGCCTTTGACGGAATTGGCCAGATAAAACAGCATTTGCGCAAATGCCAGCGTGATCATGATGAAGTACACGCCGCGCGTACGCAAAGAAATGGCGCCGATCAGCAACGCCATGACACCTGCAACCACCACAATAACCAGCAAATGCAAGCTCGCAGATTGGACACCTTCACTCAGCAAAATACCAGTGCTGTAAGCGCCCAAGCCAAAAAACGCCGCATGCCCCAATGAAATCATGCCGCCATAGCCGATCAACAAATTCAAACTGGTCGCAGCAATGGCAAATACCACCATGCGGCTGACAACGCTTAAATAAAAATCAACGCCCGCCGCTTGCAAAGCCCAAGGCAAGATCAGCGCCATGACCAAACATGCAAAAGATGCGATGTGTTTGAGCCTCATTAACTGCGCACCGGAAACAGACCCTGTGGACGAAAAACCAGCATCACCGCCATCAGCACATAAACCGAAATTGAAGCCAGCGCTGGCCCGGCGGCACTGGCCCATTGCGGGGGTAATGCCTCGCGCAAGGCTTGCTGCAACAGCGTACGCCCCAGCGTGTCTACAACGCCCACCAGCAATGCACCTACAAGCGCGCCCCTGATGGAGCCAATGCCGCCAATCACAATCACGACAAAAGCAAGAATCAAGATGTTTTCACCCATGCCCACCTGCACGGCCAACAAGGGGCCAAGCAAACTGCCGGCCACTGCGCACAGCGCTGCCCCGATGCCAAACACCAGCGTGAAAAGCTGCGTGACATTGACGCCCATGACGGTGCTCATTTCGCGGTTCGACGCGCCGGCACGCACCAGAGCGCCCATGCGCGTTTTTTGCACCAGCACATACATCAGCAGCGCTACCACCAAACCCACAGCGATCAGGAGCAAACGCCATGACGAATACATCAAACCCGGCAGTATTTCAATGGGCCCGCTCAGTGCTTGCGGTGTAGACAGCGGCAAGTCGTTGCCGAAAATCATTTTGGTGCCGTCGTTGATGATCAAAATCAATGCGAAAGTAGCCAGTACCTGCGACAAATGATCGCGTGCGTACAAAGTGCGCAGGACAGTTGCCTCCAGCAGCATGCCGAACAGTGCGGTCAGCACAATCGCACCCAGTACGCCCAGCAAAAAAGAGCCGCTCCAATGGACCAGCCAGGCAGCCAAAAACGCGCCCACCATATACAGCGAGCCATGCGCCAGGTTGATCATGTCCATCACGCCGAAAACCAGCGTCAACCCCGCTGCCAGCAAGAACAGCATCAGCCCAAGCTGCAAGCCGTTCAAGGCCTGCTCAATAAGAAAAAGGCCGCTCATTCAGTTAGGGGCTGCGTCGACTGCTTCAGCGCATGGCGCACTGCTCAGCGTAAGCATCGCCATGGTTGCGCAAAATGGGTTCAGCAAACGATTTGTTGATCAATCCGCCTTGCCCATCACTGCCCACCACACGCACAAAGTAGTTTTGAACCGGGTATTGGTTGTTGTTGAACTTGAAGGGTCCGCGAACCGAGTCAAAACGCGCGCTACGAAGGGCCTTGCGTACAGCCTCTTTGTCGTCCAGATTGCCTTTGACATCGCGCACTGCGGCGTTGATCAACAAGGCTGCGTCATAACCCTGAGATGCGTACAGCGTGGGGGTGCGCTTGTACTCTTTGCGAAACTCGGCCATGAACTTGATATTGGCCGGGTTGGTAAAGTCAGGCGACCAGTGTGCAGTGTTGAAAAGCCCGGCCATCGACGGTCCGACCGGGCCAATCACATCCTGGTCAGCACTGAAGCCCGGTAGCAGCAGCTGGGTTTCTTTACCCAGGCCAGCACTCACAAATTGTTTGATGAAGTTAATGCCCATGCCTCCGGGTAAAAAGATGTACAAGGCTTGCGGCTTGGCAGCGCGGATTTCAGCCAGCTCCGCAGCGTAATCGAGCTGGCCAAGTTTGGTGTAGCTTTCGCCAACTATTTGGCCTTTGAAGGTACGCTTAAAACCAGCTAAAGAATCTTTACCTGCCTGGTAGTTGGGTGCCAGCAAAAACACACTTTTTAAGGTGCGTTGATTAGCAAGCGCACCGGCCGCTTCGTGATAAGCATCGTTGGGCCAGGACACAGCAAAAAACAGCGGGTTACACTCCTTGCCCGCCATCGACGATGGTGCCGCGTTGGGGCTGATATAAATCACCTTGTTGTCTAAGGCTTCAGGCAACGCCGCCAACATGATGTTTGAAAACACCACACCGGTCATGAAGTCAACCTTGTCGCGCTTGATGTTGCGCTCAAACAATTGGCGCGCTACGTCAGGCTTGAACTGGTCATCGCTGATGAGCACTTCGGCTGGCAAGCCGCCCAGTTTTCCGCCATTGAGTTTGACGGCCAACTGAAAGCCATCGCGAATATCAACACCCAGCGCCGACGAAGGCCCGGATAAGGTGCTGACAAAACCGATCTTGACTTTGTCGGCGGCAAAAGTTGAAAAGCCGGCACTGGACAGTGCGATCAATGCCAATCCCAAAAAAGTTTTTTTCAAGGCATTGTGAAGAAGACAGTTGCTAGCATTCACGATAGGCTCCTAGGTTGGATGACCTGACAGTTTAGACCCAGATCTGCAAAACGTAGTCAAAAGACGCTTGGCCGTTGAACAGATCGACCCGCTGAAGGCGTATGCGAAGCACACCATCAGCACCGCGCACCAGTGTGTGCTGGTATTGGCCACCAAAATGACGTACCGTGTCACGGCGCAGCTCCATCATGTGAAAGCGTGAACGCACGCTGATTTCTTTGTCACCTACCGATTCCAGTGTGACATGGCTCACCATGTGGTTGGTCTCCCACATCGGCGCTTGCGACCAGGCGTTAGGGTGCGAGACACGGCCTTTACGGATTTCCATCATCAATTTGTCTTCTGCAAAAATTGACGGCGAGCCTTCCCATTCTGTTTGCTCGGGTGTGACCGGCATCCAGTAAACGCCCTGGTCGTCAAACAAATCCATCCATGCCTGCCAGTGTTTGCCATCCAGCAGTTCCGCCTGCATGTAGAGCAATTGCTCCACCTCACGCAGCAGATCAGCATCTTGCGCCGTGCGAATGGCCATGCCTGCACGTGGCAAGGGACGCACTGTTGATGCACTGCCGACCTGCACGGCACGGGGTGAATGGTCGGGCTCAACCGATTGCGCGCCAGTACGCGCGTCGTCTTGCTTGGCTTCAATCACGACTTCTTGCCCCAGCAAGCGTTCAAAGTCGGGGCCTGCATTGGCAATGGCGCTGGTCGGGCTGGGTGTTTTTGTGGTCATGGGGGCTTTCCCGTCACGCAGACATGTATTTGGACCAGGCGCTGAACTGGTTGCGCATCACGGCTTCCGAAGTACCATGGTTGGAATAGGTGACGCCTTTTTCTACCCGATCATCACCGTACCAGCGGTGAAAACTGACCCAGTCGCCGCCGTTGGACTGCAAGCCCCATTGGCCTTTGGTCCAGTTTTCAAGGTCATCGGCGTTGATCATTGTGGCGGGTGAATTGACCAAGTTGTAGTACCACAGGCTGCGGCGGTAAGTCGCCTCGGGCGCACCCTTCAAACGGAAATGCCATATTTCGGACTGCGTTTTATTCGGCCCAATCGGCCGCAAGCAGCGAAGTTGTTGAAGGGGCGATTGAACTGACAGGTAGGGATAGACCAGCACATGATGAATACTGCGCGACAGGTATTCTTCAGCGCGCTCTGGGCCGTAAGCCTTGACCAGCAATGCCTCGTGCTCGAGCGTGTCAGGGTCTTGTGGCCGCAAGCCCATGTAGGCCTTGAGAATGCCGTGACCATACGGAAAGTTGATGGTCTGCACGGCATCCCATTGCTCAAAACTCGACGCAAAAGTGGACAGATAGTGGTAGTACAGCGGCGCCGCACCCTGTTCGGCCTTCACCCGTTTTTCAACACGTCCGGCTGATATGCCGGTTGACTGGTGCGTCACCGACGGATGCAGTGCATCCAGCTGGTTTTCCATGAAGAACTTCCAGTTGGAGTGCTGCATGACACGGTGGCACACCGGTACGACCTCAACTTCTCCAACCGGTGAGCGGTCACACATGTCGTCAAAAGCGATGCGCGCTTCGCCTAAAAATTCTGTCAGCGCTGGACCCTCATCAACCAGACTGGCAAACACAAATCCCCGATAGCTGTCGACACGCGCAGCGCGCTTCATGCCGCAGTCAGGGTTGTCCTTCGTCATGCGCGTCCCTTCATAGCCTTTGGCCAGAGGAATGGCGCGCACCGTGCCGTTCAAATGAAAGCTCCAGGCGTGGTACGAGCACACGAACGACGTGCCGGTATTGCCATGCTGGTTGCCCACCAGTTGCACACCACGATGCGGGCAGCGGTTGTACAGTACCCGAACGCTGCCATCGTCCTGACGGACCATGATCATTGGCTGGCGGCCTATGGTTACTGCGTAATAGTCGCCAGGTGACTTGACCTGTGATTCATGCCCGCAGTAAACCCAGGTGCGTTCCCATATTTTCTCCATCTCGGCATCAAAAATAGCCTGGTCGGTGTACACGTGTTTATGCACACGATCGGGTTCAACAAGTTTTTCTACATCCATGATTCAGTCCCCGATATGTATCACACAAAAGCCAGCAACTTGTCGAGCGCTTGACCACCGTCATCGGCCAGCGCAGCCCGACTCAGCGCCTGCATCTGCGCTGCACCTTGCGGCATGCTTTGCAGTTGCGGCAGTTTAGCCATGATGCGCTGGTAGTTGCCCCAGCCGCGCGCATGGGTGTCGCCGTAACCTTTGACCAATCGCTGGGTACGGGCGACTTCAAGCGCAAGAGCAGGCTGTGTGGGTGCCAGTTCAACAATGTTTTTCAACCAGTCACTGATGCGCTGTTGCTCAATGCCAAAGCGCAACGACTTGGGACGCATCGGCCTGAGCGCTGCAATCGTGTACAGCAACAGGTAGCCGCGAATCGAGCTGGTTTGCACCACTCGACCCTTGTTGGTTAAAGGCCGTAGCACCGCTTGCGCCCAGCTTGATTTGAGCAACCACCGCCCCCAGGCAGCGGGCAGCGTGTCGGCGATCTCTTCAATGCGGGGGTGCAAAAACTCGTTGATGCCCAGGTGCTGCGTTTTGTCGAGTTTGACTTCATCGCCCACACGGCCAAAGCGTGAGCGGCGGGTTTTCAGGTCAGCCACCCGCACCGTGTCCTCGTACGACATCCACAAGGCCAAGTGGCGCGCTGTCTCGTCCATCAGTTCATGCGCTGTTGCGCCATCCTGCGGCAAGGCCTGGACAAGCGGCATCAACTGGTCAAGATAGCGGGCGGCATAAGCCAAGTCCTGGTAGTCTGCCGTCCGGGTGATGCCGGCTACCAATGTGGCGTGGTTGCCGGATGGAAAGTGTGTCCGAATGCGTTCTACCAGGCCTGTCAACTTGGCACCCGCTTTGGTCATGGCACTGACTTCGGGCGCACTGACTTCGGGCGCATTAACAGCAGGCGTCTGCCCTGCAAGCGCGGCCGAAAATCCGGCTGCAAATGCCTTCAGGCTGGTGCTCACACCCACACCACCGCGGGTGATGGTGTCTTCAAACTGCGCGCGGCTAAATGGCAGGCTGCCACTGGCTGCCAGCGCACCGTACAAGGCAGGCGCAATCAAGCTACCCGTCTGGTCAGCCAGTTGCGCAAAGTCTGCATGAATCCATTTTTTGGCGGCCGCTTGTGCACCTGCCATGAGTTTTTCTGCGTCCACACGGCCATCGCCCATAGCGGTGCGTTCGGTCATCGAATAAACGCGGTGGGTTGATGCGATCAGCGTGGTGCGGGCAGGGCTAACCAGGCCGCGCTGCAAGGCACGCCCGGCCTCCATCAGCTCGGAGGCGAGCACCACATCGACCTCGCCTGGTACCGGGCTGAGCGCCATGACAGGCATGCTGCCCGTGGGCGTGGCCGCTTCAGGAAACATCTCCAGGTAATACACGGTGGCACCGGTGCGCTGGGCGACACCAGGCACCGACGTGGTCTGCGCAAAGTAGCCGTTGTGCTCGGCCAGGTCCACCAGCCAGTCGGCCAGCACGCCGCCGCCCTCACCGCCCATGGCGAGGATGGCAATGGTGATGGCATGTGGAGCCCCCACGCTCTTCACTTCGTGTAATACGCTGCCCCCCGAGGGGGCTGCACTTGCTTGGGGCGGCCCTGCGCTGCGTTCGCTTGCTAGGGTCATACCGCAATACCTTCCAGCCGCCGCTCAATCCGGTCTTGCAACCAGCCAATCACGGCGCTGCGCAAGCGCAATTTAATGCGGTCCCAACGCGTCGGGTTGTTGATGATTTCAGCCCTGTAAAACGAGGGGCACAGCACGGCGGCATGCGCCACCTCACCACACAGGCCGCAGCCGACACAACTGTCAATAACTGTCGCAATCGGGTCGCGCCTCAGCGGGTCCGGGTTGGGTTTGATGGTGAGCGAGGGGCAACCCGACAGGCGGATGCACGAATGGTCTCCAGTGCAGGTGTCCGGGTCAATGCCAAAGCGCTCGCGCACCACACGCTCGCCGCTGGCAATGCGCTTTTTGATTTGCGGCTTGATGCGGCGCTGTCGATTGAGCTGGCATTCGCTTTGCGCGACGATCACCTTGGGGCCTT
>CAMARI010000099.1 GCA_945860515.1 Polaromonas sp. YR568
AGGCCCTGGGCCAGTGGCAAACCCAGGCCGGCGCCCCGCGTAAAGCCCTGTGGGCGCAGGCGGTCATCGCCCTTGCGTTGGTGTTGTTGGGCACGCAAGAGGCGGACGGCTTTTCCGCCATGGTGGAGTTCACCGCCCCCGTGTTCTGGGGCTTTTTGTTTCTGGTGGGCGTGGGCTTGATGTGGCTGCGCCAAACCGACCCGCTCGCCCCCCGGCCCTTCAAGGTGCCGCTGTACCCGCTGCTGCCCCTGGTGTTTTGCGCAGCCTGCGCATGGCTAACCTACTCCAGCATCAGCTATGCCATCAGCCAAAAAGCCATCCATGTTTCAGGCTGGCTGATCGCGACCGGCGTGCTCGCCTGGCTGCTGCTGCGCTGGCGCGAAGGCCGCCACGCCGCCATCGCGGCGGGCGCGGCTGAAACGCCCTGAGTCCTAGACGCAAGGCAAGCTGCCATGGTGACTGCCGGCACCCTGTGCAGGCAGGCTTGGCCGCTCAATCGCTCAAAATAGCCGCTTTCGACTTTTACTTATCATTCAGGCTGCTAGGCCAATGAATGCATGGGCGAGAAGCTACTTTATTTATAGCGTGTACGAATGAATGAGAATCTGACTTCGATTGTTAATTGTTGACCTGAAGAGGCGCAGTGCCTCACCCCTTCACTCAGCCTGAATATTGGCCTCTTTTGCAACAACGCCAAGTCGTTCAGCATCCACGCGGATCAGCTTCATCATGTTGGTTGAATTCATGACGAAGGGCTCCAAACCGGCGGCCTCGAGTCGCGCTTTCATGTCGGGATCGGTGAAGGTTTTGGCGACTGTCGCAATATCGGCTTCGATCTTCTTTTGAACCGCTGGCGGCGTGGCGCGTGGGGCCATAAAGCCGTAGTAGTTGTCTAAAGACATGTCCTTGAGCTCAGGAATGCCAGACTCTCGCGCCGTCGGAACATCCGGCAGGGTTGGGCTTCGTTTGGAGGACATCATGGCCATTGGTTTGAGTGAACCCTGCTTGACAAATGCGCTCATGGCTGTGACGTTGGCCATGACGATGCTGATCTGTCCGCCAAGCGCATCCATGACTGCGGGTGTGCAGCCGCGGTACGGAATGTTTTGGGCTTCCAGCTTCAGGGCGTGCTTGTACATTTCCATCGAAAAATGCTGGGGGCTGGCCATGTTGCAGGCAGAGTATTGGTACTTGCCGGGGGCGGCCTTGAGGATATCGGTCAGTTCTTTGAGATTCGTCGCCTTGATCGATGGTGTGACCGCCAGCATGGTGGCCGTCGAGGTGACCAAGCCCAGCGGCGCAAAGTCCTTGGTGTAGTCGTACGGCAGGTTTTTCAGCAGCACGTGATTGATGACGTGGGTGTTGGTCGCCAGCAGCAGCGTGTAGCCATCGGCTGGTGCGCGAAACACGAACTCGGCACCGATGGAGCCGCCACCGCCAACGCGGTTTTCTACCGTGACAGGCTGCTTCCACAGAGCAGATAGTTTTTCTGCAAAAAGGCGTGCCGTTGCATCAGCAGCACCGCCTGGCGTGAAGGTGGCCACGATCCTGACTGGCCGACTGGGGAAGTCCTGAGCCTGAGCGAAAGGATGCAGAAAATTAAAGCTGAGCGCTACAAAAAGAAGTATTTTTTTAGACCAAGGCATATGAAGTTCCTGAAAAATTAAAAGTACAAAATGAATGTTTTGATGAATGTTTTGAAAACGAGAAAAAGACAGAACGAGATAGAGAGAGAGAGCAGGCGTTAGCGCTGTCGACGACACGTGCGATGAATCAGTTTTTAGCCAACTCAAGCGCCGGCCCATAAAACAATTCCTCAGCGTTCACCCTGCGGGGCGATATGCCTTGTTCGTGGTGGTAGCGGGTGAAGGTGTCCAGCACGTGTTTGTTTTCGGCAAAGCCATAGCTCCAGTAATCCTCGCCCATCAGGCGTTGGGTCACCTCCAGCTCGGCCACGCTCCATGGCAAGGTCACTGCAAGATGGCCAATCTGTTTGAGCTCTTCGGTTGCCAGTTTTTTGGCTTCAAGAAAGCCTTTGTAGATGCTCACAGGCAGCCACGGATGCTTGTCAACCAGGCTTTGACGGATGCCCACAACATGCATGGTCGGAAAAATCCGCGTCTTTGAAAAGTAGTCCTGCTCGGCTTGTCTGAAGTCGGGAAAAAGGCGAACCACGTTGGGGTTGCCGTTCAAGAAACATGAGGGTGCCTTCGCGCCAAACACGGCATCGAGCTCGCCGCTTTCGAGTAAATGCGACAAGGTGGCATCACCGGGGATCTGCTCAACCTCAATGCCTTCAGGCAAGGTGATGGGCGAGCGCTCCTGGCGGCCGGGTTGCTCCAGGCCGCCGCGACGCCAGCGTATGTCTTCAGGCCGCACGCCGTACTCATCGAGCAGCATGCCGCGTATCCACACATTGGCGGTGATCTGGTATTCAGGAATGCCGACCTTCTTGCCTTTCAGGTCTGACGGGCTACGGATGCCGCGGTCAGCGCGAACGTAAATGCCAGAGTGACGAAACGCGCGCGATAAAAACGCCGGAACCGCTACATACTTGGCTGTGGAGCGGGCAATATTGAGGGTATGGCTACTCAAGGACATTTCGCAAACATCGAATTCTTGGCCGCGAAAGACGCGGTGAAAAATCTCTTCAGGTTCCAGCGCAAAGGGAATCAGCGAACAGCCTTCCATCCTGACCCGTCCATCAAAAATACCTTTGGTTCTGTCGTAGTTGCAGCAGCCAAGGCTGAGTTCAAGTGTCTTCATATCTTCTTTTAAACGTCACGGTTGTTAATCTGCATGGTTGTTTTGTCAATCATCCCGTGGGGTGGAAGTTTTAAACACAGCCTGGCTAGCACGCAAGGCGCATGCCACAAAGCATCACGTCTTTAACGCGTCGAATGCGCCAGCGATTTTAGACCCAGCCAAGCTGCAGGCCGCCAAATCCCCAGCCGTCAACCAGCGCCACTGCCCGGCCTTCAAATCATCCGGCAAGGCCAGCGAGCCAATCCGCGAGCGGTGTAACCCCCCCGCGCCGCCGCCCCCTTCAACGCGATTGCCCACCGCTGCAATCATGCGTTTGACCTGGTGGTATTTGCCTTCAGTTAGCGTCAGGCTCAATTGGTTGGGGCCAGTTTGAACGCAGGCTGCGGCCTTGACGGGCTTGGGGTCGTCGTCCAGCACCACGCCACTGAGCAGTTTTTGCACCTGCTTGTCTTCTACCGCGTGCTTGGCCGTGACCTCGTACACCTTGGGCACATGGTGTTTGGGTGAGCTCATGCGGTGGATGAACTTGCCGTCGTCTGACAGCAGCAGCAGGCCTGTGGTGTCCTGGTCGAGCCGCCCCACCGCTTGCACGCCTGCGGCCGCGCCGCCGCCGCGCTGGCGAATGGGGGCGGGCAGTAAGGTGTAAATGCTCGGATAGGTGCTGGGCTTTTGCGAGCATTCGTAGCCTGCGGGTTTGTGCAGCATCAAATAGGCTTTTTCGTGGTACTGCCAGTCAACGCCCTGCACTTTGAAGTTCAGGCCCGCTGCCGCAAAGTCAGCCGCCGGGTCGTCGACCACCACGCCCGCCACCATCACCAGGCCTTGCTGCACCAGCCCCGAGCAAACGCGCCGTGTGCCAAAGCCTTGAGAGAAAAGAATGTCTTGAAGTTGCATGGCCGATATTGTCGCTGCACGCCATTCGGCGCAAAGCGTGAAAATAGCGCTTCTCGCATCACAAAGATTTCATGTCCGCAACCCTTCCGCAACCGCCGCCGCTGGCGGCCCCCCTTCAGGGCAAATTCGTCACCGGCTCTACCCTCAAACATGTTTTAAACATGACCGCCGCAGGCTCGGTCGGGCTGATTGCGATCTTTGCGGTCGATTTGCTGAACCTGTTTTATATCTCGCTGCTGGGCCAAAAAGAGCTGGCCGCCGCCGTTGGCTATGCCGGGACGCTGCTGTTTTTTGTGCTGTCGGCCGGCATTGGCCTGGCCATCGCGGTGAGCGCCGTCACCTCGCGCGCGCTGGGCCAAGGTGACCGGGAGCGGGCCAAAAGCCTGGCCGGTGCGTCGCTCGTGTTGATGGTTAGCAGCATGACAGTCGTGGCGGCTGTGGCC
Organism: Polaromonas sp. YR568; assembly: GCA_945860515.1. Taxonomy (GTDB): domain Bacteria; phylum Pseudomonadota; class Gammaproteobacteria; order Burkholderiales; family Burkholderiaceae_C; genus Polaromonas. Next base: position 4,104 of record CAMARI010000099.1, read on the forward strand.
TTTCCTTTTTTAGACACGCTGCTGCGGCTGCTGGGGGCCACTGGCGTGACGGCCGAGCTGGCGCTGCGATTTAGCCGCATCGTGATGCCGTCAGCACCGCTGCTGGGTGCGGGCATGTGCCTGGGCGCGCTGCTGCGTGCGCTGGGCGACGGCAAACGGTCGATGTATGTGACGCTGGGCGCGGCTGCGGCCACGGCCGTGCTGGACCCCTTGCTGATCTTTGGCCTGGGGCTCGGCCTGGACGGTGCGGCGATTGCCACCGTGCTGGCCCGCTTTGTGATGCTGGGTATCGGGCTGTATGGCTTGCTGCGCGTGCACAAGCTGTTTGCCTGGCCCAGCGGGGCCGTGCTGCGCAGCACGTTCAAGCCGTTTTTTGCGATTGGCCTGCCGTCGGTGTTGACGCAAATCGCCACGCCCGTGGGCAACTCCTTCGTCACCGCCGCCATTGCGCCGTATGGTGACGATGCAGTCGGCGGCTGGGCGGTGGTGGGGCGGATCATTCCTGTCGCCTTTGCCGCGCTGTTTGCCCTGTCAGCAGCAGTTGGCCCCATCCTTGGGCAAAACCTGGGGGCCAAGCGTTACGACAGGCTGCAGTCGACCATGCGCGATGCCTTGAAAGTCGTGGTGTTTTACGTGCTGGCTGTGTGGCTGCTGATGGGCCTGTGCAGCACGCTGATTGCCAGCGTGTTTGGCGCGGTGGGCCAAGGCCGCGTAGTGATTGTTTTTTTCTGTGTGTTTGTGGCGGGAAGCTACGTGTTTAACGGGGCGGTGTACGTGGCCAACGCCGCTTTCAACAACCTCGGCTACGTGCTGTATTCAACCGCCCTGAATTGGGGCCGCGCCACCCTGGGCGTGGTGCCGTTCATCTGGCTCGGCGGGCATTACTTCGGCATCAAAGGTGTGCTGGCAGGCTACGGCCTGGGGGTGGTGTTGTTTGGTGTGGTGGGCATTTGGGGCTGCTTCAAGGTGCTGGCGCAAATCGAGCGCAAGGCGGCAGCTTGACGGCTGCCCTTGGCTTCATCAAGGTACAGAGCGCATCACCGCACCGACCAGACCGGCGAGCCCCAGCAACACCGTGGGCATGAACGTCAGCGCAAAGCCCAAGCCGCGCTTGGCAGGGTCAGCCACATAAGCGCGCTGGTAAATGGCCCGCCCAACCAGATACACCACGCCGACAGAGGCCACATACAAGGGCGGCCAGTAGGCGGCCGCGATCAGCAGCGCCGGCAGAAAGCAAACCAATTGCTCAAGGGTGTTCATCTGCACCCGGGCGGCACGCTCAAAATGCTCGTTACCCGTCATGGCCGGGGCCTTGATGCCGTACTTGCCGCGCGCTTGGCCGACCAGAATACTGAAGTAAATGAACTGAAAAACAGCCAGCAAGGCGACGATGTGGACGGAATTCATGGGGTTCCTTTGGGTTGGTCAGAGGCCTGAAGGCTATCAGCTTTGAGTCTGGGTTGCGACGCTGCTGCGCACTAGCGCCTGAACCCGCTTTTCCTCACGCCGCTGGCCGAAAAACGCTTTCAGCAAGGCGGCACTTTCACTGGCCAGCACGCCGCCCTGCAAGGCGGTTTGGTGGTTCAGCTGCTGCTGGTCAAACAGGTTGATCACCGAGCCTGCGGTGCCGGTTTTGGGGTCTGGCGCACCAAACACCACGCGCTTGAGCCGCGCGTGCAGCATGGCGCCGCTGCACATGGCGCAGGGCTCCAGAGTCACGTACAGCGTGCAGTCGGGCAGCCGGTAGTTGCCCAGCGCCTGGGCTGCTGCGCGCAGGGCGGCGATTTCTGCATGGGCGGTCGGGTCGTGGCCTTCAATTGGGGCGTTGCGGCCTGTGGCAATCACCTGGCCGCCCTGCACCACCACCGCACCGACTGGCACCTCGCCGGCCTGCGCGGCCAGTTCGGCCTGGGCCAGTGCGAGCTGCATGAAGTGCTCGTCTGGCGTGGCGTTGATCGGTTCGGTTGAATTCATATGCTACATATTTTATAGCTAGTCGCGTAAATTTTTTATTGGTCTGCAGCCATTGTGGGTACCAAAAACGACATTTTTTAACCACCACAGACGGCCACACAAGGCTGGGGCGGTCAGTTTTTCGATTGCGCCAGTTTGTCCATCCATTTGGCCAGCGCGCGTTCGCTGTCATTGCCTTGGCTGTAAAGCGCGTGCATGGCAGCTTGTGCTTCTGGCCGATGCTGGTTGAGTTTGACCTTGCATTGCATGGCAAGCACCCGCAGCTCAAAGGCCACGATGCCGCCCATCATCTTGTGTTGATAGTCTTCGCCCAGGCCGCGCCACTGGTCGGCGTAGGCCGGGTCGTGGTCGGCAATCAGGTGCTTGAGCAGCCGGTCTTTGTCGTCAAAGCTTTCAATGATGCTGGCCTCAACGGTGCAGTGCACCATCAGGTAGTTCCAGGTCGGCACCCTAGCCAGGTCGGGGTAGACGCGGGGCGTCATGTAGGCGTGTGGGCCCATGAAAGTGACCACCGCCTTGGGCCGCGCTGCCAGGTAGCGCCAATGCGGGTTGGGTTTGGCGCAGTGCCCGAGCAACAGGGTTTGACTGCCCTCACCTTCCCCGGCCAGCAAGTGCAAAGGCAGTGGCGTGACAAACGGCAGGCCATCGTCGTCCACCGACATCAGGCTGGCCAGCGGATGCGTGCGAATCAGCTCATGGGCAGTGGCGTTGCCCGTTGCGCTGTCTTTGGCGATGAATTGTGGCGGCAGATACATGGTGACTTATTTTGCCAGTCAACAGGGTCAGTCCGCACGGTCGGGCGTCATGGTCAGTCGGCAGGACTGGCCGCGCCGTCAACACCTTTCAAGCAACTCGCCAAAACCGTCCCGGCGCTGGAACCCTGATTGGCATGTCAGCCTGTGCGTAAAGCGCCCTGAATTGGCGCATGGCGCGCATCAAATTCGGGCATATTTTTTGCTTTAATTTGGTGCGAAAAGGCCTGATATGGACTCTACGCACCAAGATCAATCAAAAACGAATGAGAAACTTCAATGGAAGCACTGAAACAGGGCGCGGATACGCTTTTTATTTTGTTGGGCGGTATCATGGTGTTGGCCATGCACGCAGGGTTTGCCTTTTTAGAGCTGGGCACGGTCCGAAAAAAAAACCAGGTGAATGCCTTGGTCAAAATCCTGGTGGACTTTTCGGTGTCCACCGTGATGTATTTTGTGATCGGCTACAGCGTGGCCTATGGCACGACCTTTTTTGTCGGCGCCGAGCAATTGGCCGCCAAAAATGGCTATGAGTTGGTCAAGTTCTTTTTCTTATTGACCTTTGCGGCCGCCATACCGGCCATCATTTCTGGCGGTATTGCAGAGCGCGCCAAGTTTTGGCCTCAGTTGATCGCCACGGCGGTGATTGTGGGCTTTGTTTATCCCTTCTTTGAAGGCATCGCTTGGAACCAGCACTTTGGCGTTCAGGCTTGGATCAAGGCCTTCACAGGCGACGAGTTCCATGACTTTGCCGGCTCGGTGGTGGTGCACGCGGTGGGCGGTTGGATTGCTTTGCCTGCGGTGGTGTTGCTGGGCGCGCGCTACAACCGTTACCGCAAAGACGGCCAGGTGTCGGCGCACCCCCCATCGAGCATCCCGTTCCTTGCCTTGGGCGCCTGGATTTTGATCGTGGGCTGGTTCGGCTTTAACGTCATGAGCGCACAGACTTTGGACAAAATTTCGGGACTGGTCGCCGTCAACTCCCTGATGGCCATGGCCGGCGGCACGATCACCGCTTTGCTGATGGGCAAGAACGACCCCGGCTTTGTGCACAACGGGCCCCTGGCGGGCTTGGTGGCGGTGTGTGCAGGCTCTGACTTAATGCATCCTTTGGGTGCGCTGCTGGTGGGCTGCATCGCCGGCGCTTTGTTTGTGGTCATGTTCACTTTGACGCAAAACAAATGGAAAATTGACGATGTCTTGGGCGTCTGGCCCTTGCATGGTTTGTGCGGCACTTGGGGCGGCATTGCGGCGGGTATTTTTGGCAGCAAGTCCTTGGGAGGCTTAGGTGGCGTGAACCTGACTGCGCAACTGATGGGTACCGCCATGGGCGTGGCTTGGGCGCTGCTGGGTGGGCTGGTGGTCTACGGCACCCTGAAATGGACCATGGGCATTAAGATGAGCGCTGACGAAGAATACGAGGGCGCCGACCTCACGGTGCACAAGATCAGCGCCACGCCAGACCGTGAAGTGAGTTGGTAGACACCACAATTCGTGGTGTATTCCAGTTATTTTCAAAATAAGGACACCCATCCCTTGCATGCGAACTTGATTTGTCAGCCAGATGAATCTAGCGCAGGTTTTTAGGCCTGCTGCCTGGCAGCAGCAAGATGGCGAGTTGGGTGTGCGCGTTGAAAAAGCCGTGACTGTGGGGATAGTGTCATTCCACTGACATGATTTTGCGGCACCTTCTCTATAGTCAAACTAATTCAATGTATGGGATGTTTATGCTGTCATTTCAAATAGGGTCTCGTCGAACCCTGCTCGCTGGTTTTGCGCTTTGCGCGCTTTCGCAGGCAACTGTTTTTGCCCAAGGTGTGGCAGCGACATTCCCTGATCGGCCTGTCAAAATTGTTGTTCCGTTTGCCCCGGGTGCAGGTACAGACGCCATGGGGCGCCTGGTTGCGCAGAAGTTAGGGGAGGTTTTGGGCGCCAGCTTTGTGGTCGAAAACCGCACAGGTGCATCGGGTGCCATTGGCACACAGTTTGTGGCCCAACAAGCGGCAGATGGGTACACCCTGCTGCTGGTTGCATCGCCATTTACCACGGTCGCGGCCTCGCTGCCCTCTGCGGGCTATGACCCGATAAAAAGCTTCTCTCCCGTGGGGATGATTGCCAGCGGGCCCTTGGTATGGGCCGCCAACAACCAGCTACCGGCAAACACGATGCAAGAACTGGTGGCGCTTGCACGTCAAAAGCCAGGCGTGCTGAATTACGGCTCGGCTGGTGCTGGTGGCGTCAACCACTTGGTACTTGAATTACTGAAGACCAAAACAGGCATTTTCATCACCCATATCCCCTATCGCGGGATAGCACCGGCAGCCGTCGACATGGTGGCGGGTGAGGTGCAGTTGGTAACAGGCACCATACCGGCCCTGCTACCGCTCATCAAAGACAAGCGAATTAAGCCACTGGCTGTGACCAGCGCCAAACGTTCGCCAGCCCTGCCTGATGTGCCAAGCATGGCAGAAGCCGGATTCAAAGGCTTTAACGTACTCAACTTCTTTGCACTTGCCGCACCTGTCGGTACACCAGCCGTCGTGATTGAAAAGCTCAATACCGCATTGAACAAGGTCTTGGCCATGCCGGACGTGTTGGCTCGGTTCAAAGTGGACGCTGTCGATGCCATGCCGGGCACACCCGCAGCACAGGCGAACTTTATTGACGCTGATTACCAAGCCTGGCGCGACGTGGTTCGCACGCAAAAGCTCATCATCGAATGATGGATGCGTCACCTCTTTTGCAGGTGACAGCCCCTCCACGAATATCGATACTGGTTAAATCAACGACGTAGGCCTAGTTGCTACTCCCACTCAATCGTCGCAGGCGGCTTGCTACTGACGTCGTAGGTCACGCGGTTGATGCCGCGCACTTCGTTGATGATGCGGCTGGACACTTTTTTGAGCAGCGCATAGGGCAGCTCGGCCCAGTCTGCCGTCATGAAGTCGCTGGTTTGTACGGCGCGCAGGGCAACCACGTAGTCGTAGGTGCGGCCGTCGCCCATCACGCCGACGGACTTGACAGGCAGAAAAACGGTGAAGGCCTGGCTGGTCAGTTGGTACCAGGTTTTGCCAGTGGCTGCGTCTTTGAAGTTGTGCAACTCTTCGATGAATATCGCATCGGCTTGGCGCAGCAGATCTGCATATTCTTTTTTGACTTCGCCCAAAATGCGCACGCC
>CAMARI010000100.1 GCA_945860515.1 Polaromonas sp. YR568
ATCGTTCAGACTGGGTCAAGGTTAACAAGTACGGGCGTAAGCTGGGCAAGGTGCTGCTGGCTGGTCTGGATTGCAACTTAGAGCAAGTCAAACGCGGCATGGCTTGGCACTAAAAGGCCTATGAGAGTGAACAGCCAGCATTTGACCGACGCGTCCGAGCGAGTCAACTTCTAATTGACGGCACGTTTTTGTTACAATAAAAAACCCTACTACCGAAAAGATAGCAGGGTTTTTATGTGTGATATGGGGTGGCTGATGGGGCTCGAACCCACGACAACAGGAATCACAATCCTGGACTCTACCAACTGAGCTACAGCCACCGTAGATTTTCATTATAGCGCCCTACTGTGTCGTGGTGGCCTCGGCGTTGGGCAGTTGGTCAGCTTTTGGGCGCTCGGGCTTGGCGACCTTTATTTCTGCCTTGAAACGATCTTTGAGCACGTTGTAGTACGCCAGGCTTTCGGCAGATGTCCACCACTGAGTGTATTGGTCGCGCTCCTGTTTCGCAGTGGCATCGAGCGATGCTTCGCGCGGCAGGACTTTCAACACGTTAACAATCGCATAGCCCTGCGCACCCAGGTCGATGCCGGTCAAGGCTGGCAAGGCGGCAGCGTCAGTGCGCAGTGCTGCATCTATGACTTGCAGGGGCTGCTTTTGTGGCTGGTCGCGTGATACAGACAGGATTTCTGACATTACGGCGGTTGCGGGGGTGGCTTTCCATGCGGCCAACTTGGCAGCACCATCCTTGCGGGCTTCTTCAGCGCCGCGCTGGGCTAGCCAGCGCTGACGCACGGTGTCTTTGACTTCTGCCAGCGGCCTGGTACGGGCGGGTGTGTACTGGGTAATGCGGCCTGACACCAACTGGTTGGACGCCACTTCTACCGCCTCGGTGTTGCGTTTTTTCTCAATCGTATCAGGCGCAAAAATGGCATTTAAAAACTTTGCGTTGGTCAGTGCACCCGTGGCACCGGGCTGGGGCTTGCGGGTGATGCCAGTGGCTGTTTTGATCTCAAGCCCGAGGCGGTCTGCAGTCGGCTTCAGGCTGTCGGATTGCTCGTACACAGCATTGGTAAAGCCTTCAACTGTTTCGGTAAATTTTTTCTGTGCCTGCTGCTTTAGGACATCGGCTTCCAGCTCGGGTTTCATTTCTTCATAAGTGCGCTGCTTGGGAGTCTTGATGTCGGTCAGCTTGATGATGTGGTAGCCAAACTCGGACTCGACCAGATCGCTGATGTCGCCCTTTTTCATGACAAAAGCAGCGTCTGAAAAAGGTTTGACCATCGCGTCGCGCGAGAAAAAATCCAGGTCGCCGCCTGAGGGGGCAGAGCCTGGGTCTTGCGAATTTTTGCGTGCTACGTCTGCAAATGTGTCAGGGGCTTTTTTAACCAGCGCTGCCAGCTCTGTTGCCTTGGCTTTTGCCTTCTGGCGGTCTGCGTCAGGCGCGCTTTTTGGCGACGTTATCAGGATGTGGCTGGCGCGGCGTTCTTCCTTGGCGCTCAGGCGCTGAGCATTTTGGTCAAAATAGGTTTTCAGGTCAGCCTCGGCGACCTTGATGCCTTTTTTGACGGTTTCAAGATCGAACAAGACATACTCGATATTGGCTTGCTCGGGTGCCTGAAACAAATTGGCGTTGGCTTTGTAAAACGCATCCAGGTCAGCATCGGTCGGGTTCAGTTTGGCAGCGTAGTCGGCGGTTGAAAACCGGGCGATCTGAATCTGGCGTTTTTCAAAATAGGCATTCAGCGCGGTGTCAGCGGCGGCATTGCTGGCAAAGCCGCTGCCCATCACACCCATCAGCACCTGACGGTTGGACAAGTCAGTGCGCACATTGGCCTCAAACATTTCGGGGGTCATGCCCTGTGAGCTGAGCAACTGGCGATAGCGCTCCATGTCCAGCGTGCCGTCGGGCCTGCGCAGTGACGCAATCTCTGGCGCATTTTGCAGTTCGCGCGCCAGGCGCTGGTCACTGGTACCCAGCTTTGACTTGACCGCCGCAGCGGCCAGCACGCGGTCACGCACCAGGCGCTCTAGTGTGGCGTAACGGGCTTCTGGGGAATCAAGCAGCTTGGCATCGAGCGAGGGCATAGAAGCCCTGAGCTTGTCGACTTCGCCCGAATGTGCCCTGTCCCATTCGGTTTGAAGAATCTCCTGGCCGTCGACCCTGGCGACCACCGGGCTTTTGTCTCGCGAGTTGGTGTAGCCGTCAAGGCCGAACAGGACAAAAGACGGCACGATCAGCAAGAACAGTAAACCCATCGTGATCTTGGTGTGCTTGCGAATGAAATCAAACATCAGAAAATTCCTGTCCGGCTATCAAAAAGACCAATGGTAAAAATGAAAAAGGCGAACAAGATGTTCGCCTTCGGTCATGGTGTGTGAAAAAGTTAGTGGTGGGTGCTGACGGGCTCGAACCGCCGACCTACGTCGTGTAAGGGCGCTGCTCTACCAACTGAGCTAAGCACCCCGCCATAAACTTTTTACATCCCGGGTAGCTGTTTCGTATCAGTTCAAAGCGTCTTTGAGCGCTTTGCCCGGACGGAACTTGGGTACCTTGGCGGCCTTGATTTTAATCGCATCCCCGGTGCGTGGATTGCGGCCCACGCGTGCAGCGCGTTTACCTACCGCAAAAGTACCAAAACCCACCAGAGACACAGAGCCTCCTTTTTTCAGGGTGGTTTTCACGGCACCGATCGTGGACTCCAGGGCACGCGTTGCAGCGGCTTTGGAGATATCTGCGTGCTTGGCAATGTGCTCGATCAATTCTGTTTTGTTCACAAGCTGTTCCTCGTATGAATGGACGTTAATCTGGCTAAATCTGGCGGTTGACAAAAAACAGCTTCGGGGACGTCAACTCAGGACATCGACAAGAAGCGGTACTTGCAGTTTATCTGCTGAACATCATTTAAACCACAGACGCTTGATGTGTCAATACGGCATTGAGTCAGTCCTCTCGCGGGCAAATTCTAGTCGTTTTTTTCTACGTTTTCGCTTCAATGACGGCCTGTCGGTCTGGTTTATTTTTAGCCAGACGAACAGGTGGCTTCATCAAACCAGAGCGGCTGCAATGGCCCTGCCGACATCGGCGGTTGACGCTGTACCGCCCAAGTCAGGGGTACGGGGCGCCCCGCTTTGGGGCGCCAAAACTTTTTCAATCGCTGCAAGCACGGCATCATGCGCGTCCTTGTGGCCCAAAAACTCCAGCATCATCGCGCCACACCAGATCTGTCCTATCGGATTGGCCAGTTGTTTGCCTGCAATGTCGGGGGCCGAGCCGTGTACCGGTTCAAACAGCGATGGGAACTTGCGCTCGGGGTTCAGATTGGCGCTCGGTGCAATGCCGATGGTGCCGGTGCAGGCGGGGCCAAGGTCACTCAAGATGTCGCCAAACAGATTGCTGGCCACCACCACATCAAAAAAGTCTGGTCGCTGTACAAAATGCGCGGTCAGGATGTCGATGTGAAATTTATCGAGCCTGATGTCTGCGTAGTTTTTCGCCATCTCTGCAACACGCTCATCCCAATACGGCATGGAGATCGAAATACCGTTGGACTTGGTGGCACTGGTCAAATGTTTTTTGGGCCGCGACTGGGCCAGCTCAAACGCGAACTTCAGCACGCGGTCTACGCCAATGCGGGTGAAGACAGACTCTTGCAACACGAATTCACGATCAGTACCTGGAAAGGCCTTGCCGCCTATGCTGGAATATTCACCCTCGGTGTTTTCGCGCACGATGTAAAAGTCAATCTCACCGGGTGCCCGCGCGCTGCCGTCACGTCGCACCACAGGTGCAATGATGCCGGGCATCAAGCGTGCGGGGCGCAGGTTGATGTACTGGTCGAACTCACGGCGGAACAACAATAGTGAGCCCCATAGCGATACATGGTCTGCAATCTTGTCAGGCCAGCCCACGGCGCCAAAATAAATCGCGTCGTGGCCACCAATCTGGTCTTTCCAGTTGTCGGGCAGCATCTTGCCGTGCTTTTCAAAGTAGTCCCAGCTTGAAAAGTCGAAGTGATCGAACTGCAGGTCAATGCCAAACTTGCTGGCGGCAGCTTCCATCACTCGAATGCCTTCTGGCATGACTTCTTTGCCAATGCCGTCGCCAGCAATCACGGCGATACGTTTTTTACTCATGATGATTTCTTTCTTGAAAGACGGATAAAGGAATGGGTTGATCAAAAAAATCCAGCGCCTGGGGAATCAAAAGCTCAGGCACTTCTTCGGCGATATAGTGACCGCAGGGCAAGCTGTTGCCAGTCACTTGGGTGGCCCGCTCACGCCAAAGCGGCATCACGTCAAAGCATTGGCCAACCGCGCCATGCTCGCCCCACAAGACCTTGACGGGTTGCTCAAGTTTGCGACCCGAGGCAATATCAGCACGGTCATGCAGAAGGTCAATGCTGCTCGATGCGCGATAGTCTTCGCAAATGGCGTGCGCCGTGCCTGCTATTTGTCCACAGCGCTCATACTCAGCGAGGGCTTCGGGGGCAAATGCCGCCAGGCCTGCGTGCCGCTTGCCCATCACGCTGCGGATGTAGCGTACCGGATCAGACTCAATCAGCGCTTCAGGCAATGGCGGTGGCTGGATCAGAAAAAACCAGTGCCAGTAGGCGGTGGCGAAAGCTTGCGTGGTGTTTTCGTACATCGCCACTGTAGGGGCAATGTCCAGCAGCATCAGGCGTTCAACCGCAGCGGCGTGGTCAAGCGCCAGCCGGTGCGCAACTCGTGCGCCCCGGTCATGTGCCAGCACGCCGAAGCGCTCAAACCCGTAATGTTGCATGACGGTCAGGGCATCGTCCGCCATGGCGCGTTTTGAATACACCGCATGCTCAGCGTCACTCGAAGGTCGGGCTGAGTCACCGTAGCCGCGCAAGTCCATCATCACCACCGTGAAGCGTTGGGCCAATGCGGGCGCCACCAAATGCCACATGGCATGCGTTTGGGGGTGGCCATGCAAAAGCAGCAAGGGTGGGCCGTTGCCGCCAAACCGCGTTTGGACATGCCCGGCCGGGCCGATGATGGTGCGCGCTGTGAACCCTGCAAACACGATTTTTTCCTGCTACTGATGTTGATCTTTTGGCTTGACCACCCGCACCACCAGACTGACGCCCAAAGCGGTGATGGCAGTGCCCAAAACCGTGACTGCGGTGATCGTTTCGGCAAACAGCAGCCAGGCCATCAGGGCCGTACAGGGCGGCACCAGGTACAGCAGGCTGGTCACGGCAGTGGCAGCACCCCGCTGAATCAGCATGTACAAAAGCGATGAGCCGCCCAGCGTCAGCACCAGTACGGCCCAGGCCAGCGCGCCAACAAACTGCGGCGTCCAGCTGACCGCCTCGGTTTCAAACAGTGCCAGCGGCAGCGTGACGATGAACGCAGCTGCAATCTGAACCGCATTGGCGCCCCTCACATCGGCAGCTTGCACAAACCGTTTTTGGTAGAGCGTGCCGGCCGTGATGCTGAGCAAGGCAACGGTGACGGCCGCCAGCGTGAAAGCAGTGACCTCTTGTGTGCTGCCGATTTTGCGCGACACCACCAGCACCAGACCACACAAACCGAGCGCCAGCCCCAGCCACTGGCGCTGGGTCACTTTTTCTGCGCCTTCGCTTGACGCCAGCCTGGACACCCACAGCGCCGTCAAGATAGGCTGCAAACCCACCATCAGCGCCGCCAGCCCAGAACCCATGCCGGCCTTGATGGCCATCCACACACCACCCAGGTACCCCGCATGCATCAACACGCCACTGACCGACAGATGCAGCCATTGTTGCCTGCCGCGCGGCCAGGACACGCGTGCCAGCATCATCCAGACCACAAAGCAAAGCATCGACAGCGCATAGCGAATCGTCAAAAAGCTCAAAGGGGGTGCGTAGGGCAAGCCGTATTTGGCAACCACAAAGCCGGTGCTCCAGATCAGCACAAACACAGCGGGCATAGCGCGTAGCAACGCAACTTCAACAGAAGATTTCAAAACAAGCGACTCACTATTGGCGTTACTTTGTTCGTTTGCGGATCTCGGGAATCGCTTTTTGCAGGTAATAAACCATGGACCAGACCGTCAAAACGGCAGAGATCCAGATCAGCCAAGTACCCCAGACGTGGGTGTCAACGATGCCCACTAAAACTCCGTCGTAGAGCAAAAACGGAATAGCGGTCATTTGCACCGCCGTTTTAAGCTTGCCCAGCATGTGCACGGCCACGCTTTTGGTGGCCCCTATCATGGCCATCCATTCGCGCAGGGCTGAAATGGCGATCTCGCGGCCAATGATGATGAGCGCCACAAAAACATCGGTACGCTGCAAATGCACCAATATCAGCAGTGCCGCACACACCAGAAACTTGTCCGCGACCGGGTCCAGAAAAGCGCCGAACGACGAAGTTTGATTCAGCTTGCGGGCGAGGTAGCCGTCCAGCCAGTCGGTGGCTGCAAACACCATGAACATCGCCGCAGCAATGATGTTGCGCTTTTCTTCGGGGATATCGAGGTAAAAAACACCAACGATGAGAGGAATCGCGATGATGCGCGTCCAGGTCATGATGGTGGGAATAGTCCAAAACTTCATGAGGCATTTTGGCACGCTCGCTAGAGATATTTGGTTGCTATAAGTTACGTAGCATGTAGGCTATATACCCATTGGGTCGGAGGATTATTTGACAGAAAAAGCCGACTTTTCAAACAAGTTTCTAGACTTTTCAGGCGAGTTTTAGTGCAAAGCTCGATAAATTTCATCAGCCAGCTCTTTTGATATGCCGTCAACCGTGGCAATGTCTTCAGCACTGGCTGAAGCGATGGCACGTATACCGCCAAAGCGTTGCAGCAAGCTGGCGCGCTTTTTGGGGCCGATGCCTTCAATATCTTCCAGCTTGCTCGCACCGGTGCGCACAGACGCCCTCTTGGCCCGCATCCCGGTGATGGCAAAACGGTGCGCCTCGTCGCGGATTTGTGCGATCAGCATCAGTGCGGCAGAGTCACGCCCCAGATAAACCTTGTCTCGCCCATCGGCAAACACCAACTCTTCCAGGCCCACCTTGCGGCCTTCGCCTTTTTCAACGCCTGCGATCAAACCGAGGTCCAGGCCCAGCTCGGTGAACACCTCACGGGCCATCGACACTTGACCTTTGCCGCCGTCTACCAGCACCAGGTCGGGCAGTCTGCCATCGTTGTTTTTCACCGCTTCGGCCAGCTTGCTGTAGCGCCGCGTCAGCACCTGGCGCATGGCGGCGTAATCGTCGCCCGGCGTGATGCCTTCAATGTTGTAGCGACGGTATTGCGCACTTTGCATTTTGTGTTCGTGAAACACCACGCACGATGCCTGGGTGGCTTCGCCAGCCGTGTGCGAGATGTCAAAGCACTCGATGCGCAGACTGGCCAAATCATCGAGCGATAAATCCATGGCCTCAGCCAGCGCGCGGGTGCGGGCTTGCTGGCTGCCCTGCTCGGCCAGTAGCCGTGCCAGTTGCAGCTCGGCATTTTTCATCGCCATGTCCAGCCAGATGCGGCGCTGCTCGCGTGGCTGGTGGATCGCTACGAACTTCACGCCACTTTGGGCAATCAGCGCGGCAATCAGTTCTTTGTCCACCGGCTCGCTGCACACCAGCATGGGCGGCACCGGCACGTCAATGTAGTGCTGGGCAATGAAGGCTTCCAGCACCAGCGCTTCGAGCGGCTTGGCCTTGGTGGCCAGCGTATCTTCAGCATCAACTTCAGCGTCCATCTCGGCCACATCGACCGCGTTTTCAATATGGGTCGGAAAGTACGGCCTGTCGCCCAAGTGCCGCCCGCCGCGCACCATCGCCAGGTTCACGCAGGCCTTGCCGCCCTGCACTTTCACCGCCAGGATGTCGACGTCCACATTGTCATTTTTGCCGCCAATTTCCATACTCTGTTGATGCAGCACCTTGGACAGCGCCGACATTCGGTTTCGCAGCTCGGCGGCCTGTTCAAACTCCAGCTTGTCGGCATGCGCCAGCATTTGCTGCTCCAGGCCGGTCAATATCTCTTGCGTTTGGCCCTGCAAAAACTTTTCGGCATTTGCCACGTCTTGTGCATAAGCCTCAGTCGTGATGTGCTCCACACATGGTGCGGAGCAGCGTTTGATCTGGTACAGCAAACACGGTCTGCTGCGGTTGTTGAAAACCGTGTCTTCACAGGTGCGCAACTTGAACACCTTTTGCAGCAGCAGGATGCTTTCTTTGACCGCCCAGGCGCTGGGATACGGGCCAAAGTATTTGTGCTTCTTTTCAACCGCACCGCGGTAGTAGGCCACCCGTGCGAACTGATGGGTGGCCAGCTTGAGATACGGGTAGCTCTTGTCGTCCCTGAACAAAATATTAAAACGCGGGTTCAGCGTTTTGATCAGGTTGTTTTCCAGCAGCAGCGCCTCGGCTTCCGATCGCACGACCGTGGTTTCCATGCGCGATATTTTGGTCACCATGTGGCCGATGCGGGTGCCGCCATGGTTCTTCTGAAAGTAGTTGGTGACACGCTTTTTTAGATTGCGTGCCTTGCCCACGTAAAGCACGCCACCTTCGGTATCAAAGTAACGATAAACGCCTGGCAGCGCAGGCAGGGCAGCAACTTCTGCCAACAGTTCGGGGGCAAATTCAAAATCTTTAGACATAGCGTATTGTGGACAATCTGGGGATGGCAAACCTCCAATGGGATATTTTCTGCAAAGTCATTGATAACTTTGGCGACATCGGTATTTGCTGGAGACTGGCCGCCGACCTCGCGGCAAGAGGCGAGCGCGTGCGGCTGTGGGTCGACGATGGCTCTGCGCTGGCTTGGATGGCCCCTGAAGTCCAGCAGGGCGTGCAGGTATTGCCATGGACTGAAACGCTGGAGGTGTCCTGTCTGGACACCACTTCATCGGACGTGCTGATAGAGGCTTTTGGTTGCGACGCCGCTCCTGAATTTATAGATGCTTGCACACGTATTCATTTGTCTAACGGTCAAAGAAGTTCGCCAAAACCGCTCTGGATCAACCTTGAGTACTTGTCCGCGGAGTCTTATGTCGCCAGAAACCACGGTTTGACCAGTCTGGTCAGCAGCGGCCCGGCTGCGGGCTCGCACAAGGTGTTTTTCTATCCCGGCTTCACACCCGGTACCGGCGGCTTGCTGCGCGAACCCGGCTTGCCACAAAGGCAAGCCGCCTTTGACCGCGCGGCATGGCTAAAGCAACACCGCATCGAATGGCGGGGTGAAACGCTGGTGTCCCTTTTTTGCTATGAGCCACCTGCTTTGGCCCAACTGCTACATGATTTGACTCACCACGGCATCCAGGGGCAGCCCGTGCGTCTGCTGGTGGCGGCTGGACGGGCCACGCAAGCCGTGAAGTCACTTTTAGCCTCAAAAAAAGCTCACAATACCCATCAAATCGGTCTCAAAGCCAATAAATACCTGGATGAGACCTTATCAATTTCATATCTCCCTCTACTCACCCAGATTGACTTTGACCACCTGCTTTGGGCCAGTGATGTCAACTTTGTTCGTGGCGAAGACTCGATGGTTCGGGCCATCTGGGCGGGCAAGCCCTTTGTCTGGCAAATCTACCCGCAAGACGACGGCGCGCACGGCCCAAAGCTGGAGGCTTTTCTGGACATGCTGGCTGCGCCACCGGATTGGCGGGCTTTTCACAGGGTATGGAATGGTCTGTCAGACCAGCAACTGCCATCCTTGCCTGATGCAAGCGGCTGGCAGCAAACAGCCGCCAAAAACTGCGCACGGCTGGCTGCACAGCCTGACCTGACCGGTAGCCTGCTCGAATACGCGGCAAAAAACCGCTAAAATCAAAGGCTTTGCACTGATCAGCACTGCATTTCCTCAATCACCTGAAGACAAGTTATGAAAATCGCTCAAGAAATTCGCGCCGGCAACGTCATCATGCACGGCAAAGACCCGATGGTGGTGCTCAAGACCGAATACAGCCGGGGCGGCCGCAATTCGGCCACCGTTCGCATGAAGCTCAAAAGCCTGATTGGC
>CAMARI010000101.1 GCA_945860515.1 Polaromonas sp. YR568
GGTTTGAGCCACACCACCACCGCCATGATGACGGCGATACCTACCAGCGCATGGGCGATGGGGTGGCGGTTCCGGCCCAGCTTGTAGCCGTGGCGCAGTACAAAAAACTGGCGTATGGCCGCACCGGCAAACATCATCAGGATCAGCACCAGCCAGTTTTGCGGATGGCTCCAGGTAAAGCTGTAGTGGTTGCTCAGCATGGCAAACAGCACGGGCAGGGTGAAGTAGGTGTTGTGCACGCTGCGCTGCTTGCCGCGTTGGCCGTGGATGGGGTCCACCGGTCTGCCAGCCTTGATGTCGGCCACCATGGTGCGCTGGCCAGGAATGATCCAGAAGAACACATTCGCGCTCATGGCGGTGGCCATCATGGCACCTACCAGTAAAAATGCGGCACGTCCGGCAAACCAGTGGCAGGCCAGCCAAGAGGCGACACAGACCAGCACTGCCACGCCCAAGCCAACGATGGCCTCGCCATGTTTGCCCTTGCCAAACACCCGGCAAATCGCGTCGTACAACAACCAGAACACCACAAAGAAAGACAGGGCCACACCGATGGCAGCGCTGGCTGACCAGTCCATCAGTGATTTGTCGATCAGGTAGACGCTGGCGTTCCAGAGGTAAGACACGGTAAAAAGCGCAAAGCCAGTCAGCCATGTGCTGTAGCTTTCCCAGTAAAACCAGTGCAGGTGCTCAGGCATCTGTGGCGGCTTACCGGCAAATTTGACCGGGTGATAAAACCCGCCGCCGTGCAGCGCCCACAGTTCGCCACTGACGCCCTGTTTTTTCAGGTCTTCATCGACTGGCGGGGTCAGGCTGGAGTCTAAAAAGACAAAGTAGAACGACGAACCAACCCAGGCGATGGCTGTGATGACATGCACCCAGCGCAGCAGCAAATTGGCCCAGTCAAGAAGATAGCTTTCCATGGTGTGCGCCTTATTCAGCAAAACGGTTGACCGTGATGCAAACCTGTTCACCACTGCGGGCGCTCTGAACAGTAACCCGGCCACGAACTAAAGAAACCAAAGGTGATGGTGTGGTTTCTTGGCTCCGCTGCGACCTGAAGCTGTGATTTTAACGATGAATCACGGCTGGGCAGGCAGGCTTTGCAACAACTGTGCCGCGACGGCGATGGCAATCACGTCTGGCTCCTTGCCAGAAATGCCGGGCATCCCAATCGGGCTGGTGACATGCGCGAGCTCGTCAGGCGTGAAGCCGCGCGCCAGCAGCCGACGCTGAAATGTGGCCCATTTGGTGTGGCTGCCAATCAGGCCAATGTAGGGCAAATCTGCCTTTGAACGCTGACGAAGCAGGCACATCGCCAACACTTGCAGGTCTTCGGCGTGGCTAAAGCTCATGATGAGCACGCGAGACTGTGGCGGCAGCGTGTGAACAGCGGCTTGAACTGGGTCTGACTGCTCGCAATGCACATGAGCCGGCACATCGTTGGGAAAGACGCCCTCGCGGCTGTCGATCCAGATCAAGGCAAACGGCAAGGGCGACAACACCCGCACCAGCGCATGGCCGACATGGCCACCCCCAAACAAGACCACCGGGGTGAAAGCAGTTTGCAGCCTGACCCGTAAGGCTACAGCGTTTTGCGCTTGGACCGGCTCAAAGCGCAGATGCGCCACACCGCCGCAGCATTGGCCCAGTGATGGGCCCAGCGCAAAACGCATGACCTCGGGCTCTTTAGGCAAAGGCTGCCTTTCCAACAGCGTGCGTGCTTTGGCCATCGCCTCATGCTCCAGCTGCCCACCGCCAATCGTGCCTACCAGCTTGCCGGCAAACACTGCCATCCAGGTGCCTGCGTCGCGAGGAACCGAACCCTGGGCGGCCTCAACTTGCACCAGCACGGCGGGCTGCTGCGCCAGCAGGGCCAAAAAGTTGTCGAGGTGGTGGTGCGGCGATTGTGAAACCATAGGTGATTGTCAGGGTAGCTTTAAAACCAATTTTTTGGGCAAAATGGTCAAAAAACGGGAATCAATGCCCCTGTGAAACTGTAACGATAGAACCATCATGAGACACAAAAACCTAGACACCGAACCGCGTAAATTGTGGTTATTGGCCTTGGCTTGCAGCGCAGCAGCTGCCATTCTCAGCGCGTGCCAGACACCCATGCCAGTTGCCAAGGCGCCCCCGCCAGTTACCAAGGCACCCCTGCCAGTTACCAAGGCGCCCCCGCCGCTCGTCCAGTCAACCGAGGTCCCAGCGCCTGCGCCTTCACCGCCTGTGGTGGGTCCGATTCCGGCCGCGCCAGGCTCGGCGCGCAGTTCTGCTGCCACGACGCCGCGCGCCTACCGTTCCGACGGTGCAACGCACTTGTATCGCTTGAATGCTGACCGTATTTACAAAGGAAAAATGCCGCCCATGCTGTATGCGATTGGCGTGCTGAATGTTGAAATTGACCGCGCGGGTCGCGTGACCAAGCTCGACTGGATGCGTGCACCCAGCCATGCGCCAGAAGTGGTCGCTGAAATTGAACGCACCGTACGCAGCGCTGCGCCTTTTCCGGCACCTGAACGCCTGGGCAGGGTGGTGTACACGGACACCTGGCTGTGGGATCGAAGCGGCAAGTTCCAGCTCGATACGCTGACCGAAGGTCAACACTGAGGCGTCGGCAAAAATCAGCTTCCCCGATAGGTGGAGTAACTCCAGGGGCTGACCAGCAACGGGACATGGTAATGCGCGCTGCTGTCGGCTACGCCAAAGTCAATCGACACCCGATTTAAAAATGGAGGCTCAGGCAATTCAACGCCGCGCGCTTTGAAGTAGGCTGCCACATCAAACACCAGCCGGTAGGTGCCCGCTTTCAGCGAGGCGTTGTCGTACAGCGGCCCGTCCGGGTTGCGGCCGTCACTGTTTAATGTGAACGTTTTGACGAGGGTGGCGTCTTGCCCGTGCGTGGTGTACAGCGAAACCACCATGCCGCTGGCAGGTGCGCCATTCATGGTGTCCAGTACGTGTGTGCTCAGGCCCATGGTGGTTTTCCAGTTGGTTCAAATAAGGGTTGCAACAAAGTGACAGGCAAAACGGTGCTCAGATTCACCGATAATTAAAACCATGATAGCTTCCCCAATTCAGTACCCTCGTGACCTCGCAGGCTATGGCCGCAACCCGCCGCACGCGCGCTGGCCGGGCAAGGCACGGATTGCCGTGCAGTTTGTGCTCAATTACGAGGAGGGCGGCGAAAACTCGGTGCTGCACGGCGATGCGGGCTCAGAGCAGTTTTTGTCTGAGATGTTCAACCCCGCATCGTTTGCGGACCGCCATCTGAGCATGGAAAGTATTTACGAATACGGCTCGCGTGCGGGGGTGTGGCGCATTCTGCGTGAGTTTGAAGAGCGCCAGTTGCCCCTGACGGTGTTTGGTGTGGGCATGGCTTTGCAGCGAACGCCTGACGTGACAGCAGCCTTTGTTGAGCTTGGCCACGAGATCGCTTGCCACGGCTGGCGCTGGATCAACTACCAGCAAATTGACGAGGCCACTGAACGCGAGCACATGCGCCTGGGCCTTGATGCGATTGAAAAAATGACTGGACACCGGCCACTCGGCTGGTACACCGGCCGCGACAGTCCCAACACCCGCCGCCTGCTGGCCGACGAAGGCAGCACCGCCTACGACAGCGACTACTACGGCGATGACCTGCCTTTGTGGACGCAGGTAGCGCGCACCGACGGCGCAGTCGTGCCGAGACTGGTGGTGCCGTACACGCTCGACGCCAACGACATGCGCTTTTCATCGCCGCAGGGCTTTGCGCAAAGCGATGATTTCTTCACCTACCTGCGCGACACTTTTGATGCGCTGTACGCTGAAGGCGACCCCGCCGGACTGGACCGTCCCAAGATGATGAGCGTCGGCATGCACTGCCGCCTGCTGGGCCGGCCAGGGCGTATCGTGGCGCTGCAAAAGTTTTTAGATCACATGGCTGCCCGCGAGCATGTCTGGGTTTGCCGCCGCATCGACCTGGCCCAGCACTGGCAACAAACTTACCCCTTTGAAGCTTCAACATGACCATCACCCTTGACCAAGTAAATCAGGCCAGCGCTGATAAAGCCCTGGCACTGCTCGATGGTTTGTATGAACATTCGCCCTGGGTCGCTGAAAAAGCACTCAGTGCCCGCCCTTACCAATCCTTGGGCCACCTCAAACACGCGCTGACGCAGGCGGTCAATGCTGCTCCCGAAGCCGACCAGGTCAAACTGCTGTGCGCGCACCCTGAACTGGCAGGCAAAGCCATGCGGGACGAAGCGCTGACGGCGGAGTCTGCCAACGAGCAGAGCAGGGCGGGCTTGACCAGCTGCACCCCGCAAGAGATGGCCACCTTGGCCGAATTGAACCAGCAATACCGCGCCAAATTCGGCTTTCCTTTTATCCTCGCGGTACGCGGCACACGCGGCCACGGCTTGACCAAACAGCAGATCATTGACACCTTCTCCCGCAGGCTGCACAACCAGCCAGCGTTTGAATTAAAAGAAGCGCTGCGCAACGTTCACCGCGTGGTGGAATTGCGCATCAACGACAAGTTCGCCAGCCACCCGGTACTGGGCAATGATCTGTGGGACTGGCATGAAGAGCTGTCCCAGTACAGCGACCCGGGCTTCAAGGAAAAAAACCAGCTCACAGTGACCTATCTGACAGACGCGCACCGCAGCTGCGCCGCCTACATCAGCCGCAAAATGCGCGACTGCGGATTTGATTCCGTTGAGATTGATGCGGTGGGTAACGTGGTGGGCATCTACCAAGCGAGCCTTGCCCATGCCAAAACATTGCTCACTGGCAGCCACTATGACACCGTACGCAACGGTGGCAAGTACGACGGTCGGCTCGGTATTTTTGCGCCCATGGCCTGTGTGCGCGAGCTGCACCGTGCGGGCAAACGCCTGCCCTTCAACATCGAAGTGGTGGGCTTTGCCGAAGAAGAAGGCCAGCGCTACAAAGCCACTTTTTTAGGTTCAGGCGCGCTGTTGGGCGACTTCAAGCGCGAATGGCTGGACCAAAAAGACGTGGACGGCGTGTCAATGCGCCAAGCCATGGCCAATGCCGGGCTGAACCCCGAAGACATACCGGCCATCCAACGTGACCCGGCGCACTATCTGGGCTTTGTCGAGATTCATATCGAGCAGGGCCCGGTGCTCAATGCGCTTGACTTGCCGCTTGGCGTCGTTACCTCCATCAACGGCAATGTGCGTTACTTGTGCGAGACGGTGGGCATGGCCTGCCATGCGGGCACCACGCCCATGCCCAATCGGCAAGACGCTGCAGCGGGCGCTGCCGAGCTGCTGCTGTACGTTGAAAAACGTGCGGCGCAAGATGCAGATTCTGTTGGCACGGTCGGCATGCTGCAGGTGCCGGGCGGCTCGATCAATGTGGTGCCGGGCCGCTGCCTTTTTTCACTGGACATGCGTGCACCCCATGATGCCCAGCGTAATGCCGTGGAGGCCGATGTGCTGGCAGAACTGGCCGCCATTTGTCAGCGGCGCGGGCTTGACTACACGGTCGACCTGACCGAACGCGCCGCCGCCGCCCCGAGCGCACCTGACTGGCAGGCGCGCTGGGAAAAGGCGGTCGAATCACTCGGCTTGCCGCTGTTCAAAATGCCCAGCGGTGCGGGCCACGACGCGATGAAGCTGCACAAAATCATGCCGCAAGCCATGCTGTTTGTGCGCGGCCAAAATTCAGGCATCAGCCACAACCCGCTGGAAAGCACCACCAGTGACGACATTCAGTTGTCGGTGGATGCTTTTTCAACATTGATCGCCAATCTGGCATTAGAAACACCATGACCCCTGACCACGCAAGCTTCCAACAGATGGACGACTGGGTAGATGCCCACTTTGACGAGCAAGTGGCATTTCTTCAGGCGCTGATTCGCGTGCCCACCGACACCCCGCCTGGCAACAACGCACCGCATGCTGATCGAACCGCAGAGTTGTTGCATGCCATGGGCCTGGACGCTGAAAAACATCCCGTGCCTGCTGCCGAAGTACGCGCGGCAGGCCTTGAATCGATCACCAACCTGATCGTGCGCAGAAAATATGGCGGCCAAGACAGCGACGGCACAACCGTGCTGCTCAATGCGCATGGCGATGTGGTGCCGCCCGGTGAAGGCTGGACCCAAGACCCTTACGGCGGCGCGATAGAAAACGGCAAAATTTATGGCCGCGCCTCGGCCGTCAGCAAATGCGATTTTTCAACCTACGCCTTTGCTTTGCGCGCCCTAGAGGCTGTGGCCAAGCCCACCAAAGGCAGTGTGGAGTTGCTGTTTACTTACGACGAAGAGTTTGGCGGTGAAGTGGGCCCGGCGTGGTTGCTCAAGCACCACATCATCAAGCCTGATTTGATGATTGCCGCAGGCTTCAGCTACCAGGTGATCACTGCGCACAACGGCTGCCTGCAGATGGAAGTGACTGTGCACGGCAAAATGGCGCATGCGGCCATTCCTGAATCAGGCGTTGACGCGCTGCAGGCGGCTAACAAAATCTTGACGGTGCTGTACGGCCAAAACGTGCTTTACAAAAAAGTCACTTCAAAGGTTGAGGGCATCACGCACCCGTATTTGAACATTGGCACGATTGAAGGCGGTACCAACACCAATGTGGTGCCAGGCCGCGTCAGCTTCAAGCTGGACCGCCGGATGATTCCGGAGGAAAACCCGGCGGAAGTCGAGGCCACGCTGCGCCAAATCATTGGCGAAACGGCAGCGCACATGCCGGGCGTGTCGGTCGACATCAAACGCATCTTGCTGGCCCGGGCCATGCAGCCGTTGCCGGGAAACAAGCCTCTGGTCGAGGCGATTCAAAAGCATGGTTTGGCCGTGTTTGGCGAGGCGGTTCCCGCGCTGGGCACACCCCTTTACACCGATGTGCGCTTGTTTTGCGAGGCGGGTATTCCGGGTGTGATTTATGGCGCGGGCCCGCGCACCGTGCTGGAGTCGCATGCCAAACGCGCTGATGAGCGGCTGGATCTGGGAGACTTGCGTCGCGCGACCAAAGTGGTGGCGCGCACCTTGCTGGATTTGCTGGCCTGACGGCGCTAGCTTGATGCACCAAATGGGGCGGGTCCGGGGGTATTCCCCGAGGCGATTGCTGGACCTGAGTGCTCGTGACGCACCAATATTGCCCGAAAATACAAGCCTGAACGGTGCACTCAAACGGGACCTGTGCTCTCATGGGCACCGATTTTGCTTATCGGTACACTTCAGTCGATTTTTATATAGGCTTTCATTTCATCTTTCCATCTGGAGCTTTCCCATGATCAAACGCGCTTTCATCCAAACCACCGCCGCCCTAGCGCTTGTTGCCGCCTTTGGCGTTGCCAAAGCGCAAACCACCCCGATCAAGTTTCAGCTTGACTGGCGTTTTGAAGGCCCGGCCGCCCTGTTTTTGACGCCAACAGCCAAAGGCTACTTCAAGGACGCCAAGCTGGACGTGACAGTTGACGCGGGCAACGGCTCGGGTGCTGCAGTCACGCGCGTCGCCTCGGGCACCTATGACATGGGCTTTGCTGACCTGGCGGCGCTGATGGAGTTTCACGCCAACAACCCAGACGCGCCCAACAAGCCTGTGGCTGTGATGGTGGTCTACAACAACACACCGGCATCTGTGATGGCGCTGAAAAAGTCGGGCATCAAAACCAGTGCTGACCTGAACGGCAAAAAACTCGGCGCACCGGTGTTTGACGCAGGTCGCCGCGCCTTCCCGATTTTTGCCAAAGCCAACAACGTGACTGGCGTGCAGTGGACCGCCATGGACCCCCCTTTGCGTGAGACCATGCTGGCACGCGGCGACGTCGATGCCATCACGGGTTTTACCTTCACCTCCTTGTTGAATCTGGAAGCGCGCGGCGTGAAAGCCGAGGACGTGGTGGTGATCCCCTATGCCGACAACGGTGTGAAGCTTTACGGTAACGTCATCATTGCCTCGCCAAAGCTGATCAAGGAGAACCCGGCAGCCGTCAAGGCCTTTTTGCAGGCCTTTGCCAAAGGTGCCAAAGACGTGATGGCCAACCCGGCAGCCGCCATCAATGACGTCAAGGCGCGTGATGGCATCATCAATGTGCCGCTGGAAACCCGTCGCCTGCAGCTCGCGATTGACACCGTCATCAACAGCCCGGACGCACGTGCCGAAGGCTTTGGCCAGCTCAAGGGCCCGCGCCTGTCGCTGATGGCCTCGCAGGTGTCTGATGCGTTTGCCACCAAGTCACGGGTGAACCCCGATGCGGTCTGGAATGGCTCGTTTTTGCCCACCGCAGCAGAGCTGAACGTGTTCCCCAAGAAATAAGCATGACAAGCCGAATGCTACGTATTTGATAGCTTTTCGCATAAGTATTTATTGGGCTAAAGCCACTTTTTATTGCTGAAAATGATCCAAGCTGCCTCTGAAAACGATTTTGTAGACTTTTCCAACGTCTGGCTGGCCTACAACGAGGAGTTTTTGGCCAACAAGCAATTTGCGGTCGAAGCCATCGACCTGAAGGTGCGGCAGGGCGAATTCATTGCCATCGTCGGGCCGTCGGGTTGTGGCAAGTCAACTTTCATGAAGCTGGCCACGGGTTTGAAGATGCCGTCGATTGGCAAAATCCTGATTGACGGCCAGCCTGTGACCGGGCCGCTCAAAATCTCCGGCATGGCGTTTCAGGCCCCGTCGCTGCTGCCGTGGCGCACCACGTTAGACAACGTGCTGCTGCCGCTGGAGATCGTCGAGCCGTTCCGCAGCAACTTCAAAGCCAAGCGCAAAGAATACGAGGAGCGCGCGCTGAAGCTTCTGGAAAGTGTGGGGCTAGGCGGCTATGGTGACAAGTTTCCGTGGCAACTGTCAGGCGGCATGCAGCAGCGGGCCAGCATTTGCCGGGCGCTGGTGCATGAACCCAAAATGCTGCTGCTTGACGAGCCGTTTGGGGCACTTGACGCTTTCACCCGTGAGGAACTGTGGTGCATCTTGCGTGACCTGTGGGCGGTGCAAAAATTCAACGTGATTCTGGTCACGCATGACCTGCGCGAATCGGTCTTTCTGGCCGACACCGTTTACGTGATGAGCAAAAGCCCGGGCCGCTTTGTGGTGAAAAAAGAAATCAACCTGCCGCGCCCGCGCGACCTCGAGGTCACTTACACCAAAGAGTTCTCCGACATCGTGCATGAGCTGCGTGGGCACATTGGTGCCATCCGTCAGACCACGGCTGTTGCAGCCTGAAGCGACTTCAAAAAAACATGAACAACAAACAACTTCAATTCTGGGCGCCCTGGGCCCTGCTGGTGTTCACGATTGCCTTGTGGCAATTGATTTGCACCGTTTTCAATGTGTCTGAATTCATCTTCCCCAGACCGCTGCGCATTGCCACCCAGACCTGGGAATTCAAAGAGGTCATTTTGGGCCACGCCTGGCGCACTTACTGGGTCACCATGGCCGGGTTTGGCATTGCCATTGTTGTGGGCGTTCTGTTGGGCTTTGTGGTGGGGTCGTCGCGTCTGGCTTACGCAGCGGTCTACCCGCTGATGACAGCATTCAACGCGCTGCCCAAAGCGGCTTTTGTGCCGATTTTGGTGGTCTGGTTTGGCATCGGTATTGGCCCGGCTATTCTGACCGCCTTCCTGATTTCGTTTTTCCCCATCATGGTTAACATCGCCACCGGCCTGGCCACCCTGGAGCCCGAGCTGGAAGATGTGCTGCGCGTGCTTGGTGCCAAGCGCTGGGACGTGCTGATCAAAGTCGGCCTGCCGCGCTCCATGCCGTATTTTTATGGTTCGCTGAAAGTCGCCATCACGCTGGCTTTCGTCGGCACCACGGTCAGCGAGATGACCGCCGCCAACGAAGGCATTGGCTACCTGTTGATATCGGCCGGCTCCGCCATGCAGATGGGCCTGGCCTTCAGCGGCCTGGTTGTGGTCGGCGTGATGGCCATGGTGATGTATGAGCTGTTCAGCTATATCGAGAAAAACACCACCCAGTGGGCGCACCGCAG
>CAMARI010000102.1 GCA_945860515.1 Polaromonas sp. YR568
AGACCCATTTGCGTCACCATATCAGCCCTACCGGTTTTTACCGTGGCCGCAAGGTGTTAAAAACCAAATCAGAAGCGTAATTCATCGCTTCAACAACGTGCCACGCACACCTGAAGGCCCGCTTTATCTGCGGGCTTTTCTTTTGTTGATAGCCAGACCAACGATCACCCCGGTCTCCCCATGATCAGGATTGCTGTCGATGCCATGGGTGGAGATTTTGGCCCGGCGGTCACCGTCCCGGCCAGTCTGGCATTTTTAGAAGGCCATACGGGTGCTTGCCTGACCCTAGTGGGTAAAATGGAAGCACTGCAAAAGCACCCGAAGTTCAGCCAACTCCAGAAGCATGCACGATGCCACGTCGTTGCCGCCGCAGAGGTTGTCTCCATGGACGATCCGATTGAAATTGCCCTGCGGCGCAAGAAAAACTCATCCATGCGGGTGGCGATCAATCAGATCAAAGACGGCGCAGCCCAAGCGGCAGTATCTGCCGGCAACACCGGCGCACTGATGGCGATTGCCCGCTATGTGCTGAAAACAATGGACGGTATTGATCGGCCCGCCATCGCCACCCAGCTGCCCAATGCCATGGGCGGCGCCACCACGGTGCTGGATCTGGGCGCTAACGTCGATTGCACAGAAGATCATTTGCTGCAATTTGCTGTCATGGGCTCGGCTCTGGTGGCCGCCATTTCCAACAACCCTTCGCCCAGTGTGGGGCTTCTCAATATTGGCGAAGAAGCGATAAAAGGCAGTGAAGTGATCAAAAAAGCAGGTGAATTGCTTCGATCTGCCGCTAAATCTGGCGATTTGAATTTCTATGGCAACGTTGAGGGCAATGATATTTTCAAAGGGACGACGGATATTGTGGTGTGTGATGGTTTTGTGGGCAATGTCGCCCTCAAGACCAGTGAAGGCTTGGCCAGCATGATTGGCAGTTTCATGAAAACAGAGTTTTCTCGCAATATTTTCACGAAAATTGCAGCTATCGTCGCTTATCCTGTTCTAACTGCGTTTAAAAACAGAATGGACCACAGGCGTTACAATGGCGCCGCGTTATTGGGTTTGCAAGGCTTGGTCTTTAAAAGCCACGGTTCAGCAGATGTGTTTGCCTTCGAGCGTGCGCTCAATCGCGCCTACGATGCAGCCAGTAACAAGCTGCTGGATCGGGTGCGTGAGCGCATCGCACATGCGGCGCCCATACTGGCGGCGGCCTCTGTCGAGCACAAAACTGAAGCGGGCCTGCAAGCTTCAAAAGAAGCAGTCGCGGTACATTAGGCGATACTTTTTCGCATCTCTTCACGTTTCTGTTCTTTTGATGGCAACTTATTCACGCATTACCGGGACCGGCAGCTACCTGCCGCCACAGCGCCTGACCAACGCCGATTTGGCAATACGTCTTGCAGCAACAGGCGTCGAAACGTCCGACGAATGGATTGTGGAGCGCACAGGCATCCATGCCCGCCATTTCGCAGCGCCTGATGTGTCGTGCAGTGATCTGGGATTTGAGGCGGCAAAAAATGCCCTGCAAGCCGCTGGTTTGCAGGCCAGCGACATCGACCTCATCATCGTGGCCACCTCAACGCCAGACATGGTGTTTCCTTCAGCCGCATGCATTTTGCAGAGCAAGCTTGGCATTGCCGGTTGTCCGGCTTTTGACATTCAGGCGGTTTGCAGCGGGTTTGTCTACGCGCTGACCGTCGCTGACGCGATGATCAAAACCGGTGCTGCCAGCAAGGCGCTGGTGATTGGTACCGAGGTTTTCTCGCGCATTCTTGACTTTTCAGACCGCGCCACCTGCGTGCTGTTTGGCGATGGCGCGGGCGCTGTGGTGCTTGAAGCATCCGATACACCCGGCATTCTGGCCAGCGATTTGCACGCCGACGGCAAACATGTGGGTATTTTGTGTGTTCCGGGCCATGTGTCGGGCGGCAAGGTCATCGGCGATCCGCTGCTCAAAATGGATGGTCAAGCCGTGTTCAAGTTGGCTGTCGGCGTGCTTGAAAGTGCGGCCCGCGCTGCCCTGGCCAAAGCCAACATGACGGATCAAGACATTGACTGGCTGATTCCGCATCAGGCGAATATTCGCATCATGCAAAGCACGGCCAAAAAGCTCAAGCTTCCCCTTGAAAAGCTCATCGTGACCGTGGACCAGCACGGCAACACCTCAGCGGCTTCAATTCCGCTGGCGCTGGATACGTCAGTGCGCAGCGGCAAAATTAAAAAAGGTGACACGCTGATGCTGGAAGGCGTGGGCGGCGGCTTTACCTGGGGCGCAGTACTTCTCAATTATTGAGATGCAATCCCTGACGAGAATTGGTAACCGCAACCGCCACCTGCTTTTTGCGGGTTTGACGCTGATTACCGTTGCCGCTGCGGGCTACAAAATAGCTCGCCGTGACCCAGCGCCAACTTTAGTTCCACCAGCCATCAAGGCCCTGCTGTCACATGGCCACCAAGCTTCTGCTGGTCAACCTTTGCGGCTAGAGCCGCAATTTGTATCCAGCCAGCCTGGCCAGGCCGTGCATGCTCCTTCGGTTGTCGAACTCAAAGATGGCAGTTTGCGGGCGGTATGGTTCTCAGGTTCCCGCGAAGGTGCAGGGGATGTCAGCGTACAGACCGCTGTCATGAACGCTGCCACGGGCCAGTGGGGAGGCGAGTCAACACTGTTTGACCGCCAGCAATTGCAGCGTGGCTTGTTGCGCTACGTCAAAAAAATCGGCAACCCGGTCATTGCACGCGTACCCGATGGCTCGCTTCATTTATGGATAGTCAATGTGTCACTCGGCGGATGGGCCGGTAGTTCCATCTCGTGGGCGCGCTCGCTGGATGACGGTACGACGTGGACCGCCCCCAGGCGTCTAGTGACCTCGCCTTTTTTGAATATCAGCACGCTTGTCAAAGGTGCGCCTTTGGCAATGGCCGATGGCTCGGTCGGTTTGCCTGTCTATCACGAGTTCATCACCAAGTTTGCCGAGGTATTGCACATCAGCGCCCAAGGCCAGGTGATTGATAAAACGCGGATCCCCGGTAGTCATTCCAGCTTGCAGCCCGTTGTATTGGTAGCCAGCCCGGTCAAGGCCGATGTCTATATGCGGGCTAGCCAGGGCGGCCGGGTGGTGATGTCTGCTACCAACGATGCGGGTCAAACCTGGGCACCAGCCCGGTCGGTGAACCTGCCCAACCCCGACTCCGCCATGGCGGGACTTGTCGCCAGTTCGGGTGACAAGTGGCTTGCGTTAAACCCGACCGCCGCGGGTCGCCAATCGCTGGCGCTGCTCAAGGCCACCAGCTTCGGCAGTTTTGACACCGCCAAGACGCTGTTTGTGGAGGGTTCCGCAGCAGCATCACAAGCGGGCAATGGTTTGACGATCGCCGATCACTCGGCTTTGCTGGGCCGTGAACTCAAGGCCCAGGGTGCGAGCGATGCAGATATTCAGGCCTACATCGGCAGTGCGGCAAGGCAGCTGTGTGGCTCATCGACCTGTGCAAAAGAGTTTTCATATCCGTTCTTGCTGCAAACGCGAGACGGCGGCATCCACCTGGTTTACACATGGCATCGCAGCCGCATCAAACATGTCCGGATTGACCATGCCGCGCTTGACTGATGCGTTTGCCTTGCTCGGCATCAGTGTGGTGCTGTGTGCCGGACTGATCGCATGGCTTGGTGCGTGGCGCGGTGCGGATGGGCGAGCGGTGTGGGTCAAAGTGCTGGCCGTGTTTTGTTTTGTGCTGCTGTGGATACCGACTGGCACGTCCGGCATACCCGTTGTGGCTTATGTCAGGGGCGTCTGCGGCGATGTGAGTATCTGTCTGGTGATGCTGGCGGTCTGGCGTATTTGCCAACTGGCGCTGAATTGGCATGCCATCTCCAACCGGGAGCAAACAGCGGTCACGTCATTGCTTGCTGCCGCGGCCTTGTTTCTTTATCCGCTGGCATTGGGTTGGGGTGACTGGGACGCCTATCGCCCGGGTTGGGGTTCGTGGGGCATGCTGCTGACCTTGCTGGCAGTGTGCGCTGTTTGCTGGGTTCAAGGCTTGCGAGTTGCTCCTGCGCTGATACTGATGGCACTGTTGGCCTGGAGCTTTGGCTTGTTGGAGTCAGGTAATCTGTGGGACTATTTGCTGGACCCCTGGTTGTCGATGTATGCGCTGTGTTTTGTTTTCATAAAATGCATGCAAACAGCACTCAGACGCTGGCGTTAATTGGAGATTTTGTTGAAACCATTTGCTTTTGTATTTCCGGGTCAAGGCTCTCAATCGGTTGGTATGTTGGATGCCTGGGGCGATCACCCGGAGGTCGCCCACACTTTGCAAGAAGCATCTGACGCGCTGGGGCAGGATGTGGGCCGATTGATCAGAGAGGGTTCCAAAGAAGAGCTGGCGCTGACGACCAATACCCAGCCCGTGATGTTGGTGGCGGGTGTTGCGGCTTACCGGGCGTGGATGGCTGAGGCAGGTGTGGCGCCAGCTTGCGTTGCCGGGCACTCGCTTGGCGAATACGCAGCTTTGGTGGCCAGCGGCGCATTGACATTGGCGCAAGCCGCGCCGCTGGTGCGCTTCAGGGCCCAGGCCATGCAAGACGCCGTGCCCGTAGGCGCAGGGGCGATGGCGGCTATTTTGGGTTTAGATGCTTCGAAAATAACAGCTGTTTGCGCAGGTATTACTGGGGCTACCGCAGAGTTTGGTTTGCAAAATGGCGAAGTTGTGGAGGCTGTTAATTTCAACGATCCGCTGCAAACTGTGATTGCAGGCAGCAAGGCTGCTGTCGACAAGGCCTGCGAGCTGCTCAAAGCCGAAGGCGCCAAACGCGCCTTGCTGCTTCAGGTTTCCGCGCCATTTCACTCCAGTCTGATGAAGCCCGCTGCCGAAAAGCTTCAAGAAAAACTGGCAGAAACATCCTTTGCCGCCCTGCAGATTCCGCTGATCAACAATATTGACGTGGCGGTGCCAACCGATGCAGCGGGGATTCGCGATGCCTTGTACCGCCAGGCTTTTGGGGCTGTGCGATGGGTGGAATGTGTTCAGGCCATGAAAGCACGTGGTGTCAGCCATGTTGTTGAATGTGGGCCGGGCAAGGTACTGGCGGGTCTGGTCAAGAGAATCGATGCTGACTTGACAGGTGCCCCTTTGTTTGACCCCGCCTCCATGGCCCAAGTGAAAGAATTGCTGGTATGAGCGACATCAAGTTTGAAGGTCAAATCGCGCTGGTCACTGGCGCAACGCGCGGCATCGGCGCAGCCATTGCTCTGGAGCTGGCCAAAAAAGGCCTGAAAGTGATCGGAACGGCAACCAGCGATGCGGGCGCTGTCAAGATCAACGAGGCATTGGCTGCTTACCCCGGTTGCGCTGGCAAGACCTTGAACGTGAACGACGCTGCTGCCTGTGAGGCGCTGGTCGAGACCATCACGAAAGAACACGGTGGCCTGCAGGTGCTGGTCAACAATGCCGGCATTACCCGCGATATGCTGGCCATGCGCCTGAAAGACGACGACTGGGATGCGGTGATGGACACCAATTTGAAGGCCGTCTTCCGGATGAGCCGCGCAGTCATGCGCAGCATGATGAAGCAGCGCTACGGCCGGATCATCAACATCACATCTGTGGTCGGCAGCTCGGGCAATGCCGGGCAGTCAAATTACGCCGCAGCCAAAGCAGGTGTGGCTGGCATGACGCGGGCGCTGGCTAGAGAGCTGGGGTCGCGAAACATCACGGTCAACTGTATAGCACCCGGTTTCATTGAAACCGACATGACGGCTGGCCTCAGTCAGGAGCAGCAAAAAAATCTGCTGTCACAAATTCCTCTGGGCCATCTTGGCAAGCCGCAGGATGTAGCCCATGCCGTTGCTTTTCTAGCCAGTCCGCAGGCGTCTTATGTAACTGGACAGGAAATTCATGTGAACGGCGGCATGTACATGTAAGCTGCAAGTGGTAAAAAACGAATCAATTTCTTCACACTGGCGCTGGCTTTTATCCGTCTGGCTCAGTATTCACCCCCGGTGCAAAGAGCATCGCCTCTAACGCGCTAAAATCACGGATTAATTTACTACCCCCTGGGCGGAACTATGAGCGATATCGAAGCACGTGTTAAAAAAATCATTGCCGAACAACTTGGCGTTGAAGAAGGTCAAGTCACCAGCGAGAAGGCATTTGTGGCTGATCTGGGTGCTGACTCACTGGACACGGTAGAGCTGGTGATGGCACTCGAAGACGAATTCGGCATTGAGATACCGGACGAAGAGGCTGAGAAGATCACCACCGTTCAAAACGCAATTGATTACGCCAACACGCACCAAAAAGCTTAAGGCTTCTGCTTCCCCTGCTTCAAAAGCCCCGTCCGGGGCTTTTTTGCAATCTTTCCAGGTGTAATTTGAGGATCTGCGAATGAATCGTCGCCGCGTTGTAGTGACAGGTCTGGGCTGTATCAGCCCGGTTGGCAACACGGTTGCCGAAAACTGGTCCAGTCTGCTGGCTGGACAGTCGGGCATCGACCTGATCACCAAATTTGATGCCTCTGCCTCAACTTGCAAAATCGCTGGCGAGGTCAAGGGTTTTTCCATCGCGGATTACATCTCTGAAAAAGAGGCCCGCCACATGGATACCTTTATCCACTATGGCTTAGCCGCTGCTTGCCAGGCAGTTGCTGACGGTGGGTTGAAAACAGGCGAAGCGTTGAGCGAAGATGAGGCGGTGCGCATCGGCTGCGTGATCGGTTCAGGTATTGGCGGCCTGCCGCTGATTGAAAACACCCACACCGACCTGACCAGCCGGGGGCCACGCCGGATCACGCCATTTTTTGTACCCGGCTCTATCATCAACATGATTGCGGGGCATGTGTCGATGAAATTCGGCTTCAAAGGTCCGAACATCGCCATCGTCACAGCTTGCACCACGGGCCTGCATTGCATCGGTGATGCCGGACGCATGATTGAATACGGTGATGCAGATGTGATGATTGCAGGCGGCGCCGAAGCAACAGTGTCGCCGCTCGGCATTGGCGGCTTTGCGGCCATGCGTGCCTTGTCAACCCGCAACGACGACCCGAAAACGGCCAGCCGCCCGTGGGACAAAGACCGCGACGGATTTGTGCTGGGCGAAGGCGCCGGCATGATGGTGCTGGAAGAGTATGAACACGCCAAGGCGCGGGGCGCCAGGATTTATGCCGAGCTTGCCGGGTTTGGCATGAGTGCTGATGCCGGCCATATCACCGCGCCCAACATGGACGGCCCCAGACGGGCCATGCTGTCTGCCCTGCGCAATGCGGGATTGAATACAGATTCAGTCGACTACCTCAACGCGCATGGAACATCCACACCGCTGGGAGACATTAACGAAAGTAACGCCATCAAAGCGGCCTTCGGCGGGGATGCCAAGAAGATGGTGATCAGCTCCACCAAGTCCATGACGGGTCATTTACTCGGTGGTGCGGGCGGCATTGAGTCTGTGTACACCGTACTGGCGCTGTACCATCAAAAGATTCCCCCCACCATCAATATCTTTAGCCAAGATGCTGAATGTGATCTGGACTTTTGTGCCAACACTGCACGTGATGCAGTCGTCAATGTGGCTGTCAAAAATAACTTTGGTTTTGGCGGCACCAACGGTACGCTGGTCTTCAAACGCGTCTGATCTGTAGACAGCGCTTGAAACACAACGCCCCGCCCGTCACTTATCCGCTCAGGCGCTCGCCTTTTCAGGCGCTGATTTATGGGGTGGTGTGGTTTGCAGTCCTCGCTGTGGTGGTCAGCTGGATCTGGCTCAGCCGTCACAGCAGCATGGCTTTGATTTTTGGTATCGGCGCGTTGGCATTGTCTGCTCTAGCTGGTATTTTCGGTATGAAATCCTCACCTATTGGCCAGCTCGTTTGGGATGGCCAATGCTGGCATTGGGAGAGCCTAGCCTATCAGGTGGGTACCGCAGAGTACGAGGTATTTGTTGCTGCTGATTTTCAGCATATTGTCGTGTTGCACATCAAAAATCATGCGAACGCCAGCCTCTGGCTTTGGGCTGAACGTGGTGCCTTTCCCGAACGTTGGCTGGACTTGCGACGTGCTATTTATTCTCCCCACCGGACCACCGCTGACGTGATTGCCCCAGCATGACCGACGCTCGCGCACAGTCGCCGGCTGATGCGACGCCCGACAGTGACGCTTTGCTGGTTGAGCGAACGGTCGCTGGAGATCAAAAAGCATTTGAGTTACTGGTCATCAAATACCAGCGTCGTATTCAACGCTTGATTGGCCGCATGGTGCGCGATGTTGATTTGGTCGAAGACATCGCCCAGGAAACCTTTATCCGGGCTTACCGGGCATTGGCGCAGTTTCGGGGCGAGGCCCAGTTCTACACATGGCTGTACCGGATTGCCATCAATACTGCCAAAAAAGCCCTGATGGACTTGAAACGAAACCCAACGTTTTCGGAAAATTTTTTTAAATCTGACGATGAAGATGAAACTTCGCACCTTAAGAATGAACCAACCAGTTCAGAGACGCCTGACGCGGTGCTCGCAAGCAAGGAAATAGCGCAAATCATCAACATGGCCCTTGAAGCCTTGCCTGAAGATTTGCGGATGGCGGTGACCCTGCGCGAAATTGAAGGTCTGAGTTACGAGGAAATAGCCGAAACCATGAACTGCCCGATCGGCACCGTACGATCCCGGATTTTCAGGGCTAGAGAGGCGATTTCTCAAAAGGTCAAGCCTTTGCTCGAAAACCAGACAGGTAAACGCTGGTAAATTTACTGGCGACAGACTGACATTGAACGATAAAAAACAGCTCATCATGACAACACAAGACAGCTCTGGCCACGAAATGCTTTCCGCCCTTCTTGACGGACAGCAAGGCTCTGATAACGCGCTTGCAAACTTGCCGATTGAAGGCGGCCACACTCTTTACAGTGACTGGAACTGTTACCACGTGATTGGCGAAGTGCTGCGGGGCTCGTCGTCTGCGGCGGTTGTCGGGGCGGATCCAGCATTTTTGCAGCGTTTAAGTGCGCGCTTGAGTCATGAGGTTGTTGAGCCGCTTGCTACACCGGTGGTGATGACGGGTGGCCCAGTAGCCATTTCGGCAGTTCGGGCCGCCAACGACCAGCAATTCCACTGGAAGCTGGTGGCCGGCTTCGCCAGCCTGGGTGCTGTTGCTGTGTTGGCTTGGACGCTGACAGGATCGTCCATTGGCACTTCCTTGCCGCAGATGGCTCAAGACACAAGGGCCGCAACCCAGGTGACAGCTTTGCCAGAGGGGCCCATGATTCGAGACGCAAGGCTTGAGGAGCTGCTTTCAGCGCACAAGCAGATGGGCGCAAGCACCTTGCAGGTGCCTTCAGGTTTTGTGCGCCATGCTGGTTTTGAAGCGCCCCTTTCATCGGGTCGTTGAAACTGCTTCAAAACCACTTCAAGGTCACTAAAAACCCATGTTTTACCGGCTATTTATTCCTCTAGCCTTGTTTTTATCTGTGCTGGCAGCTCCTGGATTAGCAGCAGCTCAGGCTCTCGGTTCAAACCCCTCCGTCGCTACCGTCGCTGCGGTTCAGGACGCCAAAGGCCTCAATGAGTGGTTGCGCCGGATGCATGAGGCTTCCAAAAACCGCGCCTATATCGGGACTTACGTGGTTTCGTCGGGCGGTCATATCCAAAGTGCCAAAATCTGGCATGTTTGTGAGGCGGGGCAGCAAACCGAGCGAATCGAAACCCTGACGGGCGCACCGCGTTCAACTTTTCGGCACAACGAGCAGGTCGTGACTTTTCTGCCAGACCAAAAACTGGTGCGTCATGAAAAGCGTGAAGCCTTGAGCTCGTTTCCCGAGATTGTTCAGTCCCCCGATCACCGCATTTCTGACTTTTATAAACTCAAACTCGAAGGCACGGAGCGCGTCGCG
>CAMARI010000103.1 GCA_945860515.1 Polaromonas sp. YR568
CGTCAAACAATCTGACGCGCTGGCAACCGGCGTGCCGGCACTGAAGCCGCAGTAGTAAAAGGTGTCGTCATCTAACCAGTTGGTGTAATTGCCGGTTTTGCCGGCCAATTCTGGGGCTGAGCGCATCACGCGAGGCGATACCATCTTCCATGACCACGGCACGCTTTTGCCGTTCACGCTGCCGGCAGGCCCCGGGCCGCTGACCACCGCATATGTGGCACTGCCAAGCGGATCTGTGACTCGGAATTGTATGTCCCGACGGTAGCGTACGCTAGGCGCGATGGCGGCACCGGTGGCAATTGAATAACGCTCTTCGCGGGTCATACGGGCTTGAAGCGCGAAGCCCACCAACCGTTGATTACCCAAGAAACGCAGTGAACTGCCTGTTTGCGGGCTGCTGCAGCCGCTGGTGCCATGTGAGCTGCCAGAGATCAAGGTTTCGGTATTCCCTCTGGTGGCGCTACCGTCGCTGTACACGAGGTCGTACTGGACATCGATCTCGCGACGGCTGCTGCCGTTAGAGTTGGTCGAGTTGCGGACCGCCAAAACCTGCATATTGGTGCGTTTTGCGCCGATGCGGTAGGCATCTCGGGCTAAGACCAGCGCCAAGTTTGCATCGTAATCAGATATGTTGTAAGCCCTGGTGCGCCCACCGTCTCGGTAGCAGGCGTCAGCGTTCGAAGCGAATATCGCGCCGCTGGCCGGGAGTGACCTTGCACTCAAAGCATCTTGAGAGGCCAAGAGAGCATTGATTTCACTCACTGTTGAGGCCGCTAACTGCGTCATGCCCTGAATGATGAAAACGAAATTGCCAGTGTTCAGCAGCTTGACGTCAAGGTAGGTTGCTGTGCCGACCTTGATCGCCGGGATCGTCAGCACACTGGTTGTGGTGTCGTAGCTTGCATAACCCTTACCGGCGGGAATCTGTTCGGTCGCGTCTTGCAAAGTGAACACAAACGAGTTCTTAAATAAGAAAACTTTAAGTTCGTGAAAAACCTTAAAAAAATCAACCTCAAGTACTGATGGCGATTTTGATGAATTGAACTTGATTTGCAGTCCCCAATGGGTGATGGCGTTTGCTTATGGGTAGTGGCATTCAGCCCCCAAAAATTGAAAGCCGGATGAACGTCAAGGTTCATCCGGCTTTTTAGTGCGGCAGGTGATCAGCGCTTAATTCACCATCACCAGCTTTCCCTTCACCCCGCGTGAACCCATGTGTGCATAGGCCGATTTGAGTTCGCTCATGGGCAGGGTGCTGTCAATCACGGGTTTGATCTTGCATTGGGCGTACCAGCTGGCCAGCTCGGCCATCATGGCGGCGTTGGCTTTGGGCTCTGCCTTGGCAAAGCCGCCCCAGAACACGCCGACGATGGATGCGCCTTTGAGCAATGGCAGGTTCAGCGGCAGCGATGGCGTGGGGCCAGATGCAAAACCGACCACCAAGTATCGGCCGCGCCAGGCAATAGAGCGAAAAGCAGGCTC
Source organism: Polaromonas sp. YR568 (assembly GCA_945860515.1). Lineage (GTDB taxonomy): Bacteria > Pseudomonadota > Gammaproteobacteria > Burkholderiales > Burkholderiaceae_C > Polaromonas. The sequence goes on from CAMARI010000103.1 coordinate 1,483, forward strand.
GGTGTAGTCGCCGCCCACTGGGTCGTACACCACGTCGGGGCCTTTGCCGCCTGTCAGCAGTTTGATTTGTTCGCGCAAATCATGCGTGCTGTAGTTGATGGTGTCGTCCGCGCCGATTGACTTGCACAAGGCGCATTTTTCGTCTGTGGACGCAGCCGCAATGACTCGTGCGCCAAGGGCTTTGGCGATTTGAATCGCTGATGTGCCCACGCCGCCGGCTGCGCCCAGCACCAGCACGGTTTCGCCGGCTTTGAGCTGCGCCCGGTCTACCAGTGCGTGATGCGATGTGGCGTAGATCATGATGAAAGCGGCTGCATCCACAAACGGGAAACCCGCTGGCAGCGGCATGCACAGCGCGGCTGGCGCGATGGTATGGGTCGCAAAGCCGCCTGTGCCTGACAGGCAGGCCACGTGCTGGCCGACCTTTAGGTGGGTAACGCCTTCGCCCACAGCCTGCACCACGCCGGCGTATTCAGAGCCCGGCACAAAGGGCAGGGGCGGCTTCATCTGGTATTTGTTTTGCACGATCAGCAGGTCGGGAAAATTGAGCGATGCGGCCTTGATCTCGATCAGCACCTCGCCCGCTTTGGGGGCGGGGGTGGGCAGTTCTTGCCAAGTCAGGGCGTCAACGCCGGTCGGGTTCTCGCAAAGCCAGGCATGCATCGTGTTCTCCGGTGGTTTCATTTGAGGTGCCATCATAGGTAAATTGCGGCGTCGTTATCAGGGGCATGTGTCACCTTTGTGTGCTCGGTCACCTAGAATCACCTGATGAAAATTCTTATCTCCAACGACGACGGCTACCAAGCCACTGGCATTGTGGCCCTGTACGAGGCTTTAAAAGACATTGCTGACGTGGAAGTCGTGGCGCCCGAGCAGAACAACAGCGCCAAGTCGAATGCACTGACGCTGCACACGCCGATGTATGTTCAAACCGCTGCCAATGGCTTCAGGTACATCAATGGCACCCCGGCAGACTGCGTGCACATCGCGCTGACAGGGCTGCTGGGTTACAGGCCCGATCTGGTGGTGTCGGGCATCAACAACGGTGCCAATATGGGGGACGACACCATCTATTCAGGCACGGTGGGTGCGGCGATGGAAGGGTATCTGTTTGGCATTCCAGCGATTGCTTTTTCGCAAACCGAAAAGGGTTGGGCGCACATTGATTCGGCTGGCAGGCGCGCCCGGGCGCTGGTGCAGCAGCTGATGCCCTCCTTAACTCCCGCCACTTCCAAGCCGGGCCACCCCTGGCTGCTGAACGTCAACATTCCCAATCTGCCAGATGCCGAACTGAAAGAGACCAAAGTCGTGCGCCTGGGCCGTCGCCATGCGGCTGAAAGAGTCATCACCCAAATCAGCCCGCGTGGCGAGACCATGTATTGGATAGGCAGCGCAGGCCCGGCCAAGGACGACAGCGACGGCACCGACTTTCACGCTGCCAAACAGGGCCACGTGTGCCTGACACCGCTGCATGTTGACCTGACCGAGCATGCGCAGCTGCCGCATTGGACCGAGCGCATCGCCAAGCTGGAGTCGCGCGGCCCATGACAGCGGCTGACCCGCCTCGCAGGCCTGGCTTTCCGCTGCGAATGCCGACTTCCAGCAATTCTCAGTCTGCCATTAAATCAGGAGCTCCTGGTGCATATAAACAGGGCGATTTAGCCCTAAAAAGCACTTCAAAAGAGGCTCAAAAAAGCATTTCGGGCACAACAGCAGGCGTTGCAACCGGCTTGGGCCTCGATTCTCAGACGGTTCGCATCCGCATGGTGCAAAAGCTCGCTGCGCAGGGCGTGGCGGACAGCCGCGTGCTGGCCGCCATGGCGCAAGTTGAGCGGCACCGCTTTGTGGATTCAGCCCTCGTCAACCAAGCCTATGAGGACACCAGCTTGCCCATTGGTCTGGGGCAAACCATCAGCAAGCCAAATGTGGTGGCCCGCATGCTGGAACTGCTGGTGAAGGGCCAAGACGGCAAGCTGGGTCGGGTGCTGGAGATTGGCACCGGCTGCGGCTACCAGGCCGCCTTGCTGGCGCAACTGGCGACCGAGGTCTACAGCATTGAACGTCTGCGCGGCCTGCACAACAAGGCTCGCGAGAACCTGCGCCCGCTGCGGGTGGGCAATTTGCATCTGCTGTTTGGCGACGGCATGCTGGGCTACGCCAGCGGCGCACCCTATGCGGCCATCATTGCGGCTGCGGGTGGCGAGGCGCTGCCGCAAGCCTGGCTGGACCAGCTGGCCGTGGGCGGGCGACTGGTGGCGCCGGTACATGGCCAGGGCGGTTCGCAGGCGCTGGTGGTGGTTGACAAGACCGCGCGCGGCATCACCCAGACGCTGCTGGAGGAGGTGCATTTCGTGCCTCTAAAATCAGGTACGAGCTAGTATCAAGCAGCAACATGACCGTCAAAAACAAGGTCAAAAATAAGGTCAAAAGGCAGGAAACCATGCACTATTCAAGCCCTTCAAGCCCTTCAAGCCCTTCAGTCAGTCCAGTCACTCCACTAGGTTCAACCTGGCAACGCTTTTCGATGGCCGCGCTGGCTGCCGCTGTGATGCTGATGGTGGGCTGCGGTTCGCGTCCGCTGGGTCTCGCACCGGTTGAAGACCGGGGCAAAGGCGCAGCCAAGCCATCTGTGGTCTCAGTGGTCTCAGTGGTCGCTCCTGTTGCAAAGGTTGATGTCAAACCGCCGCCAGGCCTTGAAAATACAGGCAAGCCGGGTTACTACGCGGTCAAACCGGGCGATACGCTGATCCGTATTGGATTGGACGCGGGCCAAAGCTTTCGAGACATCGCGCGCTGGAACAATTTGGAGAACCCCAACCTGATTGAAGTGGGCCAGGTGCTTCGCATCTTGCCGCCTAACAGCGACAACCCGCTGGTGGTGACGCGGCCTGTCGTGTCTGGCACGGCCAACAGCACCACCGCTTCGGCCACGGCTGCTCTGCCTGCACGGGCCGCATCGGCCCCGGCCAGCAGCCCACAACCAGCAGCGATCGAAGACGACATGGGCTGGATTTGGCCCGCACAGGGTAAGCTGATTGCCGGCTTTGACGAGCTTAAAAACAAGGGCTTCGACATTGACGGCAGATCCGGCGACGCCATCCTGGCGTCCGCTGACGGCCGGGTGGTGTACGCCGGTGCCAGCCTGCGCGGCTATGGCAACCTGATCATCTTGAAGCACAACAACACCTACCTGACGGCCTACGCCCACAACCAGACGCTGATGGTCATAGAAGACCAGATCGTCAAAAAAGGTCAGAAGATTGCCGAAATGGGCAACAGCGACGCAGACCGCGTCAAGCTGCACTTTGAGATTCGCCGCCAAGGCAAGCCGGTAGACCCAGCCAAGTATTTGCCTGCCCGATAAACAGTGGGGCGGGCTCCTGAACCGCCGGCAAAACCAGCTGGTCGAACGCTAGCCAAGGTCTAACTGACCGTTTCGTTTGATGCCTTGCCCATCAAGCGAAATGGCATACTCTGCGGGTGAAAAAACACATCTACATCTATTCCCCTTCCAGTGCAGTGCGAGACAAAGCCAGCTTCAGGCGGGGCATCAAGCGCCTGAAGGCGCTGGGCCATGAAGTTGAAGTTGACGAAGCGGCGCTAACGAAATACCAGCGCTTTGCGGGCGACGATGCCACCCGGCTGGCCGCCATTGGCCGGGCTGCCGCCAGCGGCGCTGATGTCGCGCTCATCACGCGGGGCGGCTACGGCCTGACACGCATCCTGCCTGCCATCGACTACAAGGCAGTGGCCAAGTCGATTGCTAAAGGGACCCAGTTTGTCGGCCTGAGCGACTTCACCGCCCTGCAAACAGCTCTGCTGGCCAAGACCGGTGCCATCACCTGGGCTGGACCGGCACTGGGCGAAGACTTTGGCACGCTCCAGACGCCTGATGACATCATGCAGGCGTGCTTTGACGATCTGATAAGCGGCCAGGGCGAGGGCGCGGGCTGGCAACTGCCCAAGCTGCCAGCACTAAACGCTGTTCATTCAGAAGCTGCTCGCCTAAATAAACAGGGCTCTACAGGCCAATTCCTGATCAAAAATGCGCCACTTTGGGGTGGTAACCTGGCGGTTTTGGCCAGTTTGATCGGAACGCCTTACTTTCCAAAGCCAGAGATCATCAAAGGCGGCATTTTGTTTGTAGAAGACGTCGGTGAGCACCCGTACCGTGTTGAGCGCTTCCTGACGCACCTGCTCCATGCGGGTGTGCTGGCCAGTCAAAAGGCGATAGTGCTGGGCCAGTTCAGCAACTACAAACTGGTGCCGGGTTATGACAGCGGGTTTAACTTTGGCGCGGTGGCAGAGCGCTTGCAGAGCCAAGTCAAGGCCCTGGTTTTAACGGGTTTGCCGTTTGGCCATGTGGCCACCAAGGTGCTGCTGCCGGTCGGGGCCAGGGTGACCTTGGCGGTTGAAAGCCGGGACGCGCTGATTTTTTGGGGCCACCAGCATTGACTATGGTCACTGAACTAACGCTGTCTGGAGCTGATTTTGCCGGTCAGACTTTTGGGCAGCAAGCCCACGAAAAGGGCGCTGATGCTGGCCATCTTTTCGCGGGCGGTGATTTCGCCATAGGTGTTGGCCAAAATCGCCATCACGTCGCTGCGCGCGTACCACAGGCCCTGCACGTCAGGCGCGTAGCGTACGCGGCGGGTAACAGACGGGAATTTTCTTTCGCCGTAGTCGCCCAGCTCACGCAGCATCAGTTCGCGAATGATTTGAGTGCGTGCATCCAGCGCCTGGGGTGTTGGCTCTGCTTGGCCCAGCAGAGCCATGAAGCTGGAGCGCAGCTGTGGCATCAAGGTGGGCAGATTAAAAGGAGGCAACAGGGAGCTCATGAAATGACTTTGTTAAGTCGGAATCATATTGAAAATCGTGACAAATTGAAACAACTTTCTGTTAAATTTGAGTGACTTACAAAAATCGCCGAGCATGAAAACAAATTTTTGACATTAAATACTATATAAATCAAATAGTTATAAGTAAAACCTAAAGTACTTTCTAGGGCTGCAGCTGCCTACCAAGCGCAGGTCATACCCATCACTTTTAATTTACAACCCTTCTATGACGAGCACAAAACACTATTCATCCCACTACATCAATGGCCAATGGGTCAAAGCCAACTCATCCGGCACATTGCCCGTACATGATTCCAGCACCGAGGAAATCATGGCTACCGTGCCCGCTGGTACGGCACATGAAGCCGAAGCCGCCGTGCTCGCCGCCAGGGCCGCTTTTGATGGCTGGGCCGCTTTGCCAGTTGAAACGCGCGCAGCGTACCTCGACAAAGTGGCCGCCGGCCTCAAAGCCCGGTCTGACGAGATGGCCACTGCCATCGCGCGTGAAGTCGGCATGCCACTCAAAATGGCCAAGGCTATTCAGGTGGGCGGCCCTGCCTGGCACTTGGGCAACTTTGCCAAAGTCGCACGTCACTTTGAATGGGAAAAGAAAGTCGGCAATTCCCTGGTCGTACGCGAAGCGATTGGGGTGGTCGGCTGCATCACGCCGTGGAACTTTCCGCTCAGCCAGATCACTTTAAAAATCGCACCCGCCATGGTCGCAGGCTGTACGGTGGTGCTTAAGCCCAGCGAAATCGCACCGGTCAACGCCATGATCCTGGCCGAAATCATTCACGAAGCCGGCATTCCAGCGGGCGTCTTCAATCTGGTCAATGGCATGGGTCCAGTGGTAGGCGAGGTGTTGGCCACGCATCCTGAAGTCGACATGGTCAGCTTCACAGGCTCTACCCGCGCAGGCAAGCGGGTCAGCGAGCTGGCCAGCCAGTCTGTTAAACGGATTGCACTCGAGCTGGGCGGCAAATCTGCCAGCGTGATTCTGGACGACGCCAATTTTGAGGCGGCTGTCAAAGGGACAGTAGCTGCCTGCATGCTGAACAGCGGGCAAACCTGCTCGGCCCACACCCGCCTGCTGGTGCCCAGCAGTCGCTACGAGGAAGTCAAGGCTTTAGCGCAGGCTGCGATTGCCAAATTCAGCGTCGGCCCCAGTCTGGACGAAGCCAGCAAGCTGGGACCGCTGGTCAGCGCCATGCAGCGCGACCGGGTGCTGGATTTTATCAAGACGGGGATCGAAGAGGGCGCTGACGTGATTGCAGGCGGGGCCGAGCCGCCAGCTTTTGCCACTGGCTACTTTGTGCAGCCGACGATTTTGGGCATCAAACCGACAGATACGCTGGCCCAAGAAGAAGTTTTCGGACCCGTGCTGGTGGTCATCAAATACCTGGACGAAGACGAAGCGGTGGCCATTGCCAACAGCACCATTTACGGCTTGGGCGGCGCCGTGTGGGCAGGCACCGACGAGGCCGCCATGAAAGTCGCACGCCGCATGCGGACCGGGCAGGTCGACATCAATGGCGGGCCATTCAATGCCCATGCACCTTTTGGCGGCTACAAACAGTCGGGCAATGGCCGCGAAAACGGTGTGTATGGTTTTGAGGAGTTTCTGGAATTCAAGTCCATGCAGCTCAAACCCGTGACAGTTTGACGCTGCACCCACCGACCCGGCACCTGCCTTAAACCATGGCGGACGTGACCGTTGTTTTTGCCGACCTGGCCGGAAGCACCGGAGTCTTTCAGGCCCTGGGCAACGCCAAAGCGACGCAGGCCATCACCCGCCTGACCGACTGGATGGGCACCGTCTGCACGTCGCGGCACGGCTATGTGGTTAAAAACCTGGGCGACGGCGTGCTCATGGTATTTGTCCAAAACAACGATGCCTTTGAGGCCGTGACCGAGATGCAGCGCGTCCACACCGAGCGGATCAAAACTTGGCCCGAACATCTCAAAATGCGGCTTCAAATCGGCTTGGCCAGAGGCGATGTGATCGAGCAGGGTGGTGACTGTTTTGGCGATGCGGTGAACGTTGCCTCGCGCTTGGCAGACCTGTCTGGCCCCGACCAGATCCTGGGCACCGACACCGTTATCAACGAACTGCCGCCAGACACGCTGATACGCTTTCGTAGCTTGGGCGAGATGGACATACGGGGCCGCAGCGAATCCTGCACGGTCTATCAGGTGGACTGGCAAAACGAGGCGCTGTCAGATTTTTTCACCGTGCCTGCGGACTTGACGCCAACGCCCGCTACCAAAAGCGTGCCGAAGCACGGCACGATCGCCATGTCCTGGCGCGACGCAGAGGCCAGCTTCACATCGACACAGTTGCCGATTCATATCGGCCGCGTGGCCCAGGCGCAGTTTATCGTCAACGACCCGCGCGTGTCGCGTTTGCACGCCAAAATCATCTGGCGGGCTGGCAAGTTTTACCTGGAAGACGTCAGCAGCTACGGCACCTGGGTGCGCTTTGCAGGAGGCGACGCCGTCTTGGCGTTGCGCAGACAAGAGTGTGTGCTGCTGGCGGCTGGCCAGATTGCACTGGGCGCACCGTTTGAAGACTTCACCGTGCCAAAAGTGAGTTTCAAGTTCTAGGGCAGGCCGGGCAGGGCGCTCTGCTGGCGTTTGATCTCGTCGCTTTTCATGGCCAGACAGCTGGCTTTGTCAGTTTCGTGCAGTTGCAATGGGTATTGCTCGGTGCTGTCACAACACCTTTCGATCCGCATGTTTTGCTGATCAGCCGGTGGTACGCCTAGGGACACCAGAACTGACCGTTTCTCAGGGTGGGCGCGGTGTTAATCCCGGATCGACTCTGCGCCTTGCAGCGCGAACCCAGTACCGATCATGCTGTCCCGCGTGACCAAACGCTCCAGCGCATCCTCCGACCACGCTTGCGTACCTTCAGGACGACGCGGGATGACCAAGTAGCGAAGATCGGCATTGCTGTCGTGCACCCGGACCTCCACCTCCTGCGGCAGAACGACGCCGAACTCCGCCAGCACTGCGCGGGGTTCACTCACGACGCGAGATCTGTACTCCCGGCTCTTGTACCAGGCGGGGGGGATCCCAAGGATCATCCGGGGGTAGCACGAGCAGAGCGTGCAGACGACGACGTTGTGTACCTCAGCCGTATTCTCAAGGACGGTGAGTTCGTTAACGCCCATGTCGATACCGAAGGTCTTTAGCGCCGCAGCTGGGCGCTCCAGCAGTTGGGCCCGGTAGCCGGGGTCGGCCCAGGCCCGCGCCACGATCCGCGCACCCTGCGACTCTCCGCGTGCGTCCATCGCCGCCATGGCGTGCTGCAGGTCGACGGCGCTGAAGACGCCTTTGTCGATAAGCAGCGTACGCAGTGCTTCCTCGAGAAGCCGCGCTTGCAGAGACGGCTCCGGATCGTCTTGCTGCGGCGGATGGCGATGGGGCGGGGCGCCAGACTCCCCATGGTGATGGTGGCCGTCCTCGTGTTCGTGATCGTGATCGTGATCGTCGTGGGTCATCATTCGCTCTTTCCTGTTCGGGGCGCGTCCGCCGCCAGCCAGTGTTCGT
>CAMARI010000104.1 GCA_945860515.1 Polaromonas sp. YR568
CAAACACATCGAAACTTATCCAACGAAGTCATGCGTGAGCGCGCGCAGTGGCTGCTCCAAACGATTGACGACCGGTTCTAACCATGCCAACACCTCGCCGCCTCCTACTCGCCATGCTGGCAAGTCTCTTGATACCTGTCTGCGCCCAAGCGCAAGTGGCACAGCTGCGGATTGCCAGCGTGGTACCCAAAAATTCGCTGTACCACCAGTCGATACTGGAGCTGGGCGAATCGTGGCGCACCGCACAAGGCGCAGGCGCTCGCTTCACGGTATTCACCGACGGCAGTCAGGGCGGCGAGGCTGAAATTGTGCGCCGTATGCGCATCGGTCAGTTGCAGGGCGCACTGATCTCCGTCGTGGGCTTGCGCGACATCGAGCCGAGCATCGCAGCACTCCAAAACCTCCCTTTGCTGTTTCGAAGCTGGGAGGAGATCGACTACGTTCGGGACAAGATGCGCATCGGTATGGAAAAGCGCTTCCTGGACAAAGGTTTCGTCGTCATCGGTTGGGGTGATGCCGGTTGGGTGCGATTCTTCAGCAAAGAGGCGGCGTTCAGCCCCAGCGATTTCAAGAGCCGCAAGTTCTTCGCCTGGGGCAGTGAGCCGGAGCAACAGGCCATCATGAAAAGCCTGGGCTACACACCGGTCCCCCTGGAGACGGGAGATGCACTGGCCGCCATTCAGACCGGCATGATTGACGTGTTGCCGTCTACACCCTACTTTGCGTTGGCCAGTCAGGTTTTTGGCACCGCCAAGCATATGCTGGACATCAACTGGGCGCCGATTGTGGGTTCACTTGTCGTGACGCAAAAGGCATGGGACGGCATGTCACCCGCAGCCCAGGAGGCCTTGCGCAAAGCCGGGGAAAAAGCCGGCATAGCCATGCGCAACCAAGCGCGCAAGGAGGTCGATGAGGCAGTCACGGCAATGCAAAAACGTGGCCTGACCGTCAACCGCCCCAACGAGACTCAGATGCGCGAATGGAACACGCTGGCAGAACAGCTCTATCCGCGCATTCGTGGCGCCATGGTGCCAGCCGAGACTTTCGATGAAGTCTTCGTGCACCTGCGCGCCTACCGGGCAGGTAAACGCTGATGCAACTCGCGCGCTGGGGGCGCTTCGACGAGGCGCTGTCGGGAGTGGCACTCGCTCTTATGGTGCTGGTCCCCATACTGGAAATTGTGCTGCGTGCAAGTACCGGGATCGGGGTTGAGAACGCCTCGGTATTGGTCCAGCACCTAGGGCTCATCATGACCATGTTCGGTGCCGTGGCGGCCGAGCGTTACGGGCACTTGACTTCGCTGGGCTCCAGCCTGGGGCAGTTGGGCAATGAACGCACACAAACCCTGGTAAAAAGCCTCGTGCAGGGGGTCAGCAGCCTGCTGGCAGGGTTGCTGGCGCTGGCAAGTTGGCGCTTTGTCGTCACCGAAATAGCGGCACCCCAACCTCTGGCTTACGGCATTCCCATCTGGTGGGTACAAGCCAGCATGCCACTGGGCTTCTTGCTGCTGGGGTTTCGGCTGGGCTCACGGTGCAGTAGCCAGGCCTTCTTGCGTTGGCCGCTTGCCTTGGTACTGCCGCTTGCGGGATGGGCCCTAGGCGCTCACTTTGATGGAACCCCCTTCGCACTGGCTCCAGGTGTTGTGGTGCTTGTCGCCATGCTGATTGCCGGTGCACCCGTCTTTGCAGTCCTGGGCGGGTTGTCGCTCTTGCTTTTCGCCGGTGATGCATTGCCGCTCGCGTCTGTGGCACTGAGCCATTACCAAATCACTGTCAATGCCTCACTGCCAGCCCTGCCCCTGTACACCCTGGCCGGGCTGCTGCTGGCGCGCAGCGGTGCGGCCCAACGCCTAAGCGTACTTTTTGTGACGGTGTTTGGCGGTGGCGTACGTGGCAGCGTGATCGCAGCGGCCGTTCTATGCTCGACGTTCACCGCCTTCACGGGGGGCAGTGGCGTCACCATACTGGCGCTGGGCGGCCTGTTGCTGCCTCTGTTGATAAAGGCGGGTTATTCGGAGCAGCGCGGCATAGGTCTGGTCACCAGCGCCAGTGCACTGGGCGTGCTCTTGGCTCCTTCGGTGCCCTTGATTTTGTATGCAGTGATCGCCAGGGTCCCCATCACTGACATGTTCCTTGCAGGCCTCGTCCCGGCGGTACTGATGGTGCTGTGTTTGCTATTGCTTGGTGGCTTCTTGCGGCGCGACAAACATGCGCCGCCTGCGACGCCACCGGATTTCCATGGCGCGTTGGCTGCGGCTTGGGCGGCCAAGTGGGAGTTGGCAACACCCTTTGTTGCACTGGGTAGCCTGCTTAGCGGGCTTGCGACTCCCATGGAGAGTGCAGCCCTCACAGCGGCTTACGCGCTGTTCACGCAAGCCCTCGTACACCGCGAATTAGGCCCAAAAACGCTTGGCCGTACCTTCAGCGACTGTGCCCAGATCATTGGCGGCGTGATGCTGATACTGGGCATGGCACTGGCGCTTACAAACTTCATGATTGACGCCGGCATTCCTGACCGCGCCGTCGAATGGGTTCAAAGCTTTATTCCAAACCGCTACGTGTTCCTGATCGGGCTCTGCGTCTTTCTGTTCTTCGCTGCGGCGTTGATGGAAATCTATGCGGCCATTGTGGTGCTGGTGCCGCTGTTGCTGCCGCTGGCCAAGGCCTATGGGATCGACCCCATCCATTTCGGCATCATTTTCCTGGCCGCGATGGAGGTGGGGTTCCTGTGCCCACCCGCAGGCATGAACATCTACTTTGCCTCCGCCATGTTCAAAAAGCCGATTGCCACCATAGCCCGTTCGGTGTTGCCAGCGATGGTGGCCATTTTCGCAGGCACGCTGCTCATTGCGCTGGTGCCACCCCTGGCGACCGGACTACCCAACCTGCTTCGCTGACGCGGCCTAGGGCACCGTAAACAAATCAGGTCATACTTTTTCAGCAACGCTGGATACTCCGCGCTAGCGTACTGGACGAGCTGACCTTATGATGCAAACCATGATCAACCTGGTGGCAACCCGCCAAAAAGCAGGCGAGCCGGCCGAACTGCTGCGCTGGTACAACGACCATGTGACTCTGCTGATGGGTTTTGAAGACCTGGCAAGCGCAAACTTGTACCGCTGCACAGTGCTTGATATAGCTGCACCTGAATACGTCTGCCTTTACGACTTTCCCAGTCGGGCAGCCTTTGACGCCTTTGAAGCCAGCCAAGCCAAAGAGCGCGCCAGGCAAGTCATGGCATCTGGCTGGGGCAAACAAAGCATAGAGGTTCTTCAGCGCAGCCAGTACCTGACCGGCGGCAAACGGATGGGGCCCACTGCTTCGCCTGAGCTGGGCGTTCACATTCAGTGCCTTGATGTCAGGCCTGGCCCGGCACCAGCTACCCATCAAGCTGCCCATGAAGCTGACGACTTCAGGCGGTGGATGTCAGACAGTCTTTATGTCGCGGCAGCGCGGACTGGCGTGAACCGTTACGCTTGGTATGCATCGCTTGATCAGCGGCAAGTCATCGTTCTGGCCAGCACATCAACAACAATCAGTCCGGCTTGGCTCAGCTGGTGGGACTTACCGGAAAGCGACTCACTGGGCAAAGCGCCCAGCGCTATCACGGCCCGCTGGCAAGCTGGCTACGAGCACCTGTCTGCCTGGTATCGCTGACGCGTCGCCAAAGCCTTAAACCCCCGCCTGAATCCACTCCGCTGCTTTTTCAGCAATCATCAGGGTTGGTGAGTTGGTGTTGCCGCTGGTGATCAGTGGCATCACCCCGGCATCGACCACCCGCAGGCCCCTGATGCCGCGCACTCGCAGATGCGAGTCGACAACCGCCATGGCGTCATCGTCGCGCCCCATCTTGGTCGTGCCGACCGGATGAAAAATGGTGGTCGCAATGTCGCCTGCCAGCTTGGCCAGTTCGTCATCGGTTTGAAACTGCACGCCCGGCTTGAACTCTTCGGGCTGGTACTTGGCCAGCGCGCTTTGGCTGACGATGCGGCGCGTCACGCGCAGTGAATCAGCAGCGACTTTTTTGTCTTCCGCCGTGCTCAGGTAATTGGGCGCGATGGCGGGGGCGTCTTCAAAGCGTGGGCTTTTGATGTTGACCGTGCCGCGGCTGGTAGGGGCCAGATTACAAACGCTGGCGGTGAAGGCATTGAAACTGTGCAGCGGCTCGCCAAACGCATCCAGCGACAGCGGCTGCACGTGGTACTGGATATTGGGGTAAGCGCGCCCTGGGTCTGAACGGGTGAAGGCACCGAGCTGCGACGGCGCCATGCTCATCGGGCCGGTGCGCTTGAAGAGATATTCCAGACCAATGCGCGCCTTGCCAAAGGTGCTGCTGGCCAGTGTGTTGAGAGTTAAATTTTTAGCACCAGTGATTTTGTACACCGAGCGGATTTGCAGATGGTCCTGCAAATTGGCACCGACACCGGGCAGGTCTTGCACCACATCAATGCCATGCTGCTGCAGCAGCGCGCCGGGGCCAATGCCCGACAGTTGCAAGATTTGCGGTGAACCGACAGCGCCGGCGCACAAAATCACCTCGCCGATCAGGCCTTTAGCGGCACCTGAATCACGGGTGGCCATGACCTGAATACGCTCCAGGCCAGTCCACACTTCTACCCCGGTGCAGCGCTGGCTGCCATCGGGCTGCTTTTCAACCAACACTTTGCAGACCTGGGCCTTGTTCCACATTTCAAAGTTGGGCCGGCCGTAGCAAGTGGGGCGCAAAAAGGCTTTGGCGGTGTTCCAGCGCCAGCCGTCTTTCTGGTTCACTTCAAAATAGCCTACGCCCTCGTTGTTGCCCCGGTTGAAGTCGTCGGTGGCGGGGATGCCGGCCTGCACGGCGGCTTCAGAAAAAGCGTCCAGCACGTCCCAGCGCAGGCGCTGCTTGTCGACTTTCCACTCACCGCCCGCCTTGTGGTGGCGCAGCAGCTTTTGGTACGGGTTGGCCTTGTTTTGCATCAGCTCAGGGGCCGTACCAAGCGCGCCATGAAAGGCGCTGGCACCCTTGTAATGGTGCTCATGCAGCTTGAAATAAGGCAAGCTGTTGTCCCAGCGCCAGGCCATGTCGCCTGTCAGTTGCGCCCAGTCGTCATAGTTGTGGGCTTGGCCCCGCATGTAAATCATGCCGTTGATGCTGGACGAGCCGCCCAGCGTTTTGCCGCGCGGGTAACGCAAGGCTCGGCCATTCAAGCCCACTTCTGGCTCGGTGTTGTACAGCCAGTCGGTACGCGGGTTGCCAATGCAATACAGGTATCCGACCGGGATATGAATCCAGTGGTAATCGTCTTTTTTGCCGGCTTCTATCATCAACACTTTTTTGGACGCGTCAGCGCTGAGCCGATTGGCCAACAGACAGCCAGCGGTGCCGCCGCCCACGATGATGTAGTCAAAGATCAGCTGGTCGTCAGTGGTGTTTTGCATAGATGTGTATTTTGCACGTGTAGGACAGCTTGAGCCTAGGCCGCGGCGATGGAAGAAATTGACCAGTGGCTTCGGCAAAACGCGGCCCGCTAGCCCAGCCATGGCCCCAATACCTACAAGCACCTTCCCCAAATGACGGCAGGAGCGGTTCGGCTTGTGAATTTCCCGGTGACCCCCGGCTCGAATTCAATTAAGCTACGATACTGACAAAAACGCATTATGTTACAAGTATGCGCAAATTCTCCTAAGACACTAATGCAAAAAGTACATTTCACCCTGATTTCAACGCCACAAAGGCATTAATGAATGCAAGCAATATTGAGTGTAACAAGCATGTCGGCACACCTACGGCAGCATCGTTGGCGGTGACCCAGCAAACATTGTGGCCCTCGGTTGAAACGAAGTGTGCAGGGTCGCTGTTCAGAAAAATGGCCCTGTACTACAGAACATCAAAGAGCCAACGCCAAAGGTGCGCATGACCGCCGTTCAACAAGATGGCTGGGCGATCAAGCTGGTGAAGGACGCCAATTTGCGCTTTGCGATCAAACAGGTGCTTATCGATGAAAGCCAGGGCGACCAGGCTCCGTGTGCGGGCTAGATCAGGTCAACTTTCACCGAGCGGATTGACGATGGCCAGCAGCGTGACGAGGGGCTTGAAGTCCATTAGAAAATTCCTTCAGGCCAGCACATTTTTTGCAGGGCCTTTATCTACCGCCGGCAACGTCAATGATGGCGCCTGTTGTGTAGGCCGATTTTTCGCTAATGAGCCACATGATGGCTTCGGCCACCTCAGTTGCTGTACCGGCGCGCTGCATAGGCACCTGCGGTGCGAGGTCGCGCACACGGTTGGGCAGCCCGCCCGAGGCGTGAATCTCGGTGTCGATGATGCCGGGCCGCACCGCGTTGACGCGAATGCCTTCTGCTGCCACTTCTTTGGCCAGGCCCATGGTGAAGGTGTCAATCGCGCCTTTGGCAGCGGCGTAGTCCACATACTGGCCGGGCGAGCCCAAGCGGGCTGCGGCGCTGGACACGTTGACGATGCTGCCGCCATCTCCTTGGTAGCGTGTGCTCATGCGCTGGACGGCTTCACGCGCGCACATGAAGGAGCCCAACACATTGACGGCAAACATGCGCTGCAGCCGCTCCGCGCTCATGGCATCGACGCGACTGGTCATGTCGACCACGCCCGCGTTGTTGACCAATGCCGAGAGGCGGCCCAGCTTGGCATCGACTTTTTTGAACATGGCCAGCACATCGGCCTCAACAGCCACATCGGCCTGCACGGTGATGGCGGTGCCGCCGCTGACGCGGATGTGCCGCACCACCTCGTCAGCAGCCAGCGAGTTGGCCGTGTAGTTGACAGCTACCGCGCAGCCCTGGCTGGCCGCCAGCAGCGCCACGGCTGCGCCTATGCCGCGAGAGCCGCCAGTAATGATGAGGACTTTGCTCAAAGATAACTCCTTTAGCCACGCGAATTTGCTATAACAATGTACTTCACCTTCCTAACTACCGGAGAGACAACATGGGCCACTTCATTCAACTCAAAGCCGCCGACGGCTTTTCAGTTCCCGCCTACCTGGCCCAGCCTGCGGGCAAGGCCAGAGCGGCCATCGTCGTGATTCAGGAAATCTTCGGCGTTAACTCGCACATTCAGGCTGTGACCGACCGCTTTGCCGCGCAGGGCTATCTGGCCATTGCGCCGGCCATGTTTGAGCGCGTCACGCCGGGCGCCGATCTGGGCTACCAGCCAGAGGACATGACGGCCGGCATGGGCCTGAAAACCGCAGCCACCGCCTTGCCCGGCGCTGGCGTGATGCAGGACATCCAAGCCGCCATTGACCACGCCGCGCAGGAAACCGGTGGCAAGGTCGGCATGATTGGTTTTTGCTGGGGTGGCCTGCTGACCTGGCAGTCGGCCTGCACCCTGAGCGGCCTCAGTGCCGCCGCGCCCTACTACGGCGGCGGCATGACAGCACCGTCAGAAGTCGCACGCCACCCAAAGTGCCCGGTGATGGCCCACTTTGGCGAGAAAGACCATTACATTCCGATGGATGGCGTGAACGCCTTTGCCGCAGCACACCCGGAAGTGACAGTACACGCCTATGCGGCTGACCACGGCTTTAACTGCGACCAGCGCGGCTCGTACAACCAGCCAGCCGCAGACCTGGCGCGTGAACGCACGCTGGCGTTTTTTGCCGACAAGCTGGCGTAAAGCCATTTGAAGGGGCTGCCAGATGACTGAAAAAGTCACTTTTGGGGCTTGTTTTAGGCCGGTAGCCCAATGGATGCCTGGGCAATCAGCTCCTCTTTTTATAGCATTTGTTTTGTCCGCGTGCCTGACGGCGCAGGCCGCCGACTTGAGTTCAGCGGCATAGGCGAGTTTCACTTGTACGACAGCGCCAATGCCAACGGCGGGGTTACTAAAAAACTGATGCAGTTTGCGGCCAAAAACAAGCCGTCTGTTTTGGCCCATGTGGACGACACAGCGATTGACCTGCTGATGGCTCACGCGCCTGATGCCAGGCTGATCTGGGCGCACACCGGCATTGGCGGCGCACCTGCGGCGCGTGTCGATGCGCTGTTCAGCAAATACCCGCAACTGATGGGCGAGCTGTCGTACCGGCCCCAAGGCGAGCAAGCCCCCTCGGGGGGCAGCGAACGACACGAAGTGCGAAAGCGTGGGGGTCCATATCTCTGCCCCGATTGGCGCACGCTGCTGCTGAAGCACCCAACGCGCTTCATGATCGGCTCAGACACCTGGGTCAACCAGCGCTGGCAATACTATGAGGAGCTGATGAAGGGCTACCGGGTGTGGCTGGGTGATCTGCCGCCAGACGCAGCACGCAGAATTGGCTGGAGCAATGGCGCGGAGCTGTTCGGGGTGAAAACAGGCAACTGATCATTTCAGGCCGTAACGGCCTGGCCATGCCAGCCAGACTTGGCTCAGGCGTGAGCGTATTCAACGGCAGCAGCCAGCTTGAGCGTGGCAGGTTTTAGTCCCCGATGACGCGCTAATCAGGCACCCGCAATGCTTTATTCAAACCGGTACCGCCTCAGCCTGTGAGTCAAGGCATTTGCAGCCGAGCCATGGCCACACCCTTGGATTTATGCGCCTTGGCTCAATGCCTCATCGAGCACCTCAACCCAATGCCGTACCGGCGTCGCCGTGCCGCTTTGCAAGTGGGTGATGCAGCCGATGTTGGCTGAGACGATGACCTCGGGCTTCATCTGGCTCAGGTTGCCGAGCTTGCGGTCACGCAGTTCATAAGCTATTTTTGGCTGTAGCACCGAGTAAGTACCCGCCGAGCCGCAGCACAAATGCGCTTCGCAACTGGCCGTTTTGACGTTAAAGCCCAAGGCGCCCAGATGCTGTTCAACGCCGCCGCGCAGTTGCTGGCCGTGCTGCAGTGTGCAGGGCGGGTGAAAGGCGATTTGACCTGCTTTGGCTGTCACTTTGTCTTTCAGGTGTTCGACCAGATCCGGCAGCAACTCGCTCAGGTCCCGCGTCAGCGCGCTGATGCGCTCGGCTTTGGCGGCGTACTGCGCGTCGCCTGCCAGGGCGTGGCCGTAGTCTTTGACCATGCTGCCGCAGCCTGATGCGTTCATCACAATCGATTCAACACCGCTTTCGACATGCGGCCACCATGCGTCAATGTTGCGGCGCATCTCTTCTTTAGCGCCGTCTTGGTCGTTGAGATGGAATTTGACAGCGCCGCAGCAACCGGCTTTTGGGGCCACCACCACCTGCACGCCTGCAGCGTCCAGCACCCTGGCCGTGGCTGAATTGATGTTGGGCGACATGGCCGGTTGCACGCAGCCTTCGAGCATGAGGACCTTGCGCGCGTGGCTGCGGCTGGGGGTGAGGCCTGCGTCCTGTTTGGCGGGTACCTTGTTTTTAAGCGTCGCGGGCAGCAGCCCCCGCACCGCCTGGCCCAACGCCATGGCCGGGCCAAACAGCGGTGACGGCAGACCTTCCTTGAGAGCCCAGCGTACCGCTTTTTCAGCCATGGGCCGTTCGACGCGCTGATCGACCAGCTTGCGGCCAATGTCGATCAAATGCCCGTATTGTACGCCGCTCGGGCAAGTGGTTTCGCAGTTGCGGCAGCTCAGGCAGCGGTCCAGGTGCAGCTGGGTTTTACGGGTCGGCGTTTCGCCCTCCAGCACCTGCTTGATGAGGTAAATGCGGCCACGCGGGCCGTCAAGCTCGTCACCGAGCAGCTGATAGGTGGGGCAAGTGGCGGTGCAAAAGCCGCAGTGCACACACTTGCGCAAAATCGCTTCGGCTTGAAGGCCATCAGCTGAGTTTTTAAATTCGGGGGACAGGTTGGTTTGCATGTTGTGAGCTCGTTACCAGTCTGCGTACATGCGGTGTGGGTTGAAAACACCGGAGGGGTCAAATTCGTGTTTTAACTGGCGGTGGATGCGGTCCAAGGGCGGCTTCAGGCTGTC
>CAMARI010000105.1 GCA_945860515.1 Polaromonas sp. YR568
AACCAGGTGGCTGCTGAAATGCCGGGCGTTAAATTATTTTTCATGCAGTCGTCTGGCGGCTTGACGGATGCGCACGCGTTTCAGGGCAAAGACGCGATTTTGAGCGGTCCGGCTGGCGGCATTGTCGGCATGGCACGCACGGCAGCTGCTGCCGGTCACGCCAAGGTGATTGGTTTTGACATGGGCGGCACGTCGACCGATGTGTCGCACTATGCGGGCGAATTTGAGCGCGAGTTTGAAACGCAAGTGGCGGGTGTGCGCATGCGCGCCCCCATGATGAGCATCCACACGGTGGCCGCCGGTGGCGGCTCGCTGTTGAAGTTTGACGGCGAGCGCTTTCGCGTCGGCCCCCAAAGCGCAGGCGCCAACCCCGGCCCAGCCAGCTACCGGCGCGGCGGGCGGCTGGCTGTGACCGACGCCAATGTGATGCTGGGCAAGGTGCAGCCGCGGTACTTTCCGCAGGTGTTTGGCCCCCATGCAAACGAGCCGCTGAGCTACGAAGCTGCGGCAAGCCAGTTTGACGAACTGGCCGCGCAAACCGGCCGCAGTGCCGAGGTGGTGGCTGAAGGCTTCATCAACATCGCCGTGCAGCAGATGGCCAACGCGATTAAAAAAATATCGGTGGCGCGCGGTTACGACGTGACGCGCTACACCCTGCAATGCTTTGGCGGGGCGGGCGGCCAGCACGCCTGCCTGGTGGCCGATGCATTGGGCATGACGCGGGTTTTTGTTCACCCGATGGCGGGCGTGTTGAGCGCTTATGGCATGGGTCTGGCTGACCAAAACGTGATCCGGGAACAAACCATTGAATTGAAATTGACGGCCAATGCGCTGCCAGACATTGCACAGACCTTGACTGACCTGGCTGCCACGTCTGAGGCTGAGCTGCAGCGCCAGCAGGTCAACACCGGCCATGTCACCACCCACCGCCGGGCGCATGTGCGCTATGAGGGCAGCGATGCGGCGCTGATCGTTCCTTTCGGCACGCTAGAGCAAATTCAAGCGGGCTTTGAAGCCGCCTACCGCCAGCGCTTTGCGTTTTTGATGCAAGGCAAAGGCCTGGTGGTTGAAGCGGTGTCGGTTGAATCCGTGATTGCAGGTGATGCAGCCGCAGAGCCGCTTTATGCAAGGCATGAGCCGCGAGAAGTACCCCGGCGTGAAACAGTTCGCATGTATTCAGGCGGGCAGTGGCACGATGCTGCTTTGGTGGTGCGCGAAGACCTGCAAGCTGGCGACATCATTCCTGGCCCGGCCATCATTGCCGAGAAGAACGCGACCACAGTCGTTGAGCCCGGCTGGGAGGCGCATTTGACGGTGCTGGACCACTTGGTGCTGGACAGGCGGGCCGAGCGCACCATCACCTTTGCCGCAGGCACCACGGTTGACCCAGTGCTGCTGGAAGTGTTCAACAACCTGTTCATGAACATTGCTGAGCAGATGGGCCTGCAGCTGCAAAACACCGCGTATTCGGTCAATATCAAGGAGCGGCTGGACTTCAGTTGCGCACTGTTTGACACCGCAGGCAACCTGATTGCCAACGCACCGCACATGCCGGTGCATCTGGGGTCGATGGGGCAGAGCATCAAAACCGTGATTCGTGAAAACGCGGGCCAGATGGAGCCCGGCAATGTGTATGTGCTGAACGACCCGTACCACGGCGGTACGCATCTGCCAGACATCACGGTGATCACCCCGGTGTACTTAGATGAATCCACAGAGCCAAGCTTTTACGTCGGTAGCCGTGGGCACCACGCTGACATAGGCGGCACCACGCCAGGCTCGATGCCGCCGTTTTCAACCCGGATTGAAGAAGAGGGCGTGCAGATCAACAACGAACTGCTGGTTGAACGCGGTGTGCTGCGTGAAGCTGAGATGGTGGCGTTGCTGAGCGGTCGCGTCGCCGCCGGCCCGCCCCAAGGCGACGCAGCCCCCACGGGGGGCAGCGCAGTACACGAAGTGACAAGCGTGGGGGCTAAATACCCTTCGCGCAACCCCCAGCAAAACATGGCTGATTTAAAAGCGCAAATTGCCGCCAACGAAAAGGGCGTACAAGAGCTGCGCAAAATGGTCGAGCAGTTCAGCTTGAGCACCGTGTTGGCCTACATGAACCACGTGCAGGACAACGCTGAAGAATCTGTACGCCGCGTGATCACCCGGTTGAAAAATGGCGAATTCACCTTGCCACTCGATAACGGCGCACAGATCAAGGTGGCGATTCGGGTTGATACGAAAAATCGCAGCGCCGAGATTGACTTTAGCGGCACATCACCCCAGCAAAGCAACAACTTCAACGCCCCCACAGCCGTGTGCATGGCTGCGGTGCTGTATGTTTTCAGAACGCTGGTCGATGACGACATACCGCTCAACGCGGGTTGCCTGAAACCGCTCAAGGTCATCATCCCGCCGGGGAGCATGCTCAACCCCAACCCGCCTGCATCGGTGGTGGCAGGCAATGTGGAGACCTCGACCTGTATCACCAATGCGCTGTATGGCGCCCTTAGCGTGATGGCGGCTGGGCAGTGCACGATGAACAACTTTACGTTTGGCAACGACAAGTACCAGTACTACGAAACCATTTCGGGCGGCAGCGGCGCGGGCGGGGTCACGGATGCACAAGGCCATCTGGTGGGTGGTTTCAATGGCACGTCTCTTGTGCAGGCCCATATGACTAATTCACGGCTGACCGACCCCGAAATTTTGGAGTTTCGTTTTCCGGTGCGGCTTGAAAGCTACGAGATTCGTGCCAATTCCGGTGGTGCAGGCCAATGGCAAGGCGGCAATGGCGGCATCAGGCGGGTTCGTTTTCTGGAGGCCATGACCGCCAGCATTTTGTCCAACGGTCGCAAAACCGGTGCTTTCGGCATGGCTGGCGGCCAGCCGGGGCAGGTTGGCCAGAACCTGGTGGTGCGCAGTGACGGGCGCATTGAAACCCTGGGCCACATCGGCCAGGCCGACATGCTGCCCGGCGATGTGTTTGAAATTCATACCCCTGGCGGGGGCGGATTTGGCGTGGCTTGAGCCAGCGCTGACAACAAAAATGAGGGGGCCAGCACCCCATCAATCCTGTTTTTGCGCCTAGCTGCTGGCTTGAAATTCGTGCGCTGCTGCTAGCGCCGCCGCGCCGATTTGCGTGAATTGTCGTAAAAGGTGGCCGGTTTGCTGGCCACCCAATGGATGAAGCTGGTGATCTCGGGGTGCTGCTTGAGTGCCGTCCAGGTAGAGAAGTCTTTGCCCAGTTCACGCTCGCTGAATGTGGCGTGAATTTTTCGGTGGCAGATACGGTGTATCGGTTCTTTGACTTTGCCGCCGCAGCTTTTGGGCAGCAGGTGGTGCTCGTCAATGCTGGCGCCTGCCAGCATGGGCCTGCCGCACAAGGGGCAGTTGGGCAATGTCAGCGGCTTGATGTAGCCCAGAGGTTCAGTGCCACGCAGGTGGCGTTTGGAAACCATCCTCGCCAGCAGCTCCGGCGTTTTAGCGCTCTGGCCCGTCAGAAGTATGTATGCGGCTGATGATCCAGCAGGCACCAGCGATGAGAATGATGGCACCGCTTTCGTACAAAAGGATAGAGGGGTCACCGTCTTTGCCCTGCAAAATGATCAGGCGGCTGAGCGCTGTCATCGCAATGAAAAGGGGAATCGTGATGGGAATACGGTGGCTGGCATAAAAAGCCGCCAGCATGCCCAGTACCTCTGCATAAATGAACATCAGCAGCAGGTCTTTGAGTTCGACTTTGCGGATGCTGATCACCTGCAACACCTCCTGCGCCATGGCGGCGATGGTGAACAACGCGATGATGATCAGAAATGATTTTTCGACCAGTCCAATGATGTTTTTAACGTTCATGAGCGTCTCCGTTGCAGCGTGCATGTGCTTTGCTATTTTGTATTATTGACGATGTTGCTTTTCGGGGCTGAGCCTGTCGCTGGAAATCCCATGGCTTCTAATGCTACCCAATCGATAATACGGGTTTGGCGATTCGCTCGTCGATTCAAATCCATTTCATAACGGGGAATAGTGATGACTGAAGATTTACGCTGCTGCGGGACGGGTACTTGCCTGATCAATGCCGAAGGCGTTTGCTGGTGTGGCCAGCGCTGGGACGGCGCAAAAATGTGTTTTCCGGATCAGCCCTCGACCCAAGAAAGTCTGTCGCCTGCACCACCGCAGAAGGCTGCTGACGTGCCGCGCACGGATTGAAGGGGTGTTTCATGGGCCCTCGTTGACTATAAATGTTATAGCTACTTGTGCATATATCCATTGGTCTACAGCCCTAAATGTGGCGCAAGGCTAGTCGGGCTGCTGCCAGGTCCCAGCCGGCCCAACCGCAGCTTTTGAACAGCACAGGCCCGGCGGGCTTGGGGCCGCTTTGACGCACCACATCGCCCAAGGTGGTCATGGCCTGCAGATTCAAGCCAGCTTGCAGCAAGTCGCCTGCTTCGTGTTGTGCATCAAGTGTGTCCAGCCAGATGCTGCCGTGTTTGGCCATGTGTTGGCACAGGCCGGGACTCAGCTCGGCCATGCGGGGTGTGAATGCACCTACCGCGCTGATGAAAGCGTCGCGCCTGGGGGTGGCGCTTAAAACGATGCTGGTGGCGGGTGTGCAAGTCACCGCCAGCGGGCAGTCTGCCAGCGCAGCATTGGCATCAAGCACCAGCTGCGCTTTGATGCCCATCGACTGGGCGTGCTGCACCAGCTGCTCTGCGTTTGGCCTGCTGCGTGAGGCAATCATGACCTGGCGGGTACCCAGCACTGCGGCAAAAGCCTCCAGATGCGCTTTGCCCTGTACGCCAGCGCCGACGATCAGCAGCGGCCCCTGAGTGTCCGGTGCCAGCCTTTGGGCTGCCAGTGCCGACACGGCTGCCGTGCGGCGCGCCGTCACGGTCGGGCCGTCGAGCAGCAAGCGGCGCTGGCCAGTGGCGATGTCAAACACCGTCACGTCGCCCTGAATGGTGGGCCTGCCGGTGCCTGCATTGGCGGGTGTGAAGGTGATGAGTTTGGTAATCGCCGTGTGGCGGTCGATGGCGGGCATCACAAACAAGCTCGCACCGCTGCCGAGCGCCTGCACCAAGCGCGGTGAAATGCTCACGCTGCTGTCCTGCAAAAGCAAGGCAATTTCAGCCACCAGGCCAGCCCATGGCAGTCGGGCCTCGGTTTGTAGTGCGTCGAGGGTCTGGGTCATGGTGTCGTTAGTCCCTGTAGGCCAATGGACACTTGGGTGAGAAGCTTCTGAATCAATAGCGCCCTTAAAACTTTCCAATCAATGCTGCCGCTTGCAATCCCGAACGTACCGCGCCTTCCAGCGTGGCTGGATAGGGGCCGTCGATGTAGTCGCCGCAGGCCAGCAAGCCAGGTACAACTTGTGCAACTGGCCGCTGCAGGCCAGGCGTGCAGGCAAAGGTGGCGCGCTTTTCAATCACGGTTTGCAGCACCTCCATGGGATAAACGCCGAGCTGGTCGGCAGCCTGCGCCACGACTTGCGCTGCCAACTCGGTGCTGCTTTGCTGGCTGGCGCTGACCACAAAAGCCAGCAGACCCGCCGGGCCGCCTAACTGCCCTCGGTCAAAAACAAACTGGGCTGGTTGATGGCTGCTCGATGGCAAGGCCAGCATGGGTTGGGCCAGTTGTGCGCCCGGTGCGTAGGCGTACACGGTGGCAATCGCCTCGTAATCCAGGCCTTCTGCCGAGTCCAGCCAGGCCGAGCAGGGCAGGTCCGTGCTGCGGGCCAGCCTTGCCGCTTCAACCGGTGGGCAGGCGAGTATGACGCTGTCAAACTCGCCGAGCAGTTCGTCGTTTGCGTCTATCAGATGCCAGAATTTTTCCTGCTCGAGGGTGATGCTGCTGACTCTGCAGCCCAGTTGCACACTGCCGCCGTTGCGCTCTACCCAGGCCAGCGCCGCATCGGGTAGCAGGGCGCTTAAATCGGTTTTGGGCAGCAGCAAGTTGGAGCCTCCTTCAGGCGCAAACAGCGAGTCCTTCAGCACCCGTAAAAATACCTGACCACTTGCGCGGTCTGCCGGTGTGTTCAGTGCTGACACGCACAGCGGTTCAATCAGACTGGCCATGACGCGCAGCGGGAGGTTGCTGCACAAATCAGCCACCGAATACTGCGGCGCACATTCAAACTTGTTAAGGTGCCATTGCGTGGCTGTTGACAGTAACGACAGCTTGTCCGCCCATGACCAGCCACGCGCCAAGGCAATGCCCACCAGGGCATCCAGCGGGGCAGGCAAGCTGGGCAACTTCAGGCCGTTGCCGTTGGGGAACTGTATGGTCAACGGCATGCGGTGCAGGGTTTGGCTGATATCAACACCCATATCGGCCATCAGCTTGAGGGTTTCTGAATAGGCGCCAATCAGAATGTGCTGGCCGTTGTCAAGACAGATGATTTCGCCATTGAAGGCAATATCCAGCCGCCGGGCGCGGCCACCTGCTGTGCGTGCGGCTTCAAAAACAGTCGCTTGGTGGCCAAGCCATGTGGCCTCAACGGCTGCTGCACAACCAGCCCAGCCTGCACCAATGACAGCTACTTTCATCGTACTTTTTTCACTAGATGGTTCCAAAAGCCTGTGTCTTCCAGGCCAGGTAAAACTTGCGCAGCGGCGTGAGGCTGACCCGCTGGTGCAGCACCTGGTAGTTGTCGAGCGCAATTTCCTTGAGCAGGGTGCGGTAAATACTGGCCATCATCAGGCCCGGCTTTTGAGCGCGGCGGTCTTCCAGAGGCAACATGGCCAGGGCTTCGTCATACAGATTCAAGGCGCGCCTGGTCTGGAACGCCATCAGTGCCGTGAAGCGGCTTGAATAGTCACGCTTGAGCAGTTCATGGACCTTCACATCAAACTGCTGCAGCTCGGACACTGGCAAATAGATGCGGCCGCGCTGGGCGTCTTCACCCACATCACGGATGATATTGGTCAGCTGAAACGCCAAACCCAGCTTGTGCGCGTAGGCGGTGGTCTCAGGCTGCGTCTGGCCGAAAATCTGGGCCGCCACCTCGCCCACAATGCCGGCCACCAAGTGGCAATAGCGCTGCAGGCTCGCAAAGTCCAGGTAACGGTTTTGCATCAGGTCCATCTGGCAGCCTTCAATGACGGCGAGCAGGTGGCGTGCTTCTATCTTGTAGGCAGCGCTCAAAGGCATCAGCGCTTTCATCACCGGGTGGCTGGGCTGGCCTGCAAAAGACTGGGTGACTTCCGATTGCCACCAGGCCAGCTTGGTCTGGGCAACACCGGGGTCTTGCACCTCGTCAACCACGTCATCTACCTCACGGCAAAAGGCATAAAACGCCGTGATGGCGGCGCGGCGCTCTTTGGGTAAAAACAAAAACGCGTAGTAGAAGCTGCTGCCTGACGAGACGGCTTTCTGTTGGACATATTGCTCTGGGGTCATGAATGAATTATCGCCCCCATAGCTGTGCATTTTGTGTCACCCCCTGCCCCCGAGGGGGCCCCTGCTTTTCAATACGCATCTTCTTTTTACATCCTGAGTGCGCGCCACACCATCACAGCACCATCCCAGGCGTTCAGTTTGGGCCGCTGCTGGAGGGTGGCAAACTTCAGCAGTTCGATTTTTTCAGCGATCCGCAAACCGCCTTGAACCACCAGCCGTAATTCCCACCCGGCACGGCCCGGCACTTTTTTCACCAGCGGTGCGCCGCGCTGCATCAGGGTTGTAGCCCATCCTAAGTTGGCTGCTACCAGCGCGGTGGTCGCTGGGTTCACCTTGCGTTGCAGTAGTTGCACTTCGTCAACCCCGTGCTGCGCAAAGCCGTCCGCAGGCAGGTAAATGCGGCCTCGGGGAATATCTATCCCGAGGTCTTGCCAAAAGTTAATCAGTTGCAGCGCAGTGCAAACACAGTCGCTTTGGGCGAGGGACGGGGCATCGCTGACGTGGTACAGGTGCAGCAGGAGCCGACCCACCGGGTTGGCTGAGCGGCGGCAGTAGTCCAGCAGCTCGGCCTGGCTGGCATATCGGGTTTTGCTGACGTCCTGTTCAAATGCGCTGAGCAGGTCAGCCAGCAGGTCAACGGGCAAGCTGTGTTGCTCAATCACGCTGCGCAGGGGCGTAAAAACCGCGGCCCAGCGTGCTGATGTGGGTTGACCTTCTGCACAAGCAGCAAGGTCAGTCCGGTAAGCTGCCAAGTCTGCCAGCCGTGCTGTTGGGGCTGCGTCCCCCTCGTCGGCCAGGTCATCCGCCGTGCGCGCAAACCAGTAAATCGCCATGATGGCAGGCCGCAAGGCCGGTGGGCACAAAAAAGAGGCGACCGGAAAGTTTTCGTAATGGTCAACGCCGTGCGCCTTTTTTCTCATGCCGGCGATTGTCGCTTGACAAATCCGAGGGTTAACACTACATTGCGTTACTCGTTAATAACCAGTTAGTCATTAACTCGTGTTGATCCCTGTTTTCTGAAATCTTCCATGAATAAAACACTCATTGTTCTTGCCAGCGCCACGGCCTTGCTGGTTGCCTGCTCCAAGCCCGCCCCGCCTGAAGAGCCGATTCGTGCTGTCAAGGTGATGACCGTTGGCGTGAATACCTTCTCGTCAGGTTATGAGTTTGCGGGAGAGGTCAAAGCGCGGCTTGAATCCCGCTTGGGATTCAGGGTGGGCGGCAAAATCATCAAGCGCCAGGCCGAACTCGGCCAACGCGTCAAGGCGGGTCAGGTGCTGGCCCAGCTTGACCCGCAAGACTACAAGCTGGCCGCCGACGCCGCCAGGGCACAACTTCAAGCCGCTGCCACCAATCGTGACCTGGCAGCTGCTGACTACAAACGTTACAAAGAACTCAAAGAGCAAAACTTCATCAGCAGCGCCGAGCTGGAGCGCCGCGAAACCACATTGAAAGCTGCGCAAGCCCAATTTGAACAGGCACAGTCACAGCTGGCCGTGCAAAGCAATCAGGCAAGCTACGCGTCACTGGTGGCAGATGTGGCCGGCGTGGTTACTGCCATTGAGGCTGAGCCTGGTCAGGTGGTCAGCGCTGGCACACCGGTCGTGCGCATTGCCGCTGATGGCCCGCGCGATGTGGTGTTTTCCGTGCCCGAGGACAAGGTCTCCGGCATCAAACTGGGCATGGCCGTTAAAGTGCGCGGCTGGGCACAAGACACACAAACCGCAGCGGCCATGGCTAAAGTGCGCGAGGTGTCAGCTAGCGCTGACCCTGCAACCCGCACCTTCCAGGTCAAGCTGGCTCTGGATGGCAAGGCCCCGCCGCCACCGCTGGGCGCCACGATGTTCGTGTTACCTGTTGGCTTGGGAGATGTGCAGGGTATGCCGGTCATCAAGCTGCCGACCAGCGCATTGAGACAAGAAGGCCAAGCCAGCGCTGTGTGGCTGCTGGACAAAGCCAGCATGACGGTCAAATCACAAATCGTACAAATCGCCACGGCTGATGGCAATGAGGCCGTCATTGCAGCGGGCCTGCAACCCGGCATGGTGGTGGTCAGTGCCGGCGTGCATGTGCTGTCGCCCGGCCAAAAAGTGACGATTTACCAGCAAAAAGTGGCTCTGACCCCCGAAACACCCGCGCAAACCGCTATCAATCCGGGAGCAAGAGATGCCGCGACTGTCAAGCTTGCTGCGCCTGCACCTTCTGCTGGAAAGTAGGCCAACATGCTACCCACACAAGACAAGACGCAGGACGCGGCAGGTGTTGGCCCGTCCAAATTCAACCTGTCCAAATGGGCGCTGGACCACCCGGCGCTGACGCGCTACCTGATGCTGGTGCTGATGCTGATTGGCTTTGCCTCGTACTTTCAGCTGGGCCAGGACGAAGACCCACCGTTTACCTTTCGGGCGATGGTGGTGCGCACCTACTGGCCCGGTGC
>CAMARI010000106.1 GCA_945860515.1 Polaromonas sp. YR568
GTGATGAACGTGGCGGTGCATCCTTTCATCATGGGGCAGCCGCATCGCATTGGCGCACTGGCCAAAGCGCTCCAATACATTCGCAGCCACGAGGGCGTTTGGTGCGCCACGGGCTCTCAAATTGTTGACTGGTATCGACAACAAACCACCAAGGAACATCCATGAGCGCACCCAAAGACTACATCCGTGATTTCATGAGCGAGCCCGTCATCAGCGCCAAGAGCGCTGCATTGGTGATCATTGACATGCAATATGCCACCGGCCATCGGGACGGCGCTTTAGGCAGAACCTTGAAGGCGCAAGGCTCCAATGTAGGCGACTATCGGTTTGCACGCATTGAGCAATCGGTGCTGCCGCGCACCCTTGACTTGCGTACGCATTTCCACCGCCTTGGCCAGCCTATCATTCATGTCACTTTGGGCGCCGCCTTGCCAGACGCCACCGACGCACCGCGCCATATGCGCAAACTCTTGGCCAGTTGCAACAACTATGTGGGCAGCCCCGATCACCAGATTTTGGACGCGCTCAAACCAGTTGCCGGCGAACATGTGCTTCGTAAAACCACGGTGGGGGCCTTTGCTTCAACGTCGATTGACAGTTTGCTGCGCGCCTTGCATGTCGATCAAATTTACTTGGCTGGCGTTTCCACCAATATGTGCGTGGAGAGTACGGCTCGCGAAGCCGCTGACAGAGGTTATCAAGTCACCTTGGTCGAAGACGCATGTGGCACCACCTTTGAAGAATTGCACCAGGTCACCCTTCGCAATTTTCAGCGCCTGTTTGGCCGCGTCACCTCCACCGAGCAGGCAGTGGCCGAATTGAAGGTGACTGCATGACACATCCCAAGAAGAAAATTCTGGTGGTGGTGCCCTTTGCCATGTCGGCAGCCAATTTGGCCTTGCGACAGGCGCAGCTGCAAGGCATTGATTTGTCGCCTGAGTTGGTGTTTGAATTTCGCACCGTCAAGGCCGGACCTGTGAACTATTCAAGCCACCACGATTTTGTCTTGGCCGATACCGCCAATTTTGAAGCCGGCTGCAAAGCGCAAGACGAAGGTTTTGCGGCAGTGTGCATTGATACCATGAGCGATTCGGGTGTGGCGGCCCTGCGCTCGGTGCTTGACATTCCTGTGTTTGGAACTGGCAAAGTGTCCATGTTGACGGCCTTGATGCTGGGCGACAAGTTTTCTGTGCTGACCATGGCCAACCGCTGGAAGCCGCTCTACAAAAAAGCTTTGGACGAACTGGGCTTGCACCACAAATGCGCATCGGTCCGGTCCATTGAAATGGCCACGGACAATCAGGCCTTGTTGTCTGGCAAAGAAGAGGATGTGTTTCCTTTGCTGGAAAAAGCCGCCTACCAAGCCATTGAACAAGATGGCGCTGAAGTGTTGATTTTGGGCTCGACCACCATGCACCAAGCGCATGTTTGGTTAAGTCAGCGTTTGCCGGTACCCGTGATCAATCCGGGGCCGCTCAGTTACAAAATGGCAGAGGCCGCTTTGGGTTTGGGTTTGTCGCAAAGCCGTCAAGCGTATCCCAGGCCCATGCAC
Organism: Polaromonas sp. YR568; assembly: GCA_945860515.1. Lineage (GTDB taxonomy): Bacteria > Pseudomonadota > Gammaproteobacteria > Burkholderiales > Burkholderiaceae_C > Polaromonas. The sequence continues at coordinate 1,553 of CAMARI010000106.1, forward strand.
CCGCGCCTAGAGATGTTGCAAGACATGATGACGGCTGCGCAGCAGTCTGTTGATCGACATTGAGAGCTTTCAGCGATTCAAAGTCAAGGGAAGATTGAAAACATGCCTAAATTATTGAGTGCCTCGCAAGTTGAGGCTTATGCGCGTGATGGGTTTGTATCTCCTGTCGATGTGCTGAGTTCGGATGAAGTCAAACGTTTTCGACAAGAATTGCAAGACTGGGAAAAAGACCGCGGCCAAACGATTGATTTTCCTGAAAAGTCGAAAAGCTATCTGTTGTTTAACTGGGCAGATCAGTTGGTTCATCATCCCCGCATTTTGGATGCGGTTGAAGATGTGATCGGCCCCGATATATTGGTTTACCACTCGACACTGTTTTTGAAAGAAGCCAACACCCCAGCTTATGTGAGGTGGCATCAAGACAGTACTTATTTTTATTTGTCGCCGCATTTGCACATCACCGCCTGGGTTGCCCTCAGTGATGCCAGCATCGCTGCGGGCTGCATGCAGGTCTTGCCAGGCAGTCATCAGTGGGGCGCCTTTGCGCATGATGACAAACCCGAGCCGACGAACATGATTCGTCGAGGACAAGGCATCAGCGATCGATTCGATGATGTACAGGGCACCTTCATTCCTGTGGGCCCTGGGCAGATGTCACTTCATCACACTGATTTGGTACACGCCTCAGGCGCCAATACAAGCTCTGACCGTCGAATTGGATTTGCCATCAGCTACATCCCTGCACATGTCAAACCGGTGGGCGCCGTCAAACCTTCAGCATTGTGCGTGCGGGGCCAAAGCCATGGCAACTTTTTAGAGGAGCAGCGAATGCAGCGTCCTTTGTCGGACGAATCTTTCAAGGCCCACGCTCAGGCCTTGGCAAGCTTTCGCGCTTTGCAAGATGCCGGTTTTAAGGAGACCACATGAACTCAGTCAAGCTAGAAGAAGCGCAACTCGTCACATTGGTCGAAACCTATTTCGCAGCGGTCGACCGAAAAGATGTTGACGGCACCCTGGCTTGTTTTGCCTCCAATGCACGATTTGCCATTGCCAATCACGGTGTTTTTTATGAGGGCCGCGAGCTTCAAATTCGCGGCATGTACGACCGTCTGAATGAGCGCTATGCAAAAGTCTGGCATGGTGATTTCACGCACACGGTGGATGTCGCAGCGCAGCGGATTGCCAGTCGCTTTCGGGTCGAAAACATCACGCATCAAGGAGAAAAATTGGTCAAGAACAATTGCAACTTTTTTGAAGTGCAGGACGGCTTGTTCACCGCAGTTTATGTTTACATGACAGGCGAAAATTCGCTCAGCTGAATTTTGATCGTTTGAGGTTCACATCCGCCCTTTGTTCAATACGCTGGATGCGACAGTAACGACGTCCACGCCCCAAACGGCGTTTTCAAGTGAGCCAAATCCAGGCTCGCTTGAAGTAACTTTTCGCAGTGCGCTTTGGGCCATATCCGGCCGGTGAGGTCCATGAACTTGTCGCGCAGTTCAGCGCGGGTGTAGGGCGATGCATCGTCCCCCCGATTGACACCCGCTTGGCCCACTCGTTGGCGGCCATCCTTGAGATGTATGGTGACCTTGGCCGGCCTTTCCATGGGCAATCTGGCGCTCATGGCCGGATCGTGCGACACACTCACTTTTTGAGCCAGCGCCAAGATGTCTGGGTTGCGCACAGCCTCCCAAGTGAAGCTAGACAAGGCACTGGAGTGGGTCAGCAGCCTGGTGGCCACTGCAAAAGGCACAGAAAATTTGGCTGCCAAAGTGTTTTGGGGCGCAGGGTCGTTTAACTCGGCGGCCAAGTGATAGGTGTCAACCTCAATGCGATCGATGTCATCTATGGCGGGCAATTTTTCGACTTCACTCATGTGGTCAATGGCATCCAGCGTGCCGTGGTTGTAGCGGCAGCAAGAGTGCATTTTGAAATAGTTGTGCATCACATGCCAGTCTTGACCCAAGCCATCCACGACAGCGTCAGCTTGAAAACTTTCTGAAATGATGTTGCCCAGCAAGGAGGATGGGCCATCGTGCTCTCCGGTGAAACCACACTCCGCCAAGTTCAAAGCCAACAGGCCATGTCGATTGCTCAAGCCCGCGTAGACGTTGCGCACCAAGCCGCCTTCCAGCATGGTTTGCTTAGACGTAGCTGTTGTCAGAGAGGCCGCAATGTTGATGGTCTGGCGCATGCCCTTGTGATCCATTTCGGCAATGCGCGCGCAGGCTGCGGCGGCACCCAATGTGCCCCAGGTCCCGTGGGGGTGCATGGCACCGCGCAATTGGGATGCCGCACCAAAGCGTGAGCCCACTTCATAGCCCACCACCACCGCTGCCATAAATTGTGCGGCATCTGCCTGGCGCTCCTGGCTGAGCGCCAGTGCGGCGGGAATGACGTGAATCGCTGGATGGCCCCGAGAAAAACGGTTGCCTTCGTCCATTTCTAAAAAAGTGCCAGCGCTGCCGTTGATGAAGGCGGCGGCCTCGGCTGTGCTGTTTTGAGCCAAACCAATGAGCTGGGCTGCCTGGTGAGGTGCTGCAGATTGCCGCGTCGCGATAGCCCGCAGCTCTGGCTCTGCCGAACCAGCCACGATGGCGGCTACTGTATCTGCCAAGATCCAGCCCACCTGGTCTTTGACTTCAGGGTCCAGCTTGGCATAGTCGAGGCCAGAGGCAAAATGACTGAGGGTGTCCAGGTAGTCCATTTGAAAGTTCTTTCGTGAGGTTCAATCAGGTGCGCTACTAACGCATTGTTCATAGATTTGCTGAGGGGTGCTCAACATCACACCGCCCAGTTGATTCAACTGCGCCAAAAGCTCTCGTAAATATGTGATGCGACTGGGCATGCCCCACACCCACGGGTGAAGTCCTATGCCCATGACGGCGCTGCGCTGATGCGCTTGGCATTCATCGCGCATGCGTTGAGCCGCCTGAAAAATTTGCTGCGCATGTTGTGAGGGCTCGATCGGTCTGAACCATTGGCCTTGCACATCGTCCCATTCGCTTGACAAAGGAATGGCCAACAACTGTTGTTGTGACGCCCCACTGGGTGTCATCCAATAAGCCTGATCGTCGTTGCCCCAATCCAGCGTGTAACGAATGCCCGCATCGGCCAGCAATCCAAAAGTGTGCGCAGATGTGCCCCAATCCTGGCTGAGCCAGGATTGCGCAGTTTGCCCGGTGTGCACTTTAAAGGCCTTTAAAGAACTGTCAATGTGATCGCGTTGTTCTGCCAACGACATGTTGGCGTGCATCAGGCGGGTAGCGGCCACACCATGGGCAATCCACTGAGCCTGCGATAGCTTCAGGGCATCCATCACCTGGGGCACGCGCGGCAGCACCATGCTGTTGGCCGCTACGACGGGTTGAATGCCGGCTTCGCGCAGGGCGTCTATCAGTCTGAAAACGCCAATGCGCAGGCCATATTCGCGTTGTGTCCAGCTTCGGTAATCGGGGTTGAAGCTGCCAAATTCACCCACAAAACGGGGGTCGCGCAGGCTGCCTTCGGGTGCCTCAAAGTCCCAATGTTCCAGATAGAGCACGGTGTACACATGCAGTCTGGGCGCCAATGGCACAGGCGCTCGCTCAGGCAGTGCGCTGTAGCGGTAAAGAGAGTGGTCCATCGTGGTGCGAATGTTAGTGCTTTGCTTGTGATCTGCGGCTTATGGGTGCATCTGCAGTCCGCTTTGCTTGCGGTGCTGGCGCAGCAAGATTAATTTCAAAACATTGGGAGTTAACCGCTTGACTTCACAAAAAGATTGTTGCACAGTCTCCTCAATTGTTCTATGAATGGAACAATTTCATTTAACCCCCACCTTTTCATTGAGGATCCACCATGACGTCTGATGTCCGCGTAACCCGTCGTTTGATTTTGCAAGCTGGTGCAGCCACCACCGCACTCGGTGCACCCGGCCTTTTGCTGGCGCAGCCAGCTCCCATAAAGATTGGCTTGGTGCATCCAGTTAGCGGGGGACTAGGCTATAGCGGTGGCCAAGGCCGCCTCGGCTGCCAGATGGCCATCGATGAGATCAACGCGGCTGGCGGTATCAAGTCTTTGGGTGGGGCCAAGCTTGAGGCCGCCCTGGGCGATTCGCAATCCCGCCCCGAGATAGGCGTGTCCGAGGTGGAACGCCTGCATCAGGCGGGTGTGGCCGCTTACGTGGGCTGCTTCTCCAGCGCAATTGCACTGCCGGCAACGCAGGCTGCAGCCAAGTACAACACCCCTTTTATGATTGACGTAGGCGTTTCCGACCAAATCGTCAGGCGCGGGCTGAAGAATGTGTTTAGGTTGGCGCCTGGCTTTGGCAAGTGCGTGGACGATGCTATTGCGGGCCTGGGCGAAGTCAACAAGACGGCTGGCGGTTTGGCTAAGTCCGCGGTTTTGGTGCACGAGGAGTCGGAGTTCGGCACGGGTACGGCCAAGCTGCTTGCCGACCGCCTTCCCGGTATCAATGTACAGGTGGCAGAAGTCATAAAACATGCCAACCCCACACGCGATTTCTCCAACGTAGCCCTGCGTATCAAGGGCCTTAAGCCAGATCTGGTGATCATGAGCAACTACCAAAACGAGTACGTTTTGCTGGCGCGCACCTTACATCAGCAGCGCGTGGATGTGGCGGCGATGTTCAGCGTACTGGGTGGTGGATTCAACTTCAAGCTCGTCAGTGAGCAGCCGGACATCGCTCAGAACATGATCGACTTCAACCACTGGTATAACCCGCGCAATCCCAAGGCCTTGGCCATGCGCAAGGCGCTAGAGGCAAAGGGTGGGTTGTTTACCTTCGAGGTCTACTGTGGCTATAACTCCGTGAAATGTTTCGCTGACGCGCTGGAGCGCGCCAGGTCGGCTGACAAGGAAAGGGTGATTGCGGCTCTCGAGGCCAGCACCTGGTCCGACCACTTCATGCCCTATGGCCCCACAAAGTTCGTCGACGGTCAGAACACGGGTGGACGTGCAGTAATGCTGCAGGCAAGCAAGACCGATATAGATGTGGTGTGGCCCAACGAATTTGCAGCGGTAAAGCCCATCTTCCCGCGGCCTAAATTCAGCTGATACAGGCTCTCCGGCCAAGCATTTGCTAAGTCTGTACGAAGTACTTGTTGCCGGATTTAACTGCTTCTAAATTTCTTGGATTTCGAGCGGAGCTTTCAACTTGACTGCGATTTGCAGTCAGGTTGAATTTCCTGTGTGAATTTATATTGCAGTTTGACTGTCGCTTGATTGAACTCATTTTAAGGAATTCGTTTTGGACCTGACCATTATCGGAGCGGCTGTCATCAATGGCATTCTTATGGGGGGCATTTACACCCTCGTCGCCTCCGGACTCACATTGATCTATGGTGTGTTGCACATCATTAATTTTGCCCATGGCAGCCTTTTGATGGCAGCCATGTTTGGTGTCTTCTACCTGGTCACCAAGTTGGGGGTGGACCCTTATCTCTCGCTCATCGTGACCATGCCCGCCATGTTTGCGCTGGGCTATGTGATGTACCGCTATTTGATTGGCAAACTCTCTTACGGCAAAGATGAGAACATCTTGCTCATCACCTTGGGTTTGTCCATCGTGATAGAAAACTTGGCCTTGATGTTTTTCACAGGCGACTCTCGCACCATCTCCATGTCTTACAGCGACAAAATGTTTGAAGTCGGCCCTCTGTTGGTCGGTTTGCCTAAAGTTATTTCTTTTGTCGCAGCCATGATCATGTGCGCTTTGTTGGGGGTTTTCATGTCGCGCACCGACACCGGTCGCGCCATTCGCGCAGTGGCCAAAGAGCGCATGGGCGCCCGCTTGGTGGGCATTGATGTCGACAAGATCTTTGCCATTTCATTTGGTTTGGGCATGGCCACCTTGGGCGCTGCAGCGTCATTGCTCATGCCCATCTTTTATGTGTCTCCCACCACCGGTCATGTCTTTGTGATGGTGGCCTTCACGGTGGTGGTGCTGGGCGGCATGGGCAGTTTTTTAGGCGCGGTCGTGGGCGGTCTCATTGTTGGGTTGACCGAATCGTTTGGTGGCCTCTACCTGGGTGAAAGCCTCGGACAAATCGGCATCTCGCTGATTTTTATTCTGATTTTGTTGTTCAGACCGTCTGGCCTGTTTGGAGACAAGCGATGAACTTCAATCGTCACCCTTGGGCCCTGCATGTCTTGTTGCTGGCCGTTGCTCTTGTTTTTCCGTTTGTCTCCAACTCGGCCTTTGTCATTAACTTTGGCGTGCTGGCGCTGTTTTATGCCTTTATTGGCCAATCTTGGAACATCGCGGGAGGCTTTGCCGGGCAGCTGTCATTTGGTCATGTGGCTTTTTTTGGTGTGGGCGCTTATGTGTCCACCATTGTGCAAATGCGCTTTGGCTTGAACCCATGGTGGGGCCTGCCTGCTTCCGCTTTAGCGGGCGCCGTTGCGGGGGGCTTGATCGGCGTTATTTCGTTTCGAGCCGGTTTGAAGGGGTCCTACTTTGCCCTGATCACGCTGGCCTTTGCCGAAGTGTTTCGCATCGTTGCCAACTCGGTGGACATCACGGGTGGTGGTTTGGGCATGCTCATCCCCATGAAGCAAACCGCCGCCAATTTTCAGTTTGGTGACCGCCGCTATTTCTACTTCATTATTTTGGCTCTGACGGTGCTGTCAATTGCGGTGGCCTTGTGGCTGAAGGCTTCCCGATTTGGCGCAAGGTTGGCGGCCATTCGCGAAAACGAAGACTCTGCACGCGCTTTGGGCATCAATGTCTTTGTAGAAAAAATTAAAATCATGACCATCTCCGGGGCCATTGCCGGGGCCGGTGGATGTTTTTTTGCGCAGTACTTTTTGTACATCGACCCCACCATTGTGTTTGGCGTTGACAAATCTGTGGAGATGTTGCTGGTCAGCATGATTGGCGGCGCCGGTACCGTTTATGGGCCTCTCATTGGTGCTGTGCTGTTGGCGGTGTTGAGTGAACTCACGCGCTCGATGTTCAGCTTCCAAGGACTGTCCTTGGTGCTTTACGGTACCTTGCTGGTCATCATCATTGCTTTCTTGCCGAATGGCCTGATTGAATTGTTCAAACGCAAAAAGCACAAAGAAGCTGGCCGTTTGACGTCGGCGTCATCTTCCAAAGAAGGAGACGCCTGATGCTGAAAGTCAAAGGTTTAAGCAAAATATTTGGCGGCTTGCGGGCTGTTGACAACGCTTCTTTGGAAGTAGGGCAGGGTCAAATTGTTGCCCTGATTGGCCCGAATGGCGCTGGCAAAACCACGCTGTTTGCATCGATCGCGGGCTTTCACAAAATCGATGAGGGCCAAGTGGCGTTTTTAGGCCAGAGCATTGTGGGTTTGCAAGTGCATGAAATTGCTCGCTTGGGCATGGTCCGCACGTTTCAAATCACGCAGCCCTTTGCCAAACTCACTGTGCTCGAAAACATTGCCGTAGGCGCCTTTCAGCAGTTCAGGTCTAAAAACGAGGCCCATGCCCATGCACGTTTGATTGCAGAAAAAGTGGGCATGTCTGGCATGCTGGATCAGCCAGCGTCTGACTTGACCGTGGCTGGCCGTAAGCGGCTTGAGTTGGCCCGCGCTTTGGCAACAGGGCCAAAGTTGTTGTTACTCGACGAGGTGATGGCGGGTTTGAATCCGCAAGAAATTGTCGAGATCATTGCACTCATTCGCAGCATTCGAGACTCGGGCGTCACCATCTTGCTCATTGAGCACGTGATGCACGCGGTCATGAGTTTGTCCGAGTACATCTATGTGCTGTCGTATGGCAAGGTCATTGCACAAGGTCAGCCCGAAGAGGTGGTCAACAACCGCGAAGTAATTGAGGCCTACTTGGGTCGGGGTGCAGCCGATCAAATACCCCCCCAAGTGCAAGGAGAGGCACATGCTTGAGATCCGAAATTTGCATGCGGGCTATGGCCAAATTGAAATCTTACGCGGCATCAACCTGGATGTCGGCGCTACCGAAATTGTGGCGGTGCTCGGAAGTAACGGGGTGGGAAAGTCCACCCTCAACAACAACATTTCTGCACTCTACAAACCCTTTAGCGGCAGCATTCGTTTTCAGGGGGAGGACATGACAGGCATGACCTCCAGTGAGGTGGTACAGCGCGGTTTGATTCATGTGCCCGAAGGCCGCCGAATTTTCCCTAACCTCAATGTTCATGACAATCTTTTGCTGGGCAGTCAGGTGCGCGGCAAGGCCAGGCGCGCTCAAAACTTAGAACGTATTGTCGATATATTCCCGCGTTTAAAAGAGCGATTTTCACAACTCGCCGG
>CAMARI010000107.1 GCA_945860515.1 Polaromonas sp. YR568
GTGCAGTGCACGAGCCGGTACAAGACCCGATCAGCGAGTGCAACGCACGCGCCGATACACGTTTTGGCAGGGGTGGAAGGAGTCGAACCTGCGAATGCCGGAATCAAAATCCGGTGCCTTAACCAACTTGGCGACACCCCTACACGGGACAGATGCCGGACGTACAACTCGTGTTTAACGCCTGGCAACCAACCCATAAACTGTCAATCAACACGTCTTTGCAACCAGCCTAACTACCAATCTCTCAACGGATGCGCTTGCAAATTGCTGCATTTCCGAACCTTCCAGCCAGCTGGATGCACTTGCGCGTCAACATTGTCACATCCATCATTCGGCACATAGGCGAACACCGCACTGCCTGAGCCAGTCATTCTGCCTTTGAGCTGCCGTGCTGCCAGCCAGTCAATCGACTGGACAATTTGCGGGGAAAGCGCTTGGGCCACTGGCTGCAAGTCGTTGTGTCCAAATCCAAAGATTTGAGCCGGATTGTTTGCAGCAAAGCTTTGGATTGTAGCAGTTTCAGAGTCGCGTTTGAGCGAAGGGGAGCTAAATATGGCGGGCGTTGACAGTCCCTGGGGCGGCTTGACCACCAAAAAGTCAGCAGACGGCAAGGTGATGGGCGTGATCAGTTCACCCACGCCTTCAACCCACGCGTGGCCACCGGACAGAAAAAACGGCACGTCCGCCCCAAGTTTCAGAGCCAGCGACAGCAACTCATCGCGCGGCAATTTGACGCCCCACAGCCGCTGCAACGCCAGCAAACAACTCGCTGCATCCGACGAGCCGCCGCCCATGCCTGCTTCAGAGGGGATGCGCTTTTCCAGGCTGATGTGCGCGCCCAGCGATGTGCCGCAGGCTTGTTGCAGTGCTTTGGCGGCACGTACTGTCAGGTCGTTATCGGGCAACAACACACCGCTGTCAGCGCCTACATCGCAGCGGCTGATCTGGCCGTCTGCGCGCAGCTCCACATGCAGTGTGTCGCACCAGTCGATCAGCATGAACACCGACTGGAGCAGGTGATAGCCGTCGGCGCGGCACCCGGTGATGTGCAAAAAAAGGTTCAGCTTGGCTGGGGCGGGAATGTCGTAGATGGCCTTCATGGGTTCAACACAATGCGCAAATCAGCCGCTGGGGCCGGGTTGATTCTTCTGGCGCTGATGCGCCCGTCAGGCTGCTTTGACAAGTCGGCCACCCAGCCCGGTGTGGGCGTGTCCATACCTGCAAGCCAGTCAAACAGGGCCGACATCGGAACAGCTGCGCCTGTGATGTGGGCCAGAAGTTCGTCGCTAGATGCAAAGCGTCGGGTTGTACCGCCTTGCTCGAGCAATGCCTCAAACGGTGACCAGCGCACGATGCCCACCACGTTACCCAGCGGGCTGATCAGCGTCAGCTCGCCGCTGCTGGCTTGGCCTTTGAGTTCAAAACCAGCAAAAAAGGCTTGTGGCGGCTCGCTTTGAACTTGCAGCCCGATACGTCCTGCCCAAAAAGTCGGCAGAGCTTTATTTTTTGCCTCAGTTTTGGCGTCATTAACGCCTGTAAAGCTTGTTTTATAGGCGCACGAAGCTACGAAAAGTGTAGCAAGCAGCAGGCCTATCCGCGCCACAAAAGCAGGCATGTTGCGACTCAGAGCCGTACCTTCAAACGTTTGAGGGTTTCAAGCAGCGTCTCGTTTTCAGGGTTCAGCAACTGGCCTTCTCGCCAAATGGCTATCGCCTTGTCGCGCTGGCCCATGGTCCACAGCACTTCGCCGTAGTGCGCCGCAATCTCTGCATCCGGTTTGGCTTTGAAGGCGTCTGCAAAAATCTTGACCGCCTCGGCGTTGTTACCCATGCGAAATTCAACCCAGGCCAGGCTGTCGCGAATAAACGGGTCGTTGGGTACAAACTCAAGCGCTTTTTTGATCAATTGCTTGGCTTCCGGCAAGCGCAGATTGCGATCTGCCAATGAATAGCCCAACGCGTTGTAAGCGTTGTAAGCATCGGGCTTGATCTCGATCACGCGGCGCAGCAGGCGTTCCATTTCAGGCAACTGGCCCAGCTTTTCAGCCATCATGGCCTGGTCGTACAGCAGATCGGTGTCGCGCGGTGACTTTGTTACGGCTTGCGCCAGCAGGTCGTGGGCCAGTTTGTACTGCTTCAAATCTCTCAGCAGTCCGACTTCGGCCAGCAATTTGAGCCGCGCGTCCTCGGGGTTGCGCTCGGGCAGACTGCGAATCAGTTGCCGACCTTCATCCAGCTGGCCGCGGCTGGCCAGGATGGATGCACGCCTGGTTTGCGCCTGCATCATGTCGGACGAGTTCTCGATCTTGTTGATCCAGGCTTCAGCACCTGCGAAATCCTTGCGCTTTTCGGCGATCTGCGCAAGCGACAGATAAGCTTGCGCTAGGCCGCGGTCGGGCGCGTCTTCTTCGCTTTTCTTGCTAGCCGCCAGGTTCAGGGCCACATAGCGTTCAAGGGAGGATTGCGCCTGAGACAACTGGTTGTCCTGCAACTGCAAAGAGCCCAGCACGAGCCAGGCGGGCGCAAAGTCAGGCTTGTCTCTGATCACGGTTTGCAATTCTGTGGCCGCCTCGCCATAGCGCATCGCGTCCAGCAGGCCGCGTGCGTAAGCCATGCGGATCTCGGGAACCGCTTTCGGATTGCTGGCAAAGTATTTTTTGACCATGGCTTCTGCAGCCGGCAGCTTGGAGCTCATCAGTTCAAGCGCCACCAGCGCGGGGCCTTCAGCCTGTGCGTTGGCTGTCTGGCCTTTTTGAGCGGCATCCAGCGCGCCATCAGCATTTCCAGCGGACAGGCGCATGCGGCTTATGGTTGTCCATGCTGCCGCTGCAGTGCTGGGGTTGATGACGTAAGAGCTCAGGGCGTTTTCAACCACCGTCGCGGCCAGCTTCTTGTCGCTGACGCGGGCATAAGCTGTGGGAATGGCGGATATGGCCAGCGAGCGGTCGGCGATGGTGGCCAGTTCGATGCCCTTCTTCAAGGGCTCCAGCGTGTCTTGAATCCGGTTCAGCGCAATCAGGATTTGAAGCACATAGCGGTTGGGGTCCCTGTCGGCGGGCTTGGCTTGCCGCCAGGCCAGTGCAGCCTGCAGTGCAGCATCACCAGAACGCGATTGCAGGGCAATTTCTATAGCGCGCTGATACAACTGGGAATCGTTGGTTTTGCGGGCGGAGTCGAGTATCAGCGCATAGCCTGCACTGGCATCGCCTTGCCGGGTGGTGATCTCGCCAATCAACAGGCGGTAAAAGAGCTCTGCGCCTAGGGGCGACGTGTCTCGTACAGGAGTTTGCTGGCTTTGGCTGAGCTCGCTGACCGGGGGTGCGGTGGGTGCCTTGGCCGGTGCATTGCTTTGGGCCCAAAGCGCAGGCCCGGCAAGGTACAAACCGCAAAAAGCCCCGATGAGTGATTTCTTCATCTAACTATGATAATTGAAGCTTATTTTTAGCACTTTTTATCAGCTGATGCCCTCATGCCCGAACTCCCCGAAGTAGAAGTCACCCGTCTCAGTTTTGCCAGCCGTATTGCGGGTGCACACATCAGCATGGTGCAAATCGGCAAGCCGCTGCGCTGGCCCCTAGGCTGCACACCCCAGACACTGCATGGCCAGCAAGTGCTGGGCGTGCGCAGGCGCGGCAAATATTTGCTCATCGACCTGAGCGCCGGCTTGCTGCTGGTCCATTTGGGCATGTCTGGCAGCATCAGCTTTGGTCACGATTTGCCCGCCCCGGGCAAGCACGACCATTTTGAACTGTCGACCAGCCAGGGAACGCTGCGCCTGCACGACCCGCGTCGATTTGGCGCGGTGGTTTATGCGCTGGACGAAAACGACGCCCCGGCGTATAAATTACTGGGACGACTGGGCGTTGAGCCTTTGAGTGACACTTTTGATGCCCCAAGCTTGCAGGCTGCCCTGAAACTCAAAAAATCTGCCATCAAGCAGGTGCTGCTGGCAGGCGAAGTGGTGGTGGGAGTTGGCAATATATATGCGTCTGAAGCACTGTTTCTGGCGGGCATCCGACCCACCACACGGGCAGCGCGCATCAGCAAGCCGCGCAGTGCACGGCTGCATGCCGCCATACGTGAGGTGCTGACACAAGCGATTGCCAAAGGCGGCAGCACCCTGAATGACTTTTCAAATGCTGACGGGCAGTCCGGCTACTTTCAGCTCGAGGCGATGGTGTACGACCGTGCGGGCCTACCCTGCAAGGTCTGCGGCAGCCCCATCAAGGGGATTCGTCAAGGGCAACGCTCCACATTTTTCTGCCTCACATGCCAAAATCCCTGAGCTTTCATCAACTGGCATGCGGCTGCCAGCGCAATGCTATATTGATCGGCGAGCTATGACGGCAAAACATGTCTTTTAACGAACAATTCGACCAGCACGGCGCATGGCGGCGCGAGTTTGCCCTGCGGCTCAAGCTGCTGGCTGATTGGATGAAAGACCACGATTTGCTGGACGCTGCTGTTCAAGAGCGTCTGCAAAGACTGGAAACCCAGATGCGGTCGGACAAGGTCATGGTGGCCTTTGTGGCCGAGTTCTCACGCGGCAAGTCCGAGCTGATCAACGCCATCTTTTTTGCGGGCTACGGCCGCCGCATCATGCCCTCCAGCGCCGGCCGCACCACCATGTGTCCAACAGAGCTGGCCTATGACGCTGACGTACCGCCATGCCTGCGACTGTTGCCGATCGAGACTCGCCTGCAAACCCAGGCGCTGATGGAATGGCGCGCGGTGCCTGAAAAATGGACGCAGCTTGACTTGGACGTGAACGACCCCGGTCAGTTGGCGTTGGCACTTGAAAAAGTAGCCGAGGTCAGACATGTGACCAAACAGGAAGCGACCGCTCTGGGTTTTTGGCTCGACGAAAACATTGACGACAACCCGCTGGTCGGGCCAGACGGCCTGATTGAAGTGCCCAAGTGGCGTCACGCGCTGATCAATATTGCGCATCCTCTGCTCATGCAGGGCTTGGTGATTCTGGACACGCCGGGGCTCAATGCGATTGGTGCCGAGCCTGAGCTGACGGTGAGCCTGATCCCACAAGCGCACGCGGTAGTGTTTATTCTGGCGGCCGATACCGGCGTGACCAAATCAGACCTTGCTATCTGGCGTGATCATTTGATCAGCGGGGACGATGAGAGTATTTCTCGTTTGGTGGTGCTGAACAAGATTGACACCTTGTGGGACGCGCTGTCATCGCCAGAACAAATCGAAGCGCAAATACAGCGCCAGCGTAGCAACTCTGCAGAAATTCTTGATTTGGCGCTTGAACAGGTCATCCCCGTGTCGGCGCAAAAAGGACTGGTTGCCAAGGTGACCCGCGACGACGCGCTGCTGGCTGCCAGCCACCTGCCTGACCTGGAGTTTGCGCTGGCCAAAGGCATCATGGGCAAGCGTCAGCTTCTCTTGCGTGCTGCTGTGGCAACCGGTATTGCCGAGTTGCGACTGGAAGCCGACCGCTCGATCCATATTCGTCGCCGGGACCTGGCCGAGCAGATGGACGAACTGCGCGGCCTCAAGGGCAAAAACGCGTCGGTCATCAAGCAGATGCGCGCTCGTATCGAGCAAGAGCAGACCGAGTTCGACACCAGTGGCGCCAAAATTCACGCAGTACGTTCTGTGCACCTCAAGCTGCTGCGTGAAGTCTTTCATTTGCTGGGTGCACCCACGCTGAAAAGCGAACTGGCCGAACTGACTCAAACGCTCAAGCAGCCGGGCATCAAATTTGGCGTTAAAAAGGCTTACGGCCAGACTTTTGAACGCTTGCGTGCTGCGCTGCAAAAGGCGCAAGCCATCAGCGGCGAGATTCACAACATGCTGATGGCTTCCTTCAAGCAACTCAATACGGAATTCGGCTTTGAGTTGCAGGCACCCACGGTGCCCGAATTGCCCCGTTTTGAAAACGACCTCAACCTGATCGAGCGCAGCCATTTGAAGTACCTGGGCGTCAGCAATATATTCAGGCTGTCGCAAGCGGATTTTTCAGAGCGCCTGGTCGGAGCTCTGGCAACTCGGCTGCGTGTCGTTTACGAATCTGCTCTGGGCGAACTAGAACTGTGGAACAAGTCAGCAGCGGCGCAGCTCGATACACAACTTCGCGAGCGACACCGCAATTTTGGTCGTCGCCTTGAGGCGATCGAGCGCATTCAGAGCGTAGCGTCCGGGCTTGATGAGCGCATCAGCGAAATTGATGTGCGCAGAGATGAGCTTGATGTACTCGATAGCAAGCTCAAAGAGCTGACAGAGCACCTGTCTGGTATGCCTGCCATCCAGCGGACCGCTGCAGCAGATGCTTGAGATGTTGAAAAGAAAATCGCAGCGTCTGCTATCACCTCTGCCCGAAAACCAGCGCACGTGACGCAAGTCTTCGCAGCCCGCTTGGTGGCATGGCAAAAAACGCATGGCCGCAACAGCCTGCCCTGGCAAAACACCCGTGACCCGTACCACGTCTGGTTGTCTGAAATCATGCTCCAGCAAACGCAAGTCACGACGGTGCTGGACTATTACGCGCGGTTTTTGAATCGCTTTGCGTCGGTGGCTGATCTTGCGGCAGCAAAGCCGGACGATGTGTTGGCGCTTTGGAGCGGCTTGGGCTACTACAGCCGCGCGCGCAACCTGCACCGCTGCGCACAAGATGTGGTCGCGCTGCACGGCGGGCAATTTCCAGCATCAGCCGAGCTGCTGCAAACCCTGCCCGGTATTGGGCCCTCAACAGCGGCTGCAATTGCTTCTTTTTGCTTCGCAGAGCGGGTGGCGATTCTGGACGGCAACGTCAAGCGCGTGCTCACGCGAGTGTTGGCTTTTTCTGATGATCTGGCTTTGGGTAAAAACGAGAAGCAGTTGTGGGTCATTGCCAATAATGCGCTGCCCGAACAAAACCTGGCGCAAACCATGCCGCGCTACACCCAGGCGGTGATGGACCTGGGCGCCACGATTTGCACCAGCCGCAAGCCGCAATGCATGATTTGTCCGGTGCAAGACATGTGCCTGGCTTTTGCTGAAGGTGCACCTGAAAAATATCCTGTCAAAACCAAAAAACTCAAGCGCAGCATAGACCAACTGAGCCTGCTGTGGGCGCAGCGGTCTGATGGTGCGGTGTGGCTTGAGCGCCGGCCTGAATCAGGTATTTGGGGCGGGCTTTACTGCTTGCCTGTGTTTGAAAATGAAGCAGCACTGCTGGCGTTTGTATCAGCTCGCAGTCGTTCGCGCGTTCAGTGTTTGCCGGCTTTTAAACATGTGCTGACGCACAAAGACATGTACTTGAGTCCGGTGCTTGTCGGTTTTTCTGCCCATCAGAAAATGCCATCAACCGAAAGCGTGGCGGGAAGCTGGTTTTTGCCGGGGCAATGGCCTTTGCTGGGCTTGCCAGCACCCATACGCAAGCTGCTCGAAACAGGGCCAACCGTGACAGCTTAGCGAGCGTCGAGCTCTCGGTGGCGCTTGAGGGTTTGCCAGCTTTGCCCAAAACTGGTGGCCAGTGCCTCCACCAAAAACACCGACCTGTGCTGGCCCCCGGTACAACCTACTGCCACCGTGACATAGCTGCGGTGGTCCCGTATCAAAGCGGTAAGCCAGCGGTTGATAAATATCTGGATGTCCGTGAACATGTCGCCGACTTCGGCATGCGAACGAAGGTAGCTGGCAACGGCTTCGTCTTTGCCTGTCAATTCACGCAGGCCTGACTCGTAATGCGGATTGGGCAGCATGCGGACATCAAACACATAGTCAGCATCCAGCGGTATGCCGCGCTTGAAAGCGAAAGACTGAAACACCAGCGTGAGTTGTTTGGTTGGTGCTGAAATCAGGGATTTGACGTAGCTTTGCAATTGAGAAGAGCGGATCAGGCTAGTGTCCAGGACATGGGCCTGTTCACGCATGTCGCCGAGCAGTTCGCGCTCCAACTCAATCGCGTCGACCAGCGCGCGGTTCTGGTCCGATGCATCAATACGTGACAGTGGATGCAGCCGCCGTGTTTCTGAAAAGCGCCTGACGAGTGTGTCCGTACTGGCATCCAGAAACAGTGACTGCATGGCTACACCCTGCGCGCGCAGTTGCTCCAGCTGTTTGGGCACCAGCGGCAGCGAAGTGGCGCTGCGAACATCCATGGCAATGGCGACTTTGCTTTCGCCGTGCTGGCGCTCAAGCGCGACAAATGATGTCAAGAGCTCAGGAGGCAGGTTGTCCACGCAGTAGTAGCCGGCGTCTTCGAGCGCATGCAGGGCCACCGACTTGCCCGAGCCCGACATGCCGGTGATCAACACCATCTCAAGTGCTTTGCTCATTGCCCCAGCATTTCCTTGGCATGGGCCAGTGTTGTGCTGGACAGCTTTTCGCCACCCAGCATGCGGCCAATTTCGGCAACACGCGCCTCGCCAGTCACGGCCTCAACGGTGCTGAATGTTTTGCCTTTTTCAGTCAGCTTGGCCACTACCAGATGCTGGTCTGAACATGCCGCCACTTGTGGCAGATGGGTGACTGCCATGACCTGGCGGTCTTTGCCCAGTTGCTTCATCAGTCTGCCGACAGTTTCCGCCACCGCGCCGCCAACACCTGAATCAACCTCGTCGAAGATCAGAGTTTGCGCTTCACCCAATTGGCTGGTCGTGACGGCAATCGCCAGCGCAATGCGCGACAGCTCGCCGCCTGAAGCGACTTTGCCTACCGGGCGTGGCGTGGTGCCGCTGTGGCCAGCCACCAAGAACTCGGCTTGCTCCAGTCCGTATTGGGCTGGCTGCTCCAGCGGCGTCAAAGCCACATCAAATTTTCCGCCTTGCATACCCAGACCCTGCATCGCTTGCGTGATGGCTTTGGCCAATGCGGGAGCGGCTTTGGCCCTGAGTTTTGTGATGGCTTTTGCTTCTTCGAGATACGCACTGTGCGCCATCTTTTCAAGCTTCTCAAGTTGGGCAAGGTCAGCTGCTTCGTCAAGCTTTTGCAGTTCAGTCCGCCATGTGGTCAGCAGCTCGGGCAGGCCGGCTGGCTGGCGCTTGTAGCGACGCGCCAGGCTGATCCACAGGCTCAAGCGCTCATCCAGTTCATTCAGACGCTGCGGTTCCAGCTCGGCATGGCGGGCGTAGCTGTTCAGGGAATGCACTGCGTCTTCGGTTTGAGCCAGCGCGCTGGCCAGCACCTCGGTCAAGGCATTGAACTGGGGCTCAATGTGCGACTGGCTTTGCAGTGCATTGAAAGCACGGCCAAGCAGGCTGGTCGCGTTTTCTTCAGACTCGGCCAACGCATCCAGCGCGGTCTGTACGGTGCTGCGCAAGGTTTGTACGTTGGACAGGCGACTGTGCTGGGCAGTGAGTTGGTCCCATTCATCGGCAAGAGGGGCCAACTTGTCCAGCTCGCCAATCTGCCAGGCCAGCCGTTCGCGTTCACGTTGCAGGCTGTCTTGGGCGCTGCGTGCTTCCAACAGGGCTTTTTGGGCCTGACGCCAGTGATGCCAATGCGCCGCCAGTTTTTCAGTTGTTACGCCGCCATACGAATCGAGCAGGCCACGCACCGAATCAGGTCGGGTCAGGCTTTGCCAGGCATGCTGACCATGAATATCGACGAGTTTGTCTGCAATTTCTTTGAGTTGTGATGCTGTGGCTGCGCTGCCGTTGATCCATGCACGGCTTTTGCCTTGGGCATCTACCGTGCGGCGCAGCAGCAGGCTGTCGCTGCCAGTAAAGCCAGC
>CAMARI010000108.1 GCA_945860515.1 Polaromonas sp. YR568
TGATGTGGCTGAGGGCAACGTGGAGGGACAAGGAAGTTCTCGCTTAATGCTGGGTGGTGTCTGCTGGCCTTACATACTAGCAATACACGGGCCAAGGCAATATACGTCATAAATCAGCGCTGTCGGCTCAGAAACGGGCTTGCCCGTTGAGCATTCGGTCATGCTTGCGCTGCATGGCAACAAAAAAGGGCTTCGTGACAGACGCATTCACATCACACACGGACATTCGGCCAGCCCGCTTGCTGGCGGGTTTGCTGCTGGGCTTTGTGGCGGGGGTGGCGGTGCAGCTGCAGCAGGCTGAACTGTTTGAACGGCTGAGTTACGCTGCTTGGGTGGTCACGTCGCTGACCGGGCTTGGCGTGTTGTTGTGGCGGGTCAGGCGGTTCAGGCTGCTCTGGCCAGGGCTGCTACTGGCGTTTGCGCTGTCTGCCGGTTTGGGTTTTGGTCTGACGGGCTGGCGCGCCAGTGTCTACAACGCCGCGGCCCTGAACCCTTTGCTCGAAGGTCAGGACATTGACGTCACGGGCCAGGTTGTGGCCATGCCGCAGTTTGGCGAAGACGGTGTGCGGTTTCGGCTGGCTGTCAGCTCAGCGCGCTTGAAGGGCGAAAACGTCAGCTTGCCGCCGCAAATTGCGCTGGGCTGGTATTCGGGTTTTGGCACACGCCCCGCCACAGTTCAGCCAGTGCCAGATGGTGATACCGAACCGGCCGAGTTTTCGCTCGAGTTGCAGCGCCAGCCGCAGTTGCTGCGTGCGGGCGAACGCTGGCAAATGACGGTGCGGCTGAAAGCGCCGCATGGCAACAGCAACCCGCATGGGTTTGACTACGAACTCTGGCTCTGGGAGCAGGGCATTCAGGCCACCGGCTATGTACGCGCCAGCAAGAGCGACGCGCCGCCTAAAAAGCTGGGTTCGAGCTGGACGCATCCGGTCGAGCGCGCCCGCCAGTCCGTGCGGGAGGCTATTTTTGCGCGGGTTGAAGACCGCAAAATCGCTGGGGTGCTGGCTGCCCTGGTGGTCGGCGACCAAAACGCGATTGAACGCGCTGACTGGGATGTTTTCAGGGCCACCGGCGTGGCGCATTTGATGAGCATTTCAGGCCTTCACATCACCATGTTTGCCTGGGCCGCGTCGCTGGTGATCGGCTGGCTGTGGCGGCGTTCTGCCCGCTTGAGCCCCGTGCTTTGCCTGGCGCTGCCGGCCAGTAGCGCGGGGGCTTGGGGCGGTTTGTTGTTGGCCGCTGGCTATGCGCTGTTTGCTGGCTGGGGTGTGCCAGCAAAGCGCACCATCTGGATGCTGGCCACCGTCGTTGTTCTCAGGCAAAGCGGCAAGCAGTGGCCCTGGCCGATGGTGTGGCTGCAGGCGCTGGCCGTGGTGGTGGCGCTGAGCCCGTGGGCGCTGATGCAAGCTGGGTTTTGGCTGTCTTTTGTGGCAGTGGGGGTGCTGTTTGCCACCGGGCCGCCCCAAGGCAAAGACGACCCCTTGGGGGGCAGGGCGTTACCCGAAGCGAACGAGCGTGGGGGCGACTTTGCAAGGGGTTCAGATCAAAAAAATGCTCCTGATTCAGGAGCTGGTAGCCCAATTAATCATTGGTCTAGAGGCCAGAATGACGCCTTCAAACGACAAAAAATAGACGTTTTCAGGACGGGGGTTGCAAGGATCGTTGCCCATTTGGCAATAGCCGCTCGCGAGCAATGGGTCATCACCCTGGCGCTCACGCCGCTGTCGCTATTGCTGTTCAACCAGGTCTCGCTGGTGGGGTTGCTGGCCAATGCTGTGGCGATTCCGTGGGTCACGCTGGTGGTGACGCCGCTGGCGATGGCAGGCGTGTTGTGGGCGCCGCTGTGGGACGCTGCTACGCTGGCCACGCAGGGTTTGAGCCTGGGTTTGCAGTGGCTTGCCAGTCTGTCATGGGCCACCGTCAGCGTGGCTGCAGCGCCGCTGTGGTGTGCCGTGGCTGGCGTGCTGGGCGGTGCGCTGCTGGCCATGCGCCTGCCGCTGCATTGGCGGGCGCTGGGCGTGCCTCTGTTGCTGCCGGTTTTGCTTTGGCAGCCGCTGCGGCCTGCCACCGGCCAGTTTGAGGTGCTGGGGGCCGATATTGGCCAGGGCAATGCGTTGATTGTGCGCACCGCCACCCACAGCATGGTGTACGACACCGGGCCTAAATTTTCGCGCGAAAGCGATGCTGGCAACCGGGTGTTGGTGCCGCTGCTCAGGGCCCTCGGCGAGAACATCGACATTTTGATGTTGAGCCACCGCGACAGCGACCATATTGGCGGCGCACCGGCGGTGCTGGCCATTCAGCCCCAGGCCCGGCTTGTCAGCTCGATTGAAGACGGCCACGAGCTGCAGGCGGTACGCAAATCTGAACGCTGCCTGGCCGGGCAATCTTGGTCTTGGGACGGGGTTGACTTTGAGGTGCTGCATCCACTGCCTGCTGACTACGACAGCCCTACAAAATCAAACGCCATGAGCTGCGTGCTGCGCATCTCAAACGGCCGCCAAACCGCTTTGCTGGCAGGTGATCTGGAGGCCGCGCAAGAGTTGCGGCTGGTTGGCAATCCAGATACGAAACTGCGCCTCAAGTCTGATTTTTTGCTGGTGCCGCACCATGGCAGCAAAACATCGTCCACCGGCCCGTTTTTAGATGCGGTCCAGCCGCAGTTTGCCTTGGCCCAAGCTGGTTACCGAAACCGCTTCAACCACCCGGTGGAATCCGTGCTGGCGCGTTATCGCGAACGCAACATCACCGTCATCCAATCACCCAGCTGCGGCGCAGCCGCCTGGCAGAGCAGCCAGCCCCAAAAAGTGCTGTGCCAGCGTGAACTGGCCAGGCGCTACTGGCAACACACCGTCATCAAAGAGGCTCAATAAAAGCCCAGCAGGCTTATTTTCTGGCGCATTACTTGCTAAGCTCTAGCCAGACAAAACAGTGAACGCCGACGGAGAAAGCACATGTTGCCGATGTTTGATGAAATGAACCTATCTGCCGAACAGGTGCGGGCGCATTACCAGTTGTACAGCAACTGGCTGCGGCGTCAGCCCGACGCTTCCATGCAGGCACGGCGTGAAGAAGCCGAAATGATTTTCCGGCGCGTCGGCATCACCTTTGCGGTTTATGGCGCCAAGGACGAAGACGCTGGCACTGGAAATGGGGGCACCGAGCGCCTGATTCCGTTCGACTTGATTCCCCGCATCATCCCGGCGCACGAGTGGGCCAGCATGGAAAAGGGCCTTGTGCAGCGCGTCACAGCCCTGAACCGCTTCATTCACGACGTCTACCACGGTCAGGAGATTTTGAAGGCTGGCATCGTGCCGTCCGAGCAAATCTTTCAAAACGCCCAGTTCCGACCCGAGATGATGGGCGTTGATGTGCCGGGCAATATTTACTCCCACATCAGCGGCATTGACATTGTTCGTGCGCCTGACGCCAGCGGCAATGGCGAGTACTACGTGCTGGAAGACAACTTGCGCGTGCCCAGCGGCGTCAGCTACATGCTGGAAGACCGCAAGATGATGATGCGGCTCTTTCCCGAGCTGTTCAGCGAAAACCGCGTCGCCCCAGTCGCTCATTACCCCGACTTGTTGCTCGAAACACTGCGTGCGTCTGCACCGCCCGCCACCGCCGACCCCACTGTGGTTGTCTTGACTCCCGGCATGTACAACTCCGCCTATTTCGAGCACGCCTTTTTGGCGCAGCAAATGGGCATTGAGCTGGTCGAAGGCCAAGACCTGTTTGTCAAAGACAATTTTGTCTACATGCGCACCACGCGCGGCCCCAAGCGGGTGGATGTGATTTACCGCCGGGTCGATGACGATTTTCTGGACCCGCTGGCGTTCAAGCCTACGTCCACACTGGGTTGCGCGGGCTTGCTCAATGTGTACCGCAGCGGCAACGTGGCGCTGTGCAATGCCATCGGCACCGGTGTGGCCGACGACAAATCCATCTACCCCTACGTGCCGAAGATGATCGAGTTTTATCTGGGCGAAAAGCCAATTCTGAAAAACGTGCCGACCTACATGTGCCGCAACCCCGATGACCTGGCATACACACTGGCCAATTTGAAAGACTTGGTCGTCAAAGAAGTCCATGGCGCGGGCGGCTACGGCATGCTGGTCGGGCCTGCGTCGACCCAGGCCGAGATCGAGGACTTTCGGGCGGCGCTGCTGGCCAACCCGTCAGGCTACATCGCACAGCCCACCCTGAGCCTGTCCACCTGCCCCACCTATGTGGAAAGCGGCATTGCCCCGCGCCACATTGACCTGCGGCCCTTTGTCTTGAGCGGCAAGGACGTACAGATGGTGCCTGGCGGCCTGACCCGTGTGGCCCTCAAAGACGGCTCGCTGGTGGTCAATTCATCGCAAGGCGGCGGTACCAAAGACACCTGGGTTCTGGAGGCTGACGTGCCCATGCAATCGCAATCGAAATCGCAATCGCAATCGCAGTCGCAGTCGCAGTCGCAATCTCAAGGAGCTAAGTAATCATGTTGTCGCGTACTGCTGATCACCTCTTTTGGATGTCCCGGTATACGGAGCGTGCCGAAAACACCGCGCGCATGCTGGACGTGAATTACCAGACCTCCATGTTGCCGCAGTCGGCTGGCGCTGCGCTGGTCGGCTGGGAAGGGCTGCTGACGATCAGCGAGCTCAAGCCTGCTTACACCGCCAAGTACGGCCAAGCGATCTTGCCGCGCGATGTGATGGACTTCATGGTGCGCGACGAGAAAAATCCGTCCAGCATCATCTCGTGCCTTAAAAACGCCCGTGAAAACGCACGCGCTGTGCGCGGCACGCTGACGACCGAAGTGTGGGAAACAGAAAACCAGACTTACCTCGAAGTGTTTCGCAAACTCAATGCGGGTGATTTTGAGCGTGACCCGTCGCAGTTTTTTGAGTGGGTCAAGTTTCGCTCGCACCTGTCGCGCGGCGTGACGGCCGGCACCATGCTGCAAGACGAGGCTTTTCACTTTTTGCGGCTGGGTACTTTTCTGGAAAGGGCCGACAACACGGCTCGCCTGGTTGACGTGAAGTTTCATGCCGTGCAAAGCGACTTTCTGGGTCAGGCCACTGCCAAAGACCAAGAGTTCGACTTTTATCACTGGAGTTCGATTTTGCGCAGCGTCTCGGGTTTTGAGATTTATCGCAAGGTCTACCGTGACGTGATCAAACCCGAGCGGGTCGCTGAGTTGTTGATTCTGCGCCCCGACATGCCGCGTTCGTTGCTGGGTTGCCTGAACGAAGTGATGAACAACCTGGCCATGGTGACCAGCGACCCCAACAGCGAAACCCGTCGCCGCGCAGGCAAGCTGCGTTCAGACCTGCAGTTTGCCCGCATCGACGAGATTCTGGCCAACGGCCTGCATGCTTTTTTGACCCAGTTTCTCGACCGCGTCAACGAACTGGGCGCCCACCTGAGCCGCGAGTTTTTGGTACCTGCAACCACTTGAAACTTCACGTCAAACACACGACGGATTACCGGTACACGGAGCCGCTCCTGTACGCCCTGCAAACGCTGTGCCTCACGCCGCAGTCTGGCCCCGCGCAAACGGTCAATTTCTGGAGCGTGGGCGCGCCCGAAAAGCTGTTCAAACAAAGCGATGCATTCGGCAACACGGTCCAGTCGTACACCTTTGTTGGCACCCAGGCAGACAACGTGCGCTGGAGCCTGGTGAATGCGGCTGGCGATGTGCAAACGCTTGGCGTGGCTGAGTTCACCGATGTTGAATCACTGCCGCATCCGTATTTTTTTCTGCGTGGCACACCGCTGGCTGAACCACACTGGACGCTGGCCGCATTTGGCAAGCAGTTCATGGCGCCAAGCGTTGATGGCACCGCCGATTTGCAGGCGCTGCTGGCCTTGAGCCAGGGCGTGATGCACGCGATCCGCTACCAGACGGGCAGCTCAAACGTCTCCACGACCGCACTGGAGGCCTTCAACGCTGGCAAGGGCGTGTGCCAGGACCAGGCCCATGTGATGGTCGCCATCTGCCGCAGCCTGGGCTACCCGGCGCGCTACGTCAGTGGTTACTTTTATGCCGCCAACGAGCCCGACCTGGCCAGCCACGCCTGGGCAGACGTTTGCCTGGACGTGGCCACACGCCGCTGGGTCAGCATCGACGTGACCCACGCCTGCCTGACAGACGAGCGCCACATCCGGCTGGCCATGGGCGGCGACTACAGCGCCTGCCCACCCGCCAAGGGGGTGCGCCGCGGGGGCGGCGAAGAATCGATGACGGTGACCATCACGATTGAGCCGGTTTGAAGGCCGGACTTCTGCGCGGCCGCGAGCCCGTCGCAATACCCCATGGTCAAGTGTTTTTTGGGTCGATTGACGGGCCTAAGTTAATATGATTATTCGTAATGATGCGACATAACCAAGCGAACTGAACACACAACCACCATGCGTCTGGTCCAAAACTGCCTGCATCAAGAACATGCCAGCACCGCGCGCGAGGCGCTGCTTCAGGTGCATGGCCAGCAAGCGAGCTGTGCATCATGAGCCCACCCGACTGGCTGAACCGCAGCGTTTCCCGTCTTTCAGGTAGAAAGATCGCGGAAAACGACGAAAAAAAGACATCAAAATTGGCTGCAGATAAACAGATAAAAGGGCTGGAAGCTCCCAAAAAAATAGCATATGCTGAAGTTTTACCAGCTGGCCGCAGCACCCGTGACCGCCTGCAAGCGACCCTGCGAAAAAAGGAAGAAGCCCTGTCACCGCGCGTGTTGCGCCGCACCCTGCAAGAGCTGCGTGCCATCATCGATCCACAAGTCAGCGAGGTAGAAGGCGGCTTGCGTGCCAAGGGCGTAGCCCTGTGGTACGCCCAGGCGGCGGCCAACGAACGGCGCGACATGTGGCTGCTGATGAGTGAGCAGTTTGTCGCCGATCCGCAAAAGACCCAGGCCGCGCAGGCCCAGTTTGCCGCTGCTGTGGGGACACCCGATGAAGCGGTGGCCGAGGTGCGTTACCGCCGCGCGACCGTGTCGCCTCGCAGGCGCTTGCTGCAGCGCTTCAGTGCCTTCCCCGCCGGAGTTCGCTTTTTGGTCGATGTGCGGGCCGACATGCTGCCGCACCTCAAAGGCGACAAACGCCTGGCTGCGCTGGATGTGGAAATGGAATACATGTTCTCCACCTGGTTTGACGTGGGTTTTCTGGACCTGCGCCGCCTCAGCTGGGACTCGCCTGCTTCGCTGATTGAAAAGCTCATCAAGTACGAGGCAGTGCATGACATCAAGAGCTGGTCAGACGTCAAAAACCGGCTGGATTCGGACCGCCGTTGCTACGGATTTTTTCACCCGCGCCTGCCAGACGACCCACTGATATTTGTCGAGGTGGCGTTGACGCACGACATGGCGAGCTGCATCACACCACTGCTGGACGAGTCGGCCGATCTGGAAGACCTAAACCTGGCCACCACCGCCATTTTTTACTCCATCAGCAACACACAGGCCGGGCTGCGAGGCGTCAGCTTTGGTGACTCGCTCATCAAGCACGTGGTCGAGACATTGAAGGATGAGTTCCCCAAGCTCAAAACCTTTGTCACGCTGTCGCCCATACCTGGCTTGCGCGCCTGGCTTGGCAAAAGCATGCCGGAGCTGGCCAGCCAGTTGCATGACACCGACGTTTTGAGCTTGAGCGATAAATCACCGCTCAAGCTGTCGTTGCTGCAGCAAGCGGCCATTTACTTGGGACGCGAAACAGTCGGCGGCAAGCCGCTGGACGCTGTGGCCAAATTCCATTTGGGCAATGGCGCACGTGTCGAAAGGCTGAATTGGGCAGGAGACCCATCGGGCAAGGGCGTCAAGCAGTCGTATGGCTTGATGGTCAACTACCTGTATGACCTCAAGCGGCTGGACAAACACCGCGCGCTGCTGGCGCAAGGCAAAATTGCGGTGTCCAAAGCGATAGAAGACTTGTATATTTAAACAATCATGAACGGAGACAAAAATGACATTTGATTCACAACGCACCGCCACGCGGCGCACCATTTTGCGCACTGCTGCTGCTGGCTCAGCCATGTTGACCCTTGGCAGCCATATCAGCAGCTACGCACAATCTAGCTGGCCCAGCAAGCCTGTCAACCTCATCGTGCCGTTCCCCGCAGGTGGCGGTACCGATGCGTTTGCGCGCCCCTTGTCAGCTCTGTTTGCCAAACAGGCAGGCAAGTCGATGGTCATTGACAACCGCGGTGGTGCGGGCGGCACGCTGGGTGCCAGCATTGCAGCCAAAGCTGCGCCAGATGGCTACACGCTGTTCATGGGCGCGGTGCACCACTCCATTGCGCCCAGCATGTACCCCAAGCTCGACTACGACATTGAAAAAGACTTCGTGCCGCTGGCGCTGATGGCCAGTGTGCCGCAGGTGCTGGTGGTGAACCCCAAGCGGGTTGAAGCGAATACGGTCAAAGAGTTCATTGAATTCGTGCGCAAAAACCCGGCCAAGCTCAACTACGGTTCTGCTGGCGCTGGCACGTCGCATCACCTGGCTGGCGAGCTGTTCAAAATTCAAACCAAAACCTTCATCACCCACATCCCTTACCGGGGGGCAGGCCCAGCGCTGCAAGATCTGATTGCAGGCAATGTCGATGTGATGTTTGACGGCCTGGGTTCGTCGGCGGCGCACATCAAGGGCGGCCGCATCAAGGCGCTGATGGTCTCGGGCAACAAACGCAACCCGGCTTTCCCGGATGTACCCTGCGCCGCTGAAGTGGGCCTGCCCGACTACACCGTGACCACCTGGTACGGCGTGTGGGCACCCAAGGGCACGCCTGCTGATGTGCAGGCGCGCATTGTTGATGAACTGGGCAAAGCCGCCAGGTCAGACGAACTCAAAGCCATCTGGGCCAGCAATGGCGCAGAGTTTGGCAACATGACACCTGTGCAGTTCGGCACCTTTATCAGTGGTGAAGTCAAGCGCTGGGCGGCTGTGGTCAAAACCTCTGGTGCCAAGCTGGATTGAGGGATGAAAAACGAGAATCTTTTTGCTGCCCTGCGCGCTGCCTTTCCTGCTGATTTAAACGCCATCGCCGTTGAAACCGACAACGGTTTGAACTACTCGTGGCGTGACCTGGAGCGCGCCACTGCCATGTTGGCCAACTTGCTGGTGTCGCTCAAGCTGCCGGCGGGCAGCCGTATCGCGGTGCAGGTTGAAAAGTCAGTCGAAGCCATGCTGCTTTACCTGGCGACGCTGCGGGCGGGTTATGTATTTTTGCCACTCAACACCGCCTATCAAAGTGCCGAGATTGAATACTTCATCGGTAACGCCGAGCCAGCAGTGGTGGTGTGCAGCAGCAAAAACTTTGGCTGGGTTAGCAAGATTGCCTTCAAGGCCGGCACGCAAAACGTCTTTACCCTGGACGATGACCGCACCGGCTCGCTCTTGGCGCGCGCTGCGCATTGCAGTGACAAGCACACGGTAGCCGTCAAAAGCGCGGATGATTTGGCCGCCATTTTGTACACCAGCGGCACCACAGGCCGCAGCAAGGGCGCGATGCTGTCGCATGACAACATGCTGAGCAACGCTCTGGTGCTCAAAGATTACTGGGGCTGGAAGCCGGGCGATGTGCTGATTCACGCGCTGCCCATTTTTCATGTGCACGGCCTGTTTGTGGCGCTGCATGGTGCGCTGATCAATGGCAGCAAGATGATCTGGTG
>CAMARI010000109.1 GCA_945860515.1 Polaromonas sp. YR568
GTGTGGCCTTGACTTTGCACTCGCCCGGCGCTGAATTGCTGGGCGCGCTGACCCCCTACTTCGTCATGAAAGTCGGCCGCGTGCCGGTCATTCATTACCACCGCCCCGGCAGCCCAGCCCTCGCGGTGGAAGTGGCCAACACCATCACCGACTACGGTGCGCGCGGCACGCCGGTTCGGGCTGTCATGCTGCCGCGTCTGGGGCCTAATGTGTGGGCAAGCACGCCATTCGAAGCGATGGCGGTGCTCGAAGAACTCGAAGAAACCGCCAAGCTGGCGTGTCTGCAGCCCGGCACCGTGCCTTTGACAGATTCACAAATTGAAGAACTGCGGCAAACCTTTGCTGCGGTCTGGTAACCTCCTGATAAAACCATGCCTAAATTCGCTGCCAACTTATCGATGATGTACACGGAGCTGCCTTTTCTTGATCGTTTTGAGGCCGCAGCCCAAGACGGTTTTAAAGCGGTGGAATATCTGTTTCCTTACGCTTACCCGGCAGCAGAACTGGCTGCGCGCCTGACAGCCAACGGCTTGCAGCAAGTGCTGTTCAATGCGCCTCCTGGCGGCACCGATGCAGCCAGCATCGCCAAAGCGTGGGACTCAGAGGGGCTCAAGGGCACAGCCTGCCTGCCCGGCCGTGAAGCTGAATTCAAAGCCGGCGTTGCCCTCGCATTGACCTATGCCCACCAATTGAATTGCCCTCGCATTCACCTGATGGCGGGGCTGGTGCCCGAAGGCGTCACGCGTGAAGACCTGCAAGGCACTTACATCAACAACCTGCGCTGGGCCGCTGACCAAGCAGCCAAGGCGGGTTTGGACGTGCTGATGGAGCCTATCAACACGCGAGATATTCCGTGCTTTTTCCTGAACCGGCAAGACCACGCACATGACATCATTGGCTTGGTTGGTGCGGCCAACCTCAAGGTCCAAATGGACTTGTACCACTGCCAGATTGTCGAAGGCGACGTGGCCATGAAAATCCGCAAGTACTTGCCCACAGGCAATGTCGGCCACTTTCAGATCGCTGGCGTGCCCGAGCGGCACGAACCCGACCTGGGCGAACTGCATCACCCCTACCTTTTCAATGTGATTGACGAGGTGAGCGCGCAGGTGAACTGGGACGGCTGGGTGGGCTGCGAATACCGGCCGAAAAAAGGCGGTCAGCCTGGCGGCACATCAGCCGGCTTGGGCTGGTTACGGTCTTTGAGCCAAGGCGCATAGGGTTGCGGGCTAAAGATCAGCCGCCCGTCTTACAAGTACGGTGACGGCTTCAAGGCAACAATTGACGCCAAGTGATCGCTCATCCCTGAACCTACCCGAATCGCTAGATGTCGGTACGGAAGTCAAAAAATCTCACACAGCGCCGCAGGAACCGGTGCCGCCTGCGGTCGACGCAGACGTGCGCGCCGAAGCACAGCGAGCGCTTGCCACCGCCGCCAAGACGTTTTTCATCAAGGTGCTGACGGTCAATATTCACAAGGGTTTTACGTTTTTTAACCGCAAGTTCATCTTGCCCGAGCTGCGTGATGCGGTGCGCAAAATCGGTGCAGACGTCGTGTTCTTGCAGGAAGTCACCGGCAGCCACACGCAGCACGGCGACAAGTTTGACAACTACCCCGAGACGCCGCATTACGAGTTTTTGGCCGACAGCATCTGGCCCGAGTTTGCCTATGGCCGCAACGCTGTCTACGACAAGGGCGACCACGGCAATGCGGTGATGTCCAAATTTCCCATCGTGCATTTTGAAAACCACGACGTGTCCATCAACGGCCCCGAGCGGCGCGGCCTGCTGCACTGCGAGCTGGCCATCCCTGGCCGCAGCGTCAACCTGCACGCCATCTGCGTGCACCTGAGCCTGACTGAAACCCACCGCACCCTGCAAATGGACATGCTTTGCCAATTGATTGCAGCGAAGGTGCCAACACAGGCGCCGCTGGTGGTGGCGGGCGACTTCAATGACTGGCGACACCGCGCCAAAACACAACTGGCCGACGGCGCGGGTTTGCGTGAGGTGTTTGTGCAAGCCCATGGCCAACCCGCCCGCACCTTTCCGGCACGCAAGCCCTTGCTTCGTCTGGACCGTATTTATGTGCGTAACGCGATGGGCCACAAGCCCGTGGTGTTGCCGCACAAGCCTTGGTCGCATCTGTCGGACCATGCGCCGCTAGCCGCTGAAATCGAGCTGTAGAGCATGCCGCCATGCACTTGTGTGCATGGGGACGGCGAGCACCGCCCAAAAGATGACTTGACGGGGGCTTTCTACACCCGCTTGGCCAGCTCCGCCGCCATGCCCACATAACTGCCCGGCGTCATCGCCAACAGCCGTGTTTTTTCAGCGTCTGGAATCTCCAGCGAGGCAATCAGCGCATGCAAGTCAGCCGCCTGCACGGTTTTGCCGCGGGTGACTTCCTTGAGTTTTTCATACGCGCCCTGCACGCCGTAGCGGCGCATCACGGTTTGAATCGGCTCGGCCAGCACTTCCCAGGCGCCGTTCAAGTCATCGTCCAGCGCCTCGGCATTGAGCTCTAGTTTGCCCAAGCCTACAGTCAAAGAGTTGTACGCCAGCACCGCGTAGCCAAGCGCCACGCCCATGTTGCGGAGCACGGTCGAATCGGTCAAATCGCGCTGCCATCTAGAAATGGGCAGCTTCTCGCTCAGGTGCTTGAGCAGCGCATTGGCCAGGCCCAGGTTGCCTTCGGCGTTTTCAAAGTCAATCGGGTTGACCTTGTGCGGCATGGTGGACGAGCCAATCTCGCCGGCTTTCAGGCGCTGCTTGAAGTAACCCAGACTGACATAACCCCACACGTCGCGCGACCAGTCAATCAAGATGGTGTTGGTCCGGGCAATCGCATCAAACAGCTCGGCCATGTAGTCGTGCGGTTCAATCTGGATGCTGTACGGCTGAAAAGTAAGCCCTAACCCTAGTGGTTCTGGCGTTTCAATCACCTTGCGGCTGAAAGCCTCCCAATCATGCTCGGGCCAGGCCGACAAATGCGCGTTGTAGTTGCCGACTGCGCCGTTCATTTTGGCCAGCAGCGGCACGGCGGCGATTTTGGCCCGGGCATTGACGAGGCGCACCACCACGTTGGCGATTTCTTTGCCCACGGTGGTGGGGCTGGCGGTTTGGCCATGGGTGCGGCTCAGCATGGGCTGGGCTGCAAAGGCGTGCGCCATCTCGCGCATTTTGCTGATGACTTTGTCCAGCGCTGGCAGCAAGACCAGCTCACGGCTGCCTTTGAGCTGCAGCGCATGGCTGGTGTTGTTGATGTCTTCACTGGTGCAAGCAAAGTGCACAAATTCCCCCACCGCCACCAGCTCGGGCCGCGCATCAAACTTGGACTTGATCCAATACTCGACCGCCTTCACGTCGTGGTTGGTGGTTTTTTCAATGTCTTTGATGGCCAGGGCATCGGTTTCAGAAAAGTTTTTCACCAAACCCAGCAAGTAAGTACGCGCTCCGGGGCTGAGAGGCTTGAATTCGGCAAAGCCAGCATCTGACAGCGCGATAAACCAGGCGACTTCGACCTGAACGCGGCGCTGCATATAGCCCTGCTCGCTCATCAAAGGGCGCAAGTTGGCCAGCTTTGAGGCATAGCGCCCGTCTAGCGGCGACAGAGCGTTGATCGGTGAAAGCGGGCTTGGCAAGGCGGATGTGGTGCTCATGCGCCAATTGTAGGCGGGCAGTTTCACGCCCATTCGGGCCTCAAAAACCCGTTTGGGTAAATCGATAGAATGCTCAGTCCATCTATCAAGACATCCAGAGACATTTATGAAGCTTATCGGTTCTCCTGCCAGTCCCTACGCCCGCAAGGTTCGCGTGGTGATGGCTGAAAAAAAGCTCGACTACCAGTACGTGATTGAGGACGTGTGGGCGCCTGACTCGGCCATCACTGAATCGAACCCGCTGGGCAAGGTTCCTTGCCTCGTCATGGAAGCCGGTGAGGCGGTGTTTGACTCGCGCGTGATTGTCGAATATCTGGACACGCTGTCGCCCGTCGGCAAGCTGATTCCGGCGCAGGGCCGCGAACGCGCTGAAGTTAAAACCTGGGAATCGCTGGCCGATGGCCTGATGGACGCCGCTTTGCTGGCGCGGATGGAAGTCATGTTCAAGGGCCGCACCGAGGCGCAGCGCAGCCAGCCCTGGATCGACCGCCAGCTCGGCAAAATCAATGCGGTGCTCAAAGCCATGAGCACCGGCCTGGCCGACAAGCCGTTTTGCAGTGGTGTGCACTTCAGCCTGTCAGACGTGGCCGTCGGTTGCGCCCTGGGTTATCTCGACTACCGCTTTCCCCAGATCGCGTGGCGTGACACCTACCCCAATCTGGTCAAACTGCAGGACAAGCTGGCGCAACGGCCCAGTTTTATGGAAACTGCCCCGAAATAAGCCAAAGCGGCCGCCAGCGGCGGTTTTGGCTGCTGACCAGAGTTGATATACTGACTTGGCGCCGATTTGCCACAGCTTGCGGGCGCTTTACAAGTACAGCTAAAGACGCCAGCCAGCCCGGCCTCGCCTTTAGCGACGCCGGGTTTTTTTATTTTCAATGCACACGCCATGTTGATCGCCACACCGCAGTCCATGCATTTTGAAGAGGCCTTGCCGCTGCAAAGCGGCGCATCGCTTCGCGCCTATGACCTGAGCTACGAGACTTATGGC
This sequence comes from Polaromonas sp. YR568, assembly GCA_945860515.1. Taxonomy (GTDB): domain Bacteria; phylum Pseudomonadota; class Gammaproteobacteria; order Burkholderiales; family Burkholderiaceae_C; genus Polaromonas. The sequence goes on from CAMARI010000109.1 coordinate 4,654, forward strand.
AGCTTGAATGCGGACCGGTCCAACGCGGTGCTGATTTGCCACGCCCTCAATGCATCGCACCATGTTGCCGGCGTGTATGAGGGCCAGCCAAAATCCGAAGGTTGGTGGGACACCATGATTGGCCCTGGCAAGCCGGTCGATACCGACCATTTTTTTGTCATCGGGGTGAACAATCTCGGCTCCTGCTTCGGCTCCACCGGGCCGATGCAGACCAACCCTGACACCGGAAAAATTTACGGTGCAGACTTTCCGGTGGTCACCGTGCAGGATTGGGTAGATGCACAGGCTCGCCTGATGGATGCGCTGGGCGTTCAAACCCTGGCCGCTGTGATGGGCGGAAGCTTGGGCGGCATGCAGGCCCTGAGCTGGACGCTGCAACACCCCAACCGCGTGCGCCATGCGGTGGTGGTGGCCAGCGCGCCCAACTTAACCGCTGAGAACATTGCCTTTAACGAAGTCGCCCGCCGCGCCATCGTGACCGACCCCGACTTTTGCGAAGGCCACTACGCCGAGCACGGTGTGTTACCCAAACGCGGCCTGCGCATTGCCCGGATGATTGGCCACATCACGTACCTGAGCGATGACGTGATGAATGAGAAATTCGGCAGGAAACAAGCCCCCACGCTTGTCGCTTCGCGTACGACGCTGCCCCCCGAGGGGGCGCTGCGCCTGCAGCCCGGCAAAGCCGGTTCTGCGGCCCCGGCTGGACGAGGAAATGCCAATGCGCTTCAAGCCACGCCATTTAAATACTCGACTCAAGAGATTGAGTTTCAAATCGAAAGCTATTTGCGTTACCAGGGCGACAAGTTCAGCGAATACTTTGACGCGAACACGTATTTACTGATCACCCGCGCGCTCGATTACTTTGACCCTGCCGCTGCCTGTGGCGGTGATTTAAGCGCCGCTTTGAAACACGCCACAGCCCAATTTTTGCTCGTCAGCTTCACCACCGACTGGCGCTTTGCCCCTGCCCGAAGCCGGGAAATCGTCAAGGCGCTGCTGGACAACCAGATCGACGTGAGCTACGCCGAAATTGATGCGCCCCACGGGCACGACGCATTTTTGCTTGAAGACCCTCGCTACATGGGCGTCGTTCGCTCTTATTTTCAGAGCAGGGTGGCGCCATGACAACCACATCCACCCAAGACCTGCTGTCGATAGCCCGCCTCGTGCCGCCGGGCTCGCGCGTGCTGGACCTGGGCTGCGGCACCGGCGAGTTGCTGGCCTATTTGATCCAGGAACGCGGCTGCTCAGGCTACGGCGTTGAAATCAACGACGCCAATGTGCAGGCCTGTGTGGCGCGGGGCGTGAATGTGATTCAGCTCAACCTGGACGAAGGCCTGGCGCTGTTTGGCGACGCCTCGTTCGATGTGGTGCTGCAAATCGACACGCTGCAGCACCTGAGAAATGCCGAAGTCATGCTGTGCGAGACCGCCCGCGTCGGGCGCATCGGCATCGTCGTGTTTCCGAACTTCGGCCATTGGCCCAACCGCCTGGCTGTGCTGCGCGGCCGGATGCCGGTGACCAAAGTGCTGCCTTACCAGTGGTACGACACCCCCAATATTCGGGTCGGCACGCTGCAAGACTTTGAAGCGCTGGCCATCAAAAATCAGCTTGAAATACTCGACCAGTTCGGCCTGCAAGACGGCCGCGAGGTTCGCTCTTGGCCAAATGCACTGGCGAGTCGGGCGGTGTTCAAGTTTCAGCGCCAGTAAGGGACTTTGATCGCCATGGGTGTCGCAAAAGTGCCAGAGCCCCCTACCGTGACTTTCATGGCGGCGTTTCGTTTTTGGCTGCAACTGGGTTTCATCAGCTTTGGCGGCCCCGCCGGGCAAATTGCCATCATGCACCGCGAGCTGGTGGAAAAGCGCCGCTGGATATCTGAAAAACGGTTTTTGCACGCGCTGAACTTTTGCATGGTGCTGCCTGGCCCCGAGGCGCAGCAACTGGCCACCTACCTCGGCTGGCTGATGCACCGCACGCGGGGCGGCGTGGTGGCGGGCGTGCTGTTCGTGCTGCCGTCGCTGCTGCTGCTGATCGTGCTGAGCTGGGTCTACATGGCCTTTGGGCAGCAGCCCATCGTTGCCGGTATTTTTTACGGCATCAAGCCTGCGGTGGCGGCGATTGTGCTGCATGCACTGCACCGAATTGCGAGCAAGTCCTTGGGGCATCCACGGGTGTCGCCGGTTCCGTGGGCGCTGGCAGCGATGAGTTTTGTCGCCATCTGGTGGTTCAAGCTGCCGTTCCCGCTGGTGGTGCTGACCGCGATGTTGATCGGTGTGGTGGTGCCCAGGCTGGCGCCCGGCGCCTTGGGCAAAGCCAGTGGTCATGCCGCCAAGGGTCAGGGTGCGCATCAGGCAGCACTGATTGATGACGACACGCCAACGCCGCCGCATGCGATGTTCAGGCTGTCACGGCTGGCACGGGTGCTGCTGGCCGGTGCGGCGCTGTGGCTGCTGCCCATGGCATTGCTGTTTTTAAACCACGGCTGGCAAGGCACATTGACGCAGATCGGCTGGTTTTTTACCAAGGCAGCGTTGCTGACTTTTGGCGGTGCGTATGCCGTGCTGCCCTACGTTAACCAGGCGGCAGTGGAGCATTACCAGTGGCTGACCACGGCGCAAATGATGGACGGCCTGGCGCTGGGTGAAACCACGCCCGGCCCGCTCATCATCATCGTGGCGTTTGTGGGTTTTGTGGCAGGCTGGGGCAAAGAGGTGCTTGGCCCGGGCATGCCGTTTATCGGCGCTGCGCTGGCCGCTTGCGTGGCGACCTGGTTCACGTTTTTGCCATCGTTCATTTTTATTCTGGCGGGCGGGCCCTACGTCGAATCGACCCGTGGCAACCTCAAGCTGACAGCGCCGCTGGCCGCCGTTACGGCAGCCGTGGTGGGTGTGATCGCCAATCTGGCCTTGTTTTTTATGGCTGCTGTGGCATACCCCAGTGGCTCCACCGGGCCGCTTGACGGGGTGGCGCTGGCGATCGCGCTATGCGCTGCGCTGGCCTTGTGGCGCTTGAAGTGGGGCGTGATCCGGGTGATCGCTGTCTCGGCTGGTGTGGGGCTGGCGCTTCGCATGGCGGGGATGGTTTAAATTGATCCTTCAGGCGCGTTAAGCTTGGGTGATGCAAGGCGCTTTCACCACACACGACAGGTCTGTCTGGCAGCGCCTCTTGGGTGACTGGACGAAAAGCGTCTCAGCTACCAGCCTGCGCGCCGACGCCCTGGCTGGCTTGCTGGGTGCCGTGCTGGTGTTGCCCCAGGGCATTGCGTTTGCGACGCTGGCCGGCTTGCCGCCGCAGTACGGGCTGTACACCGCGGTGATTCCTTGCATCATTGCAGCGCTGTTTGGCTCCAGCTGGCATGTGATGTCGGGGCCCACCAATGCCAATTCGTTGGCATTGTTTGCCATGTTGTCACCGCTGGCTTTGGCTTTTAGCCCGGCTTATATTCAGCTGGCACTGGCTGTAACGCTGATGGTGGGCGTGATGCAATTTTTGATTGGGGCGCTGCGTCTGGGCAGTCTGGCCAACTTTATTTCGCCAGCCGCCCTTTTTGGATTTACGTCCGGTGCGGCGGTTCTGATCGCTATTTACGCACTGCCTGATTTCTTGGGCTTGTTACCTGCCAAAGAGCGCGGCGCCTCCAGCGTATTGATGCATGTTGCTACTCAGTTGGCCCACATTGATAAAGCGGCGCTGGTGGTGGGCGCCGCGACGGTGCTGGTGGCGCTGGGCGTGCGTTATTTTCAGCCAGCTTGGCCTTTTATGTTGATCGGTTTGGCGGCGGCAACAGCGTTGGCAACGGGTACCGGCATGACCGTCCGAACGATTGGCCAAATCGCCACACCCTGGCCGCAGTTTGTGTTGCCGCAAATAAGCTGGGCTTCTGTGTCGGAACTGCTGGGCTTGGCGTTTGCCTTGACGATTGTGGCGCTGGGCCAAGCCATCTCGATCGCCAAAGCTGTGGCGGCCAAATCGGGGCAGCGGATTGATCCCAACCGCGAATTTCGCGGGCAAGGGCTGTCAAATATCGTGGGCGGTTTTTTCTCTTGTTATGTGTCGTGCGGCTCGATGAACCGCTCCATGCCCAACCTGCAAGCGGGTGCACGCACGCCGCTGGCAGCGGTTTTCTCTGCGGTGCTGGTCTTGGCACTGGTCGCCATCAGCAGCGCGCTGCTGGCCAAAATTCCGATGGCTGCGCTGGCCGGTTTGCTGCTGTTGGTGTCTGTATTTTTGTTTGATGCGCCGCGCTGGCGCGAACTTGCTCGCCTGAGTCGGACCGAGTTTGCCGTCGCGCTGGCCACGATGATTGCCACCCTGACGATTCGCCTGGAGATGGCCATCTTGCTGGGTACGCTGCTGTCGCTGATGACATTTTTGTACCGTACCTCCAAGCCTGCGATGCGCAGCATGGGCTTTGACACACCAGACGTGAATCGCAAGTTCGTGGTTCTGGACAACAACGCATCTGCCCTGCCTGAATGCCCGCAGCTCAAGTTGTTGAGAATGGAAGGTGAGGTTTATTTTGGCGCCACCCAGCACGTGGCAGACAAGCTGCATGCCTTGCGCCACGAGGCTCATTCGCAAAAACATTTGCTGGTGATGGGCAAGAGCATGAACTTCATCGATTTGGCCGGGGCCGAGCTCTGGGAACAAGAACTGAACGCCCGCCGGGCCATGGGCGGCGATTTGTACTTTCACAGGCCGCGGCCAGAAGTCATTGCCATGTGGCAAACCACAGGTTTCACGCGTTTGCTCGGGCCAGAACATCAGTTCCCCGACAAGCGGGTAGCGATTGCGACGATCTTCCCCAAACTGGACCCGCAGATTTGCAGCACCTGCACGGCGCGTATTTTTTGGGAATGTAAAACCGTGACCATGCCCGGCGACCCCATAAAATGAGCCGATGCACCCTCGCTTAGCTGTACTCCCCCAATACCTGACCCCCAACCACGCGATCAA
>CAMARI010000110.1 GCA_945860515.1 Polaromonas sp. YR568
TCGGGTGGTTTTCTCATGGTTTTCCTGATCTGAAACCGAGCCTTGTAAGTTGTTATTTTTCATAAATTCAGCTTAAAATTGATAAGTGCAAACACTTTTAGTGATTGCATCCCGCTTTTCCTCCCTGAGCGGGGCCTTTGCGTGTCACAGCAAGAAGGCTTATCGCCCGGACGGCCCAGCCTCCGGGCTTTTTTTCGTCCCTCTCCATTCATTCATTCGTCGGTTGAACTGCGTCCTTGCGCGCTGTACCTTGCGCCTGGCATGTCATCCCGAAAAGCTGAATTTCTGAAGATGGACGGGACAGTGACTATTTTTTATAGCACGCGACTAAACTAGCCGGATGCTTTGGGTCAAATCCTTCCATATTGTTTTCGTTGCCAGCTGGTTTGCGGGCCTGTTTTACCTGCCGCGCATTTTTGTCAACCTGGCGATGGTGCCGCCTGAAAGCGTGGCTGAGCGGCAACGGCTGATGCTGATGGCCAAAAAGCTGCTCCGGTTTACCCACGTCCTGTCGGTGCCCGCAGTGGGGTTAGGTTTGTGGCTGTGGCTTGGTTACGGCATTGGACGCGGCAGCGACTGGATGCATGCCAAGCTGGTGGTGGTGGTGCTGGCCATTGGCTACGGCCACATGTGCAGCGGCCTGTACAAGAAGTTTCTGGCCAATCAAAACACGCGCAGCCATGTCTGGTTTCGCTGGTTTAACGAAGCGCCCGTTCTGCTGCTGGTGGCGGCGGTGATTTTGGTGGTCGTCAAGCCGTTTTAACGGCCCCAGCTTGCCTGTGAAGCCGATGAGCTCACGAAAAAATTCAGCCTTGCAGAAATCGGTTGCACTGCCGCTGGCTTCGGCTTTGGTCTGTTTGATTGTTTACGCCAGCTTGTACCCGTTTGCCGACTGGCGTGACCAGGGCATCTCGCCCTTGACTTATTTGACCGCGCCTCGGCCGCAGTATTTGGTCGGCTTTGACGTGGCAGTCAATGTGGCGGGCTATGCGCCCCTGGGGTTTTTGCTGACGCTGGCTTTTATTCGCAACGGCCGCACCGCCTGGGCCTTGACGTCGGCTTTATCGGCGGCGGTCTTGGTCGCTGCGGCGCTGTCGCTGTGCATGGAAACGCTGCAAAGCTATTTGCCATCGCGCATTCCGTCGAATGTTGACCTGGCGCTGAACACGTTTGGCGCCTTGCTGGGAGCGATTACCGCCTCGGCACTTGAAAAGCTGGGCGTGGTAGGCGGCTGGAGCCGCTTTCGGGCGCGCTGGTTTGCGCCCGATGCACGCGGCGCGCTGGCCCTGCTGCTGCTGTGGCCAGTGGCGCTGCTATTTCCAGCACCGGTGCCGATGGGGCTGGGCCAGATGTTCGAGCGGCTGGAAACCGCGCTGGCAGATGCGCTGGCAGACACGCCATTCATCGACTGGTTGCCACTGCGCGACATTGAACTACAGCCGCTCGTGCCGGGAATTGAATTGGTGTGTGTGGCGCTTGGCGCGCTGATCCCCTGCCTGCTGGGCTACGGCGTGATTCGCACGACGCGCCAGCGGGCTTTGTTTTCGCTGGTCATGCTGGCCGTGGGCGTGGGGGCGTCGGCGCTGTCAGCCGTGCTCAGCTACGGCCCCGAACACGCTTGGGCTTGGCTAGATGCGCCTGTGCGCGCTGGCCTGGGCCTGGCGGCTGTGGTGGCGCTGTTGCTGCTACCGCTGCCGCGCCGGGCTGCGGCAGCGTTTGCCTTGCTGGCCTTGGCCGCACATTTGAGCCTGCTCAATCAGGCGCCCGCCAGCGCGTACTTTGCCCAAACGCTGCAAACCTGGGAGCAGGGGCGGTTCGTCCGCTTTCACGGGGTAATGCAGTGGCTGGGCTGGCTCTGGCCTTATGCTGCGCTGCTTTACTTGCTGGCCAGACTGTCTGAAAGCACGGAGGCCCCCGATCAGTAAAATCGGGGTATGAATCTGACCAAAACGCCATCGCCTGCCGCCGAACAGTACTACGAGCGCCACATCTTCTTTTGCCTGAACGAGCGCAAGGCTGGAGAGGACAGCTGCGCCAACCACCGGGCGCAAGAAGGCTTTGACCGGTGCAAGTCGCAGGTCAAAGCTGCCGGCCTGTCGGGCGCGGGCAAGGTCCGCGTTAACAAGGCCGGTTGCTTGGACCGCTGCGCCGCCGGGCCCGTGGCCGTGGTCTACCCAGAGGCCGTTTGGTACACCTATGTGGACGCACACGACATCGACGAAATTGTTGAATCGCACCTCAAAAACGGTCAGGTCGTTGAGCGTCTGCTGGCGCCGATCGGTTTGGGTCGCTAGGCTCTGAAACCTTTCCCGAATGGCAAAAAGCAGCCAAAAATCTGAAAAAGTTGATTTCTAGGTATGTTTTAGGCCTACAGGCAAATATTTACTTGGGTTAACCAATCCTGATTTAGTAGCGCTATCAACATTCAAAATTCAAAAAAACCCGCATGAATGCCCAGACCGAAAAATCCACCGTTCAAGGCGCTGCCGGCGCGATTGAAGTCGCCATCGACACGCCAACAGGCGGCGCATTGCCCAAAGGCGTAGCCCTGATTGCCCACCCGCACCCGCTGTTCGGCGGCACGTTAGACAACAAAGTGGTGCAAACGTTGGCGCGCGCCTTCACCCAATGCGGCTGGACGGCGGTACGTTTTAACTTTCGCGGTGTTGGCGGTACGCAGGGCGTGCATGACGAAGGTCGAGGCGAGCTCGACGATATGTTGGCAGTGGCTGCTCACATCGCACCTACGGGAGCGGTTTGCCTGGCGGGGTTTTCATTTGGCGCATTCGTCGCCACCCATGCGTTTGACCGGCTGCATCGTGCGCGGCATATCGACAAGCTGGTGCTGGTGGGTACCAGCGTTGTTCGCAGCGCTGCCGCCCCGATTGACGCTGCCGGACATGCCAAAACCATCGTTATTCATGGCGAGGCAGACGACACGGTGACCCTGAGTGCCGTGATGGATTGGGCCAGGCCGCAGTCACTTCCGGTTACGGTTGTGCCCGGAGGGGGCCACTTCTTTCACGGACAATTGCCTCTCCTTAAAAGCTTGGTGGTGCGCCACCTGACTTCCACCTCGACCTAGTCACCGGATTTCTTCATGTTCAGTTTCCCCAGGGCCATCACGGCTGCATTGGCGTTCAGCGCTTTCACCGCATTTGCCCAAGCCCCTCAGCCGCCAGAGCTGGCCGCCCGCGCCTACCTGCTGCTGGACATCACGGCCAACCAGATTCTGGCTGCCAAAGACATCGACATGCCGATTGAGCCCGCCTCGCTGACCAAACTGATGACCGAGTACCTGGTGTTTGACGCGCTCAAGGCCAAAAAAATTGACCTGAAGCAAACCCTGCCCGTCAGCGCACGCGCCTGGAAGATGCCCGGCTCGCGCATGTTCATTGACCCCAAGATGCAGGTGCCGGTCGAAGACCTGATCAAAGGCATGATCGTGCAGTCAGGCAACGACGCCACCATGGCGCTGGCCGAAGGCGTGGGCGGTACGGCCGAACGCTTTGTGCAGATGATGAACGAGCAGGCCAAGGCGCTCGGCATGAAAAACACCGGCTACAAAAACCCCGAAGGTCTGACTGAAGCAGGCCACACCACCACCGCGCGGGACTTGAGCATTTTGTCCACCCGGCTGATGAGCGACTTCCCCGAGTACGTCGGCTTTTCAGCGATCAAAAAATACCGCTACGCGGGCACACCCGCCGCCAACGACACCAATCGCAACACGCTGCTCTTTCGCGACCCCAGCGTTGATGGCCTGAAAACCGGCCATACCGAGGCCGCAGGCTACTGCATGATCGCCACCGCCAAGCGCGACTTTCCCAACCTGGGCGTAGCTGGAGCACCCGGCCCACGCCGCCTGTTGGCTATCGTGCTGGGCACAGCCAGCGACAGCGCCAGAGCCAACGAATCGCAAAAACTCCTCAACTGGGGCTACACCGCGTTTGACGCCGTCAAGCTGTTTGACGCAGGCCAGGTGGTGGTCAGCCCGAATGTGTGGAAGGGCAAAAGCGCAGTCGTCAAGCTCGGTCAGCCCCGCGCGATTGTGGTCGCCGTGGCCGCAGGCACAGGCGCCAAACTCAAAACCACGGTCGCCCGTCCCGAGCCGCTGGTCGCCCCCTTCACCAAAGGCCAAACCATCGGCAGCCTGAAAATCACGACAGCCGACAACCCGGCGGTGGTGGCAGAAGCGCCCTTGTATGCGCTGGAGGCGGTAGAAGAAACGGGCGTACTGGGCCGGGCCTGGGATTCTGTGAGGTTGTGGATCAAGTAGGTTTTGGTGTCAATTGGGGACTTTTACCCAATGAACGCGGGCGCAAGAATCGACAACTCACATATCAATCGCGTTGATTTTTGAGGTGGTGGCAAGACACCTCAGCGACAAACCCTCAGTGTCTTTCCTATGTTGCAATCAAGCTTCTGCGCTTAGGATGAATCCGTACGATATAGCCAGGAGACAACACATGAACACCCCCAAACCCACACAGGGCAAATTGCAGCGCCGCCAACTCATCGCCGCCAGCGGCTTGGCTGCTGGCGCATTGGCGTTGCCGTCAGCCCTGAAGAGCGCCATGGCGCAAACCGCACCTTGGCCCAACAAGCCGATTCGCATCATCGTGGCATTTGCGCCTGGCGGGCTGACGGACTCGTATGCGCGGCTGTATGCCGAGCAGCTGACGGCCAAGTTTGGCATTCAGGCGATTGTGGAAAACAAGCCTGGCGCCGGCGCCATCATTGCGATTGATGCGGTGGCCAAGTCGCCTGCTGACGGCTACACCCTGCTCATGACAACGTCAGGCACCGTCTGGCAAAACCGGGTGCTTTACAGCAAGCTGCCTTACAACCTGGACAAGGATATTGTGCCGGTGGCCTTCTTCCCGTCTGGTCCGCTGGTGGTGGGCGTGCCCGAAAAAATTGGTGTGAACACGATGCGCGAGCTGATTGACTATGCCAAAAAGAACCCGGTCAACATGGGCAGCTATGCACCGGGCTCCTACCCTCAGATGGTGGCGGATCAAACCAACCGCAATGAAGGCACCAAGATCGTCACCATCAACTACCGGGGGGAATCACCCATGTGGGTGGACGTGGCGGGCGGACAATTGCAGGTAGCCGTTGGCAGTTATCAGTCGTTTGCCACGGTTCAGTCACGCGGCGTCAAAGCCATTGGCGTGACAGGCTCCTACCGATCCCCCAAACTGCCTGAGGTCCCCACGCTCACCCAGCAGGGCATCGAGGGCCGCCTGGTCACGCTGGAAGGCGGCTTGCCGCTGATGGCGCCTGCCGGAACGCCAGAGGCTGTGCTTCGCGCTTTGTCGCAGGTGGCGGTTGACGGTGCAAACATGCCGAAAGCAGCCTTGTTGCGGGAGTCGTTTGCGATCCCGAACAAGCCAAAAAACCTCAAAGACACGCGTGAAGACTGGTCGCGGGATGTGCCGGTGTGGATCAAGCTGGCCGTGGATTTGGGCATCAAACTCGACTGATTTGCCACCAAAACCCGGAACTGCTACACTCATGGGCTTTTCTGGAATTCCAGAGAGAGATTCGTTTTCGCGGCCAATCCGACAATTGGCCGCGATGTGATTGAGAAATCAAACCAAGACAAACGAAGAGTTTCACGTTAAATATACGCAACATTACGTTTAGGGACGTTTTTAAATGCCAACCATCAACCAGCTAGTGCGTCAAGGCCGTGAGGTCGAGACCATCAAGTCGAAGAGTCCTGCGATGCAGAACTCTCCGCAGCGCCGCGGTGTGTGCACACGTGTGTACACCACGACGCCTAAAAAGCCAAACTCCGCTCTGCGTAAAGTCGCCAAAGTGCGACTGACCAACGGGTTTGAAATCATTTCCTACATCGGCGGCGAAGGCCACAACCTGCAGGAACACAGCGTCGTGTTGGTTCGTGGCGGTCGTGTCAAGGACTTGCCCGGTGTGCGCTACCACATCGTTCGTGGATCACTCGACTTGCAAGGCGTCAAAGACCGCAAGCAGTCGCGCTCCAAGTACGGCGCGAAGAAGCCAAAAGCCAAGTAATTCTTAGTTGAAGTCACACAAAGCAAAACAAGCTTTCAAAAAAACAAGAAGGCAGTTGTCCTTCTGCATAACGCAAAAAACAGCCATGACCCGATTTTGGGTCGAGTAAGTGAGAGTTTTGATAACTCTCGCGGTGTTGTCCAAAGCAATGCCAACTGAAGCAAAGAGGTGAAAACATGCCACGTCGTCGCGAAGTCCCTAAACGTGAAATTCTTCCAGATCCGAAATTTGGTGATGTCGATCTCGCCAAATTCATGAACGTGATCATGCAGGGCGGTAAAAAAGCCGTCGCTGAACGCATTATTTACGGCGCTCTCGATTTCATCGAGAAAAAGAACCCAGGTAAAGACCCGCTTGAGGCTTTCCACATGGCCATCGGCAACATCAAGCCCATGGTTGAGGTGAAATCCCGCCGCGTTGGTGGTGCCAACTATCAGGTGCCAGTTGAGGTTCGCCCCGTCCGCCGTATGGCCTTGGCCATGCGATGGCTGAAAGAAGCTGCCAAAAAGCGTGGTGAAAAGTCCATGTCTTTGCGTCTGGCCAATGAGCTGATGGAAGCTACCGAAGGCCGTGGCGGCGCCATGAAAAAGCGTGACGAAGTTCACCGCATGGCAGAAGCGAACAAGGCATTCAGCCACTTCCGCTTCTGATCTGAGCTTGCTCAGAGTGCCAGTCAGGCCGCTGTGGTTTGGCTGGCAAACATATTTCGGTCACATGCCTGAAACACAATGCACGTCCGTAAGTATGTTTGTTTCTGTTTTTGTTCTCTTGTTTTGTTCGTCACTTCGAACTGAAAGTTAACTATGTCCCGCGCTACCCCCATTGAAAACTACCGCAACATCGGTATTTCTGCCCACATTGATGCTGGCAAAACGACCACCACCGAACGTGTTTTGTTTTACACCGGTGTGAACCACAAGATTGGTGAAGTTCATGACGGCGCAGCCACCATGGACTGGATGGAGCAAGAGCAGGAGCGCGGCATCACGATCACTTCTGCTGCGACCACCTGCTTCTGGAAAGGCATGGACAAGTCCCTGCCAGAGCACCGCATCAACATCATTGACACTCCTGGCCACGTTGACTTCACGATTGAGGTCGAGCGCTCGATGCGCGTGCTGGACGGCGCTTGCATGGTGTACTGCGCTGTGGGCGGGGTGCAGCCCCAGTCCGAGACCGTCTGGCGTCAGGCCAACAAATACAAGGTGCCGCGACTGGCCTTTGTGAACAAGATGGACCGCACTGGTGCCAACTTCTTCAAGGTCGTTGACCAGATGAAACTGCGCCTGAAGGCCAGCCCTGTGCCCATGGTGATCCCTATCGGTGCTGAAGAAAACTTCACTGGCGTGGTTGACCTGCTGAAGATGAAAGCGATCATCTGGGACGAAGCCTCGCAAGGCATGCTGTTTACCTACAGCGAGATTCCCGCTGACCTGGTTGAGCTCGCGAAAGAGTGGCGCGAGAAGATGGTCGAAGCCGCAGCTGAAGCGTCTGAAGAATTCATGAACAAATACCTTGAAGAAGGTGATTTGACCGAAGCTGAAATCAAGCTTGGCATTCGTACGCGCACCATCGCCAGCGAAATCCAGCCGATGTATTGCGGCTCTGCCTTCAAGAACAAAGGCGTTCAGCGCATGCTGGATGCTGTGATTGAATTCATGCCGTCGCCGATCGATATTCCACCTGTCAAGGGCATGGACGAAGACGAAGCGCCCGTTACCCGCAAAGCCGATGACGGCGAGAAGTTTTCTGCGCTGGCTTTCAAGCTGATGACTGACCCGTTTGTGGGCCAGCTCACTTTCGTACGCGTTTATTCTGGCGTGCTGAAAAAAGGCGACAGCGTTTTCAACCCCATCAAGGGCAAGAAAGAGCGCATCGGCCGTATTGTTCAAATGCACGCCAACAATCGCGAAGAAGTCAGCGAAATTCGCGCGGGCGACATCGCTGCTTGCGTGGGCCTGAAAGACGTGACCACCGGCGAAACCCTGTGCGATCCGGATGCCATCGTGATGCTGGAGCGCATGGTGTTCCCTGAGCCTGTGATCACCCAGGCGGTGGAGCCTAAAACCAAGGTTGACCAGGAAAAAATGGGCATTGCTCTGCAGCGTCTGGCCCAGGAAGATCCATCGTTCCGCGTCAAGACCGACGAAGAGTCTGGTCAGACGTTGATTGCCGGCATGGGCGAGTTGCATCTGGAAATCATTGTGGACCGCATGAAGCGTGAATTTGGTGTGGAAGCCAACGTCGGCAAGCCTCAAGTGGCTTACCGCGAAACGATTCGCAAGACGATTGAAGACGCTGAAGGCAAGTTTGTTCGCCAGTCCGGCGGTAAGGGCCAGTACGGCCACGTGGTGCTCAAAATTGAGCCCAACGAAATGGGCAAGGGCATCGAGTTCATTGACAACATCAAGGGCGGAACCGTACCGCGCGAATACATTCCTGCGGTCGAAAAGGGCATCCATGAAGCCGTGACTTCCGGCGTGCTGGCGGGTTACCCAGTGGTTGACGTCAAAGTCACGCTGCATTTCGGCTCCTACCACGACGTTGACTCGAACGAAATGGCCTTCAAAATGGCTGCGATTTTTGGCTTCAAAGAAGGCTGCCGCAAGGCGGGTCCGGTGATTCTGGAGCCCATGATGGCGGTTGAAGTTGAAACGCCCGAAGACTACGCCGGCAACGTGATGGGCGACCTGTCCTCACGTCGCGGCATGGTGCAGGGCATGGAAGACATGGTCGGTGGCGGCAAAGCCATCAAAGCAGAAGTGCCGCTGTCGGAAATGTTTGGCTATTCAACCACCCTGCGTTCGATGTCGCAAGGCCGTGCAACCTACACGATGGAGTTCAAACACTATTCGGAAGCCCCGCGTAACGTGTCTGAAGCCATCATGGCAGCGCGCGCCAAGTAAAAAACCTGTCTGCGATTTCGCACCCAACGCTGCCCGTGGCGATGGAACCAGTGACGACATGCAAACATTAAACCTGTCACGGGCACGTTCTTTTTATTGGAGTATTTGAAATGGCAAAAGGCAAATTTGAGCGGACCAAACCGCACGTCAACGTCGGCACGATTGGCCACGTTGACCACGGCAAGACCACCTTGACCGCAGCAATCACCACCGTGTTGGCAGCCAAGTTCGGTGGCGAAGCCAAAGGCTACGACCAAATTGACGCAGCCCCAGAAGAAAAGGCACGCGGCATCACCATCAACACCGCCCACGTTGAGTACGAGACCGCCAACCGCCACTACGCCCACGTCGATTGCCCAGGCCACGCCGACTACGTCAAAAA
>CAMARI010000111.1 GCA_945860515.1 Polaromonas sp. YR568
GCCCCGTGTGCCCGTGAACAGGTAGGCATGGTGCAAACGCTGGGTGGTCAAGGCATTGCCCAAGGCCTGCACCACATGCGACTGCCCGACCATTTCAGAGAAGTTTTTTGGGCGGTATTTGCGGGCCAGGACAAGATAAGACATGGACAAATTCTAAAGTGGCGAATCACCTACAATCGACCTCGACGAGCCTTCCCGCATGGTAAAGCGGCCAACCGGGTCAGGTGGGGAACCAAGCAGCCCTAACTGTGGAGTCAGTGCCGGGGTCAAGGCTCGTCACCTTATTGTCTAGAAACCCAACATCCATGCGGTTTCCAAGCCCAGAGCGGCTTACAGGGTCTCTGGTGCGTCACTTCAGTGTGTGACTTTGATTCATCTCTTTGACTAAAACTGTCCTGCTTGGATTGTGCTCTTGCGCCCAAAGGCTAAGACAGCATGGCTTTGTCCAACAACTTCAGGCCCATCGCCTCCTGCCCGGCGCCCCGGGCGGCACGTAACTGAAAACGCGTTTCGGCATCAAACTCAGCCAGCATGACCGTGGTCATGTCGTCGATCAGACGGTTCAATGGCGTGCCACGGCTCTTGGCCAGAGCTTTGAGGCGGCGGTGTTTTTCGTCAGGCAGGCGTACGGTCAGGGCGGTCATGTCAAAAGCTCCTTCAAAAAGTCTTCGGGTGAAATCACCCGCAATGCGCCAAAACGCAACTGGGTACCTTGCAAGTCCCGCAAATTGCGGGTGACGATAGCGTCAGCGTCACCCGCCACGGCAAGTTCTATCAAATTATTGTCCGATTCATCTTGCAAATTGGGGCGCCACAAAAAGTAAACACGCGTCCACTCGCACAGCGCCAGGTAGCTGTCCAGCAAGGCGCTACGCTCTTGCGCGTTCAAGCGGCTGTTAGCGAACAGGGCATCACACGCCAGTACCGCCTCAAACTCCCTGAACAAGGTTTCACCCATGAGCGGCACTACCCGGCGCTCCAAACAAGCCCGAATCACCCCATTGGACGCTCCCACTCCAAGGCAAGCACCCACAAAAACGTTGGTATCGGTCACAACACGCATGCTGTGATGGTAGCAAATTTGCCACCAAAAAGCGAGCCGTTGAACGACTGTTAGTCCATGATTCCACTTGAGGCAAAAAAACCCGCCAAGCCTTTAAGCATGCGGGTTTTGAGATGTTGTGAGACTACCTGAGGGGATGAATTGGTCTGCCCGGAGGGGATCGAACCCCCGACCCTCAGCTTAGAAGGCTGATGCTCTATCCAACTGAGCTACGGGCAGAAATATCTACGACATGCTGGAGATCGCTAAAACCACGCAGCAGATGTAAAAAAAGCCCACATCGCGTGAGCTTTTTTTAGTTTTTTTGGTCGGAGTACAAGGATTCGAACCTTGGACCCCCTGGTCCCAAACCAGGTGCGCTACCAGACTGCGCCACACTCCGACAAGCTTTGCATTATAGCGCGTAAATTTTCGCGGCGATCACAACTTCACATACTGGTATTCAACCGGATTGGCATTGATGCCGCGGTCGGGTGGGGCTATCCAGCCGGCCATCTTGCCGGGCTCGGTGACGCGTTGCATGAGGGTGTGAACGAATGCTTTGTCGGCGTCATTGGGCAGCCAGTTGTCTTTTTTCGCTTCAAACTCGGCGGCGGTGATCGGTGTGCCTTTGGGGTCGGTGTGCACGCCGGCCCAGCTGCCGACGTTGCGGCGAAAGCGGGTCGATGGCAGCTCGAACACAAAATCAACCCCGGCCCGCTTGATGCCCATGTTCCAGCGGGTCAGGCCCACGTTGCAGTCTTTGACGTATTCAAGGCGGGTGGTTTCGTTCATGCCCACACGGGTGGAAATCGACTCGTTTTTCATGCCGCCCATGCCGTCTGGCACGCAAATGGTCATTTCGGTGTCGAGTTCCAGGTGGTCTGCAAACTTGGCTTCGTCGGGGCGGCCTTTGATGCCGTTGGCAAAGGCGTTGGCGGCGTTGCTCGATGACTCGGAGCCGAACAGATCGAGTGACGACGTGAACCAGAAATTCATGAATTTCTGCACCGTCGGCAGGTCGATCACACCGGCCTTGCGCAGCGTGGCGGTGTCTGCTGTGTCGAGCTCTTTCATCACCTCCAGCGTGCGGCGAATGACGCGGCCAATGCCTGTCTCACCCACAAACATGTGGTGCGCTTCTTCGGTCAGCATGAAGCGGGTGGTGCGGGCCAGCGGGTCAAAGGCGCTTTCGGCAAAGCTCTTGAGCTGGAACTTGCCATCGCGGTCGGTGAAGTAGGTGAACATGAAAAAGCTCAGCCAGTTGTCCATCGGCTCGTTGAAGGTGCCCAAAATACGCGGCTTGTCGGCGTCGCCGCTGTGGCGCATCAACAGCTCTTCGGCTTCTTCGCGGCCATCGCGGCCAAAATGCGCGTGCAGCAAATACACCATGGCCCACAAATGGCGGCCTTCTTCGACGTTGACCTGAAACAGGTTGCGCAGGTCGTACAAGCTGGGCGCGGTGTGGCCCAGCAAGCGCTGCTGCTCAACCGAGGCGGGCTCGGTGTCGCCTTGGGTGACGATCATGCGGCGGAAGGTGGAGCGGTATTCGCCCGGCACTTCTTGCCACACGTCCTGGCCCATGTGGTCACCAAAACCAATCTTGCGGCCTTCTTCTTTGTCTGCCAAAAAGATGCCCCAACGGTAGTCGGGCATGGGCGTGTAGCCGTAGCTGGCCCAGCCCGATGCGTCAACACCCACAGCGGTGCGCAGATAGACTTCTTTGGCCTTGAAGTCGGACGGGCCCATTTCTTCCCACCAGTTTAAAAAAGCGGGTTGCCAGTGTTCCAGCGCGCGCTGGAGCTGGCGGTTTTCACCGAGGTGGACGTTGTTGGGGATCAATGCTTGCAGGTCGATGTTGCTCATGTCATTTCCTTATCAAAAAGTAACTTGCGAAATAGTAGTCAGGTTCAATCCAAGTGGCGGCGTGGAACCGGCTTCGCCGGGCCACAGAGGCCGCCCCCTGGGGGGAGGCGCCAAAGGCGCTTCAGGGGGTTAGACCCTTTTCCAATCGAATTTGGCTTTTTTACCAGTTCCGAAAAGTTTCAAAGCGCCCTCTTCGCCCACCGCATTGGGGCGAATAAAAATCCAGTTCTGCCAGGCAGACAAGCGGCCAAAAATTCGTGTTTCCATCGTCTCTTTTCCAGGAAAGCGCAGCGATGCTTCCAGACCCGTCATCGCGTCGGGCGACATGCTGGCTCGCTCTTCCAGCATGATGCGGATTTCGTCTTCCCAGTCGATGTCGTCAGGCGTCAGCGTGACCAGGCCAAGGGCCAGCGCCTGGTCGGCGCGCAAGGCGCTGTCGCCCAGGTTTTGCAGCTGTGCAATGGTGGCGTCGTCTTCATAAAACCGGGTTTGCAGACGGGTCAGCTTGTTGACCGCCGGGAACCAGCCAAAGTTGGCCGGGCTCAGTTGCAAGGCAGGTGCGGCGTCTGGTGAGTCGGGCAGGTCCAGCATGTAGATACGGTCGCATGCCAGCGCCAGTTCATAAAACGTGCCGGCAAAGCAAGAGCCGGAATCAACCAGCGCGATCAAAGACCGACTGGTCACGTCAAGCCGGGCCAGCGTGCGGCGCAGCGCGCCTATGGTTTCTTTGACCAGCCAGTGGTCTTTCAGCGTGGCCAGTACCTGGTCCATCTTCATGACCTGGGCCGCATCGCCCTGGGTGCGAATGACCCAGGTGCCGACTTCCAGCTCGTTGGTGCGCAGGTTCAAAATCGCGTCGTCCAGTTCGCGTTGCAGTTTGAGCGGGTACCAATTGGCACCGGCGGCCTCAATGGTTTCGGGGGTGGATTCGATGGCGGCGCTGGGGGCTTTGACAATCAGCGTGGCAATCCGGCGACTGCGGTCGACCTGCGCATCCACCAGACTGTAGTGGTAGCCGGCGTCGTCAATCAGTGGTTTCAAGGCTATCAGCTCGATGCCTTTGGTGCCCGAAGCCCTTGTGGATGTTGCCTTCAATGCTTCAATTTCAGCAGCAAGCAGCTGGCCAAAGGCTTGCGGCTTGGCGTGTGCGTCAATCAGCTTCCAGTCTTTGGCGCGGTCAGCGCGTACACCTTCTGAGGTCAGGCTGAAAATATCGGCCAGGTCACGGCGCACCTTGCGCTTGTCGGTCACGCGGGTCAGGCCGCCAGTGCCGGGCAACACGCCCAGCAGCGGTACTTCGGGCAGACTGACGGTGGAGCTGCGGTCATCGACCATGATGATGCGGTCGCAGGCCAGGGCCAGCTCGTAGCCGCCACCCGCGCAGGCGCCGGTCACAGAGGCAATGGCTTTCAGGCCATCGTGGTTGGACGAGTCTTCCAGGCCGTTGCGGGTCTCGTTGGTGAACTTGCAAAAGTTCACCTTCCAGCCGTGCGTTGACAAGCCCAGCATGTAAATGTTGGCGCCCGAGCACCAGATTTTTTCTTTGCCCGACTCAAACACCACCACCTTGACGGCAGGGTGTTCAAAGCGGATGCGGTTGATGGCGTCGTGCAGCTCAATGTCCACGCCCAGGTCGTAGCTGTTCAGTTTGAGCTTGTAACCCGGCCTGATGCCGCCGTCTTCATTGATGTCGAGCTTGAGTTTAGCCACATCGCCGTTCACGTCCAGCGTCCAGTGCTGGTACTTGGCCGGGTGGGTGGCAAAGCTGACCAGCTCTCGCTCGACACCTTCAATGGTTTGTTTGAACAAAAGGGGTTCTGTCATTGCGTTCATGTGGTCTCCTGATCAGTTATTGGGGAACGGCTCGTTGAAGGTCTGTCATGCTTTGTTTCACGGTGCGGGCGGCTGTGTCAACCACCGCGTCAGCCCGGGCATAGAGCGCCTCGCGGCTGGACAAAATGCGGCGCAAGTCGTCAAGTGCTTCGTGGCTGGCGCCGCTGGCATCAAAGGGCCGCATATCGCCCTGCGCGACCACACGGGCCATGTGCTCTTCGGGGCTGGCTTTGAGCCAGACACAGTAAAACCGGCTTTGCAGCAGGTCAAAGGTTTCTCGCTCACTGACAATGCTGCCGCCGGTGGTCATCACCACGCCTTCGGGGTGGTCTTCAGCAATCCTCAAAAGAGCACGCCGCTCGTAGCGGCGGTAACCGGCCTGCCCATGCAGCAACAAAATTTCGTTCATGCTGGTCCCGGCTTCGCGTTCGATTTCCCGGTCCAGCTCAATGAATGGCACGCCGCGCTGTGTGGCCAGTTGCGCACCCAGGGTTGACTTGCCCGCACCGCGCAGGCCAATCAGTGCAACGCGTTGTTCACGCCCTTGTGTATCACCCAGGCCAAAGGTGCTGCCTAGCAGGCTGTAGGCCTGGTCAAGCTGTGCATCGTCAAGACGCGACAGCAGACCCTGGGCGCGGGCCAGTGCTGGCCTGGGCGCGTCTTGCAGCAGGTCAATCAGGCTGATGTTGAAAGCCCGGGCCGCAGCTTCTAATGAATTGATGGACACATTGCCTTTGCCACCTTCGACATCGGCCAGAAAACGCTCGCTCAAACCCGAATCAGCCGCGAGCGCCTTGCGCGTCATGCCGCGACGTGCTCGCCAGGCGCGCACGCGGGCACCCAGCTCAGCCAGGGTGGCCTGAGGGGCTTTGGCATCATGCTCGTTAATACTGGTGGCGGTGTTCATGAATTGCAGTATACTTCACGAAATGAAGACGTCAAGCAGTTTATTGCATTTTTTATGAGGACTCGAAAATGAAGCTCAAAATACTGGTAGGTACCATGACCAGCACCGCTGACTATGTCGCACAGGCCATTCAGATGGATTGCGCTGACTTGATCGATGACATTCAGATCGAATTGATGGATGGCCTGGACATCAGTGCTTTCAGTGCCGAAAACGCCAAAGATGCGCTATATCTCATCTGCATATCCACCTACGGCCAAGGCGATGTGCCAGACAACGCCCGAGCGCTGTATGAATCCATGGCGGCCCAGCCGCAGTTTTTGGGGCACGTCAAATACGGCGTGATTGCTTTGGGTGACCGAACCTACCTGCAAACCTTCTGCTTTGGCGGTAAAAAATTCGACGAGCGCTTGGCCGACCTGGGCGCGCAACGTCTGGGCGAGGTGTATTGCCACGACGCCAGCACCGGCACCATGCCCGAAGAAGAAGGCACCGCCTGGTGCAGGCAGTGGCTGGCAGATGCGCTGCAGGGCACGGCAGCGGCCTAAAAACGCTTAAAACGCTTGGAACGCTTCACAAAGAGTTTTTAGTGATCGAATTGGCCTGTAGCCCAATTGAAATATACGCTATGCGCTATAAACATAATAGCAATTAAAAATAATCATCGGACACACCCATGCAACTCAGCCAGGCCGACCACCGCGCACAACCGCCTCTTGTCACCATCCCGCGCCGCTATAACGCTGCCCATGACCTGCTGGCGCGCAACGCTGCCTGGCCTGACAAAACCGCCTTCATCAACGCCATCAGCGGCGACACCCTCAGCTATGGCGAGCTGACCCGCCAGTCGCACCAGTTTGCCAATGCCCTGCGCACGCACGGCTTTGCGCCTGAAAGCCGGGTTCTGGTGGCGGTACTGGACACGCCCGACTGGCCTGTGGTGTTTCTGGGCTGCATATTGGCGGGCGTGGTGCCGGTAGCGGCCAACACGCTGCTGATGACGGCTGATTTCGACTTCATGCTGCGCGACGCCAAAGCGCAAGGCTTGGTGGTGTCCGGCGTGCTGCTGCCTGCTTTTGAACCCCTGTTCGGCAACATTGACAGCCTCAAAACGGTGGTGACGGTTGGCGAAGTCAAATCGCTGCCCACAAACACCCATTTGGCCTCGAATTACCCATCCATTGTGCCTCTAGCCCAATGGATTAATAGGCTAGAAGCTCCTGAAACCATAGCCATCGAAATTGCCGACACCTGCGCTGACGATGCCTGTTTCTGGCTCTATTCAAGCGGCTCCACTGGCATGCCCAAGGGCACAGTGCACCTGCACAGCCATTTGATTCAAACCGCCGAGCTGTATGGGCGCGGCGTGCTGGGCATCCGGCATTCCGACGTGGTGTTTTCTGCCGCCAAGCTGTTTTTTGCCTACGGCTTGGGCAACGCGCTGACGTTTCCGATGGCCGTTGGCGCCACCGCCGTGCTGCTGCCGGCGCGGCCCACCCCGATAGACGTGTTTGATGTCCTGAAACGCTTGAAACCGACCATTTTTTATGGCGTACCCACCCTGTATGCCGCGCTGTTGGCCGACCCGGCCCGTCCGACCAAGGCGGACGTCGCGCTTCGCGTGTGCACTAGCGCGGGTGAAGCCTTGCCCGCCGAGATTGGTAAAAAGTTCACCGCAGCCTATGGGGTGGAGATTCTGGACGGCATTGGTTCGACTGAAATGCTGCACATTTTCTTGAGCAACCGGCCCGGTGCGGTGCGCTATGGCACCACCGGCCAGGCCGTGCCCGGCTATCAGCTGCGAATCGTCAGCGACGACGGCAAAGACTGCGCGGTCGGCGAAATAGGCGAGCTGCACATCAGCGGCCCCACATCGGCCATCATGTACTGGAACAACCGCGCCAAGACAAAAGCCACCTTTGCCGGCGACTGGACCAAAAGCGGCGACAAATACACCCTTGACGCAGATGGCTACTACACCTACGGCGGCCGCAGCGACGACATGCTCAAGGTCGGCGGCATATACGTGTCGCCGTTCGAGGTCGAAGCCTGCCTGATGACCCACCCGGCGGTGCTGGAAGTTGCCGTGATTGGCGTGCAGGACGACGACGAGCTGGTCAAACCCAAGGCCTATGTGGTGTTGAAATCAGGCCAGAGCGCGACCGCCGATGCGCTGAAGGCCCACGTCAAACAGCACCTGGCCCCTTACAAATACCCACGCTGGATTGAATTTGTGGGCGAGTTGCCCAAGACCGCCACGGGCAAGATTCAGCGCTTCAAGTTAAGGGCACCGCGCTGATATCGACTTCGACCATGCCGTTGACTTCACGCGTTGGATAGCGCTTGAGGTTGCACTCTGGCCGGGGGGTGCGACTGATGTACTCGCCGGTCGCAGCCTCGAACTCCCACAGGTGCTTGTTACAGACCAGCACAAAGTCCTGCCGCTCTGCGTTCTTGCTCATTGGAAATCCCTCGTGCGGGCAAGCATCACGGTAGGCAACTGCCTGCCCATCGGCCCGCAGAACGATGAGCTTGTGCTGGCCCACGATAGCGGGGTGAACGCCGTCTGGCGACAACTCACTCACAGCGATCGCGGGGTGCCATTCGGGAGACATGCTCATTTCTGCATCCTGCAAGCCTGCGCGGCTCAACGCCCTGTGAATTGCGGTGGACGCTTTTCCACAAATGCACGCGCGCCTTCGAGGTGATCCTCGGTCTTTTTGAGGATGCTTTGACCCAGTCGCTCGAAGTTGCGCGCCGTGTCGGGGTCAACCCTGGCGCAATTGTTGAGCACGACCTTGGCAATACCGAGCGCCTGCGGTGCCTTGGCGGCCAACTTTCGGGCCAGCGCCATCGCCTCGTCCATGAGCCGCTCGGGCTCAAACACCTCATCGACCAAGCGATAGTGCAGCGCACGCTCGGCCGAGATCATCTCGCCGGTCATCACCAGACGTTTGGCGGTAGACAGGCCGACCTGCCGCACCAGGCGCGAACAGCCGCCCGAGCCCGGGATCAGGCCGACATTGTTCTCGGGCAAACCAAGCTTGGCCGTGGTCGAAGCAAACCGGAAATCGCAGGACAAGGCCAATTCCAAACCACCGCCCGCAGCGACGCCGTTGATAGCGGCGATGACGGGGACCTCGATCGCCTCAACCTCGTCGAACACGTTGTGGATGTCGCGAACAACGCGCCGAAAGCCGCGGGTGCCAATGTCTGCCAGGCCTTTCATGCCCCGCACGTCTTCCCCGGCGGAAAACGCACGGCCCGTTCCGGTGATCACGACAACCCTCAAGGCGTCGTCGGCAACCAGTTGTGCGACAGCATCGCGCAATTCGGCGCGCATCTGCTGGTGCCACGAATTGAGGTTGTCCGGTCGGTTCAGCCGCAGCACAGCGACGCCGTTATCCTGCGTCAGATCAATGAATTCATAGCTCATAGAAGTCTTTTCTACCTTTATTTTCCGGTGAAATTAGCGGGGCGTTTTTCAAGAAAGGATTTCAAACCCTCCGCCACGTCGTCGGAAGCAAAGAGCTGGCTCTGGTGCGCTCGCTCGATGG
>CAMARI010000112.1 GCA_945860515.1 Polaromonas sp. YR568
GCGCGAGGCGCGCAAAAACATCAAAGCCCCTGCGGCAGGCGCGTTAGCCATGGCAGATGACACCACAGGCGCGCTGGGTTTTAGCCGCGACATGTTGCAAACGGCGAATGCATGGCGATTGATGGCATGTAGCGACCCTTCGCTTGAAAACCCTTTGCTGGCCCGAATGACAGAGTTCTGGTTTAACCACCTGAATGTTTTTGCAGGCAAAGGCCCGGTGCGGCCGTTTGTCGGTCACTACCTTGTCAATGTGATTCGCGCCAACGCGCTGGGAAAGTTTGAAGACCTGCTGCTGGCCAGTGCCCGCCACCCAGCCATGCTGTTTTATTTAGACCAGGCACAAAGCAATGTGCGCGGCTTGAATGAAAACTACGCACGCGAGCTGATGGAGCTGCACACCCTGGGTGTTAACGCCGGCTATAGCCAAAACGATGTGCGTGAGCTGGCCCGTATCTTGACGGGCTGGACAGTCGGTGTTCAGCTGGGCGAAGGCTTCAGATTTGCTGAGCGCCTGCACGACAGCGGTAGCAAAACGCTGTTGGGCCGCACCTTTAACAACAACGGCATACGAGAAGGCGAAGACGCGATTCGCATGCTGGCGCGTCACCCAGCCACTGCCAAGCGCATTGCCCTGCGCCTTGCTACCACTTTTGTATCAGACAAGCCGCCGCAAACAGTGGTTGACCAGCTGGCCGACACCTTTACCCGTAGCCAGGGCGATATGCGGGCAGTCATGCGCACGCTGGTCGAGTCAGCCGAATTTTGGCGGGCTGACCACACGCTGTTCAAAACGCCGCTGGACTTTGCTTGCTCTGCATTAACAGCCGGCGGCGGTGTCCAAGAGCGTCGCGAGATCCAACTGACGCTGGGCTTTTTAGCGCAAGCGGGCCAGCCACTGCACGGCTGGCAAACACCTGACGGCTACAAAACCGATGCCGCCACCTGGCTGGCCCCAGAGGCGCTGACGCGCCGCGCCGACTACGCCATGACGCTGGGCGGCCGGATCCATGAGCCGACCTATTTGCAGCCCTTTTTCAGTGCTGCCAGTTTGAACCGCATTACCCGTGAGCAACCCGCCACCCGCAGCGGCCTGATGCTGGCCAGCCCTGACTTCATGAACAAATAAGCCAAAGGACAGATCATGCAAACCGCACAACTTTCACGCCGCCGCCTGTTGCTGGCGTCCAGCATCGCCCTGACAGGCAGCAGCTCGCGCCTGTGGGCGCAGGGGGCACTGCCTGGCACTACGGGCACGGGCCGCTTGGTGGTGGTGCTGCTGCGCGGCGCGTATGACGGCCTGTCAGCCTTTGTACCGTATGCCGACGCCGACTACCACGCCAGCCGGCCCAACATCGCGGTTGCTGCGCCAGACGGAACCGCAAAAACAGCGCTCAGACTCGACAACACTTTTGCGCTGCACCCAGCCCTCGCGCCCGTGTTGCCGCTGTGGCAACAGGGCGTGCTCAGCTTTGTCCCCAGCGCAGGCTTGCCAGCTCCGAACCGGTCACATTTTGACGCCCAGTATGAAATGGAAATTGGCCAACGAGGCAAGACCAGCGCGGCTCCTGGCTGGTTGAACAAAGCTGCCAGCAGCAACAGCAAAACACTGACAACAGCCATCGGCGTCGGCGAGGCCAACCCAGCCATTTTGGCCGGTGACGCGCCCGTCAAACTCATCCCGCGCGGCCAGGCCGCTCAGCGCACCGGCGTACTGGCCAATGATAAAACCCGACAAGCGCTGATGGACTTGTATGCAGGCAACGACAAGCTCAGCGAAGCCTTCCGCCAAGGCGCTGGCAGCCGCATGCAAAGCGCCCAAGAGCTGACCACGCAGAAAATGGAAATCGACGGCAAAAAGATGGGCCCGGCCATCGACAGACGCTTGGACAAAGACGGTACCCCTGCGACAGCACAAGTCCAAGATGCGCAAATGCTGGCCGCCAGCAACGGCGCAGCAGACCCGGTCGGCTTACAGCTGGACGCGCAGCACCTGGGCACGCTGATGCGCAATGACCGCCATCTTAGGATCGGTTTTTTGTCAGCAGGCGGCTGGGACACACACGCCAACCAGGGCAATGCAACGGGGCAACTGGCCAACAAACTGGGTAACCTGAGCCTGGCGATGGCACAACTGCGGCAAGACTTTTCTGAGCCTGGTGATGTGGTGGTGGTGATGAGCGAGTTTGGCCGCACAGCGGCGGAGAATGGCACCCGCGGTACCGACCACGGCTACGGCAACGCCATGTGGCTGGTGGGCAACCGCGTCAACGGCGGCAAGTGGCACGGCCAGTGGACGGGCCTGGCACGCGGCAACCTGAACGAAGCGCGCGATTTACCCGCGCACCACGACTACCGCGCGGTGCTGGCGCAGGTGATGCGCAGCACCTTTGCGATGCCCGATTCAGCCCTGGCCAGCATATTGCCCAACACCAACTGGGACACGCGGCTAGACGGCTTGATGCGAAACACATAGCGTCGGCAATAGAAAGTTAAGTGACTGTCGAGTGTTCAACCGAAGCCAGTACCAGCCGTTATGGATACCGGCAGCCATCACCTCTTTGGCGTTGCGTGGCAGGACTTTTGGCGGCGGGTGCTAGCAAGACCGCCGCGCCCTAAGGGGCTGTCAACACTACACACGAAGTATTGCGCGCTTAGCCGCTTCGCAACACCCATACTTTGTTGCAATTTTATGAAAATCGGTAGTTACCCCGTGCTTTATTCGCCCGAGCTGCCTTAGTATGGCCTGATAAAAAGAACAGTCGTTCTTTTTTGTGCCAGGTCTGTTTTGCGCATCAACGGCAGGCAGGCGAAAGCGGTTTCACAACGATAAGGAGCATTGGTATGAGGATGGTCAAATTTGCGCTGGGCGCACTTGGTACGGCATTGATTTTGTCGGGTTGCGGCGATGGAGGCAGCACCGCTGCCAGCAGCAACAGCACCGGTTTTACCTCGATGGTGGTCTTTGGTGACAGCCTGAGCGATATAGGCAGTTTCAAGGTGGGCGCCATTGCAGCGCTTGGCGGCGGTCAGTGGACTGTCAATTCCCCCACAGCCAAAAACTGGACGGAGTCCATCGCTGCGCAATTCAAGCTGGCCACACCTTGCTCAGCGCAAACCGGCTTGCTGAGCATTATTCCAGGCATCACCGCCGTACCGGTGCAAAACTTCAGCGCCTGCCGCAACTACGCACAGGGCAGCTCACGCGTGACCAACCCAGCCGGTCCCAGCAGCATTGCCATACAGCAAGGCGTGTTTCAAGCCACGCTGGCCGCTGGCGGCACCGCAGCGCAAGCCGGGCAAGCTGCAGCAAGCGCTGCGGGTCTGGGTGTGATGGCACTGCCCGTAGCGAGTCAGATCGCGAACCACTTGGCTAACGCTGGTGGCGCGTACAGCGGCAAGGAGCTGGTCACCGTCTTGGCAGGTGGCAATGACATCTTCATGAACCTCAATGGCGTGTCCAGCGCCGCTGCTGGCGGTGCGGGTGCTGTGGGCGCGGCGCAGTTTGCCGGCTGGTCTGCAGGCGTGCAAGCCAGCGTGGCCGCAGGCGGCCTGGCCGCGGCAGGTGCAGCTCAGCAGGCAGCTGTTGCTGGTATGGCGCAAGCCGCTACTGAATTAGCAGCGCTGGTCAATACCCAGGTGCTTGCCAAAGGGGCCAAGTACGTGGCCGTTGTGAACCTGCCTGATGTGAGCCAAACACCGTTTGCAGTCACGCTTGACCCAGCAATCCGGGGCTTGATCAACACCATGGTGACCACCTTCAACAGCACGCTGAGCGCAGGCCTGGCTGGCAAACCGGGTGTCATCGTCGTCGACGCCTACACCCAAGCTCGTGACCAGGTGGCCAACCCCGGACAGTACACACTGAGCAACGTCACCGCACGCGCTTGCAGCACGACGTCGCCCGCCAATCCCTTGGGTGGCAGCTCTTTGACCTGCACGGCAGCCAGCACGGTTGCTGGCGACACCAGCAAATATTTGTTTGCTGATGATGTGCACCTCTCACCCTTTGGCAACCAGTTGCTGGCGCAGTTTGTCGCCAAAAACATGGCCACAGCTGGCTGGCAGTAACGCCAACAACTCAAGGAAACTCATTCATGAAAACACTTCATCTTTCACTTGTGGCGCTGGTGGCAGCGTCTGGCTGCGGCTTGGCGATGGCGCAAAAAGCCGGCAGTTTCAGCGCATCGATTGGCGCGACGCAAATCTCCCTTTCGGTCGGCAGCGGCAGCCTGAGCGCGCCCAGCCTGCCCGGCACCAAAGTGGATATCAACAGCAACTCGCAGCTGACCGGCGCTGTCAATTACATGGTGACGGACAATATCGCCGTGCATGTGCCGATTGGTTTTGGCTTCAAGCATGACATCAACGGCGCGGGAGCCATCGCTGGCGTCGGCAAAATCGCTGACACCAAGGCCTTGCCAATCACTGTGGTTGGACAATACCGATTCATGGACGCAAATGCTGCGTTTCGCCCATACATCGGTGCTGGTGCGTCCTACGTGAAGTTCTACAGCAGCAACGGCACGGGCTTGCTGACGGCCATTACCAACCCGGGCGGCACAGGCACGGGCGTTTCATTTCAGTCGAAATTGGCCCCCACCATCCAGGTCGGCGGCATTTTCAACATCAACCCAAAATGGTACGTTGAGGCGGCTTATAGCAAAACATTTCTCAGTACCCGGGGCAGCTTGAGCACCGGTCAAACGATTGATGTCAAGCTCGACCCGAATGCTTATTCTTTTCAAATCGGCTACAAGTTTTAAAACCTAGGCACTGATGGACACACAAAAGGCTGCCAGCTGGCAGCCTTTTTTATGGCTCAAGCCGATGGTTTGTTGGCGGCAGTGCGCCTATCGGGCCTGGGGATTTTCTTGAGTTTGATCAGCCGATTGGTTTGAATCGCGTCTTTTTTCACCTGCCGCTCGGCATCCAGCAACTGCCCCGCAGTCAGCCAACTGGCAAATTCGTCGGGTGTTTCGAGTGTGATGCGGCCCAACGCGCTTTGGCGAAACTCGTAAATCACAATTTCGGCCGCTTTTTGCAGGTTGATGCGCCCTTTGCTCAGCACCGCGCCGCGTTTGCGTCCAATGTCTTCCAGCACTGTTTCGTCGGTGGATTCGGGCGTAAGGTCGACTTTGTAGCGATCCGTCAGCGCAGCCGGGTATTTTTTGATCAGCAGATTCAACAGTTCAAGCGCAACTTCTTCTTCACTGAACGCATTGCGGCCAATCGCACCGCTGGCGGCCAGGTTGTAGCCGCTTTGCGCCACGATGATGCGCGGCCACAGCATGCCCGGCGTGTCCCACAAATAAAACCCGTCCGCCAGCACAATGCGCTGCTCGATTTTGGTGATGCCTGCCTCGTCCCCGGTTTTGGTAGCGCGCTTGCCCGTCAGGGTGTTGATCAAGGTTGATTTGCCAACGTTGGGAATGCCGCAAATCAGCACCCGCATCGGCTTGACCATGCTGCCGCGCAGCGGTGCCAGCGCATGGCAGGCGTCTATCAGCTTGCGGGCGGGTGCAGTTTCGCTCGCATCAAGTTCAATGGCCCGGGTGCTGGGCAGCGCGTTGTAGTGTGTCAGCCACAGTGCGGTCACCAGCGGGTCGGCTAAGTCTTGCTTGTTCAGCACCTTCAGCGTAGGGCGCGACGCCGTCAGTTCCGCCAGCTTGGGGTTAGCGCTTGAGCCGGGCAGGCGCGCGTCCAGCAGCTCGATGACCACATCAATTTCTTTGATGCGTTCACTGATCGCCTTTTGCGTCAGATACATATGCCCTGGAAACCACTGAATCGCCATTGTTCGAAATCTTTCGTTGCTAGAACGTATTATCGGTTGCCTTACTTTTCATCAATCGCCTGCACCATGCCCCTGCCCCAAGCACCGACGCAACAACCGAGCAAAAAGCTCAACACCCAAGCCAACAACGAGCTGGCCATCAAGGGCATTTTGTGCATTCTGATCGGCTTGGGCGTAGTGATCTCGCCCTACTTCATCACCTCGCCCGGCATGCAAGGCATCGTTGCCAAGTCAGCAGCGGTTGGCTGGTTTGCACTGGTGCTGGGTTTGGCGTTTGTAGGGCTGTACGCTCGGCGGCGCATGGCAGCCAAGTGACTATCAATAAGATAGCGTAAAGCCCAATAATCTCAGGGCTGCAGGCCTTTTAGGCGCTTAAAACAGCTGCGACTTCAGCCTTTTTGGGAGCATTTAGCCGCTCGGCAGACACATACTGCTCGCGGTACATCTCAAACGGCATGCTATCGAGCGCTTCTATCTTCTTTTGATCCACCATCGACTGCTGGCTAAGCTGGGTGAAGTGGGCGTGCTGCTCGCTGGAAAATGGCAGCGCTTGAAAGTAAGCCATGGTTTTTTCAGACTGTGCGCGCACAAACTTGATGAAGGAGTTGTCATGGTCTTTGGCCATGGCAGCAAGAACTTGCGCTGATGGCAAGGTGCTGGCATCGTTCAAACCTGCCTTGGCGGCTGCCAACGCGGCACTGTAGTCTGATGTACCGTGCGCGGCGTCCAGCGCAGCCGCTATCGGCGCGCACTCGGCAACGATCTGATGCCCCCAGTCGGTCAGCAGCACTTCTTGACTACCGCGCTCCAATGTCAAACCAGGTTCACGCCCACGGGCAGCGGTGCGGTGCTGGTTGCGCGCCAGCGCAGCGATTTCTTCCGGGCTGTCAGGCGCGCTGGCGTTTGTCAAACAGTGCAGCAAAAACACGTCTAAAAACCGCATGGTCTGCGTGCTGATGCCAGCGGGCTCGAACGGGTTCAGGTCCATCAAACGCACTTCGATGTATTCAACCCCCCGCTCACGCAGGGCGTGCAGGGGCCGCTCGCCGGAGAAGATCACGCGTTTGGGCCGAATGGTGCCGTAAAACTCGTTTTCAATTTGCAGCAGCGTCGTGCCCAGCTGGTTGTAGTCGCCACCTGGGTTTTGAATACCTACTTTTTCGTACGCTGCATAAGGCCGTGTCAAGGCGTCTTGCAGCGAAGCGGCGTAACCTTCCAGGCTGTTGTAACTGACGGCCAAAGACGCCTGTGCGTCGCTCTGGTAGCCCAGCCGGCCCATGCGCAGCGACGTACCGAAGGGCATGTACATGGTGCTCGGGCTCAGTTGCTGCAGCTCATGTTGCCTGCCGGCCACAAAGGTCGAACACACGGCAGGCGACGCGCCAAACAGGTACAGCAACAAAAACGACTGGCGGCGAAAGTTGCGAATCTGCGCAAAATACTGCTCGCTTGTGACGCCCGGGAAAGACCAGTTGTAATGAATGCCAGAAATGGTTTGCATGCGCCGCCCGTAGCGGTGCGACAGACCCAGGCGATACACGCTTTTGGCGCGGCCCACGTTGGACGAGCCAAAACGGGCCACCGGAATGGTTTCATCCGTCGGCAAATCGCAGGGCATGCTGGATACCCACAACATCTCGTCGCCCAGCGCCTGCATGCTGCGGTAAGTGAACTGGTGGACTTGCGTCAGCTCGTCCAGGGCGGCCTGCACACTGATGTGAACGCCCGTGACCAGCTCAACCTGCGATTCGCTGAAGTCGGTCGTGATACAGGGATGCGTCAGCGCCGACCCCAGGGCCAGCGGATGCGGCGTCAGTGCCAAAGCGCCGCTGGGCTGGGCCCGCAGGCTTTCTTTTTCAATCCCGCAAGACATCCCTTTCAGGCGATCAGGCGACAAATCTGTGCTGGACAGGAATGTGTGTGCCTGTAAATGGGTCATGGTGCTGTTTTCCGTATTCTTTTCGACTGGGCTGGAAGTTATCACAGGCCAGCTTTTTTCGCTGGCGCGAGCCGTTTATCAGCGCCATAGCGATGCACATGCCTCCGTTTGGCTTGCCAGTTCAACTTGCAAGCCAAGAGGAAGAACTATAAAGTATCAAAAAAATAATGTATTCAAAAGATTTGTCAGGGATGTATGTTCAATTTCTTTAAAAAGCTGTTCTCGTCGGCAGGTGGTAAGCAGCCTCCGGCTGCCGACAGCTCTTTGCCCAGCAGCGGCACTTACCATCAGTCCGTCCTCAATGATGGTTCAGAAACAGCGCCCCGCGGCCAACTGGTGCACACCGTGATGCGCGACCTGATCCGCAAAAGCGGCATACCGCCCGGCTGGATACAGTGCCAGATTCATGTCGTCAGCAGCCGCAAGCGAGGTCGGGGCATTTTTGTGCGCCTGGTCGTCAAGCAATGGGATCAGCGACTCATGACCTACGCTTTCGCCTTTCAAAAAGCGCTGCTGACAGACATCGTTCAACTTGAACCCAAGGCCACTGCCTGGTTGCAGGGCATTGCCTGGCAACTTGAAGTGGCCAGCACCTGCCCCGTGACCGATCTGCCCGACAGCCAGTACTGGCAAACAAATGGAGAGGTCGATCCTTTTGACATCATTGCCATACCCGCCAGTGCGATGCCTGTTCACGCGCCAGTTCCTGACCCTATGGCTGACCCAGGGTCTGTCGTGGCCATAACGCCGTCCACTCCAGTGACGCCTGTGCTTGCCGCGGCTGCGGTTCCTACCTTTGATCTGGACGAGCTTGAACCGCTGGCGTCTGTGGCTGAAAAGCCGCCAACGCCAGAAAACGATGCCACACAGGACCTGGAACGCCTGTTTGCCATCACGGACAGGGAACTGAAACAGCCGACCGTCAGCAAGCCGTTGCCACAGGGTTACGAAAAAACCGAGCCCTCGCCCCTTTAGACGGTCTGGTTGTCCGGCTGGCCGTCAACTTTAAGCCAGAACGCGGTTCAAAAAAACCTCCAGGTCGGCGACTTCCTCTGGGCATACCGAGTGTTCCATCGCGTAGTCGTGCCACTCCACGGCATAGCCGATAGCCTTCAACGCATCGCGTGATGCCGCGCCGCGTGGCAATGCCACCACAGGGTCGCGCGTGCCGTGGGCCATGAAAATCGGCGTCTTCAGGCTTGCCGCCGTGTGCTCGGCCGCCAAATTCGCGGCCAGCGGCAAATAGCCCGACATGCCCACAATGCCCGCCAGCGTCTCGGCATGGCGCAGGCCCACCATCAACGACATGGCGCAACCTTGCGAAAAACCGGCGACCACGATGCGGCTGGCGGGCATGCCGCGCGCTTTTTCGTTGGCGATCAGCGCTTCAATCTCCACACGCGACTGGCGCAGGCCCGCCTCGTCTTCACGTTTGACCAGGTCCGCCGACAG
>CAMARI010000113.1 GCA_945860515.1 Polaromonas sp. YR568
AGTCACCCAGAGGCGGCTCGTGCGCCGCAATGGTTGCCGCAGAACTGCCAGGCTGTGGCCACATGGCTTCAAAGTCAGAAACGCGCCGATTCTCGGGCGCTACATAATTTATAGCTACTTGTTGATGTAAATAGGGGGCTACAGGCGGATTTGATGCCTGAAAGGTGCCTGGCATGACAAATTCATCGGTCTCCAGTGCGCCAGCAGTGGCTTGAAAGGCTGACCTGGGAATGGCCAGCGCGTTTTCAGCCGCATGGCGCACCGCGCTGTGCACCTCGCGGCTGTCCCGAAAGCGCACTTCAATTTTGGTTGGGTGCACGTTCACATCCACCCGCGTCGGGTCCATCTCCACATACAGCGCATAGACCGGCTGGCGGTGGCCGTGCAGCACGTCTTCGTAAGCGCTCCGCGCCGCGTGGGTGATGACCTTGTCGCGCACAAACCGGCCATTGACATAGGCAAACTGCTGGTCGGCCCGGCTGCGTGCCGCGTCGGGTATGCCTGCACGGCCCCACACCCGCAGCAGCGGCGTGCCGTCTGCGCGCACCGCAGTGCTTTCGTAATGCACCGCCACCGAACGCGCCACAAATTCGCTGCCCAGCACATCGGCCAGGCGCTGACGCATCAGTTCGGGTGGTGCTGCCGGCCCTGTGCAGGCGCGCCATTGCTCGACCAGCTTGCCCTCATGCCAGACGGCAAAGCCCACATCGGGCCGGACCAGCGCGTGGCGGCGCACGGCCTCAATGCAATGGGCCAGTTCGGTCGCGTCGGTTTTTAAAAACTTGCGGCGTGCGGGCGTGGCATAAAACAATTCGCGCACGTCGACAGTTGTGCCCTGGCTGCGCGCAGCGGCCGTCAGCTCGCCAGTGCGGCCATCGAGCTGCCAAGCGTGGTCTGAGCCCGCCGTTTTCGACGTGATGCTCATGTCGGCAATCGAGTTGATGGCGGCCAAGGCCTCGCCCCTGAAACCCATCGTACCGACCGCTTGCAGGTCTTGAAGCGAGCCAATCTTGCTGGTGGCGTGGCGCTTTAAGGCGATCGGCAGCTCGTTTCGGTCAATGCCGATGCCATCGTCTTCTACCGCAATCAGCCGCACGCCGCCCGCCAGCAGCCGCACCGTGACGTGTGCGGCACCCGCATCAAGCGCGTTGTCGACCAGCTCGCGCACCACGGATGCCGGGCGCTCCACCACTTCGCCTGCCGCAATCTGGCTGATCAGCTCGTCGGGCAATTCACGGATGGGGCGGCGCTGGGCTGTTGGGATCATTGCGTTGATTTTAGGCGCGGGGTTTGGGCATGAGTCAATGACCTCGGTTGCGCTAACACCTGTCAAAATACAGCCATGGAACTTATCACCCTAGCGATTGACTTCATCATCCACATTGACCGCTATCTCGAAACCTTTGTGGCCACCTACGGTGCCTGGGTTTATGCGCTGCTTTTTCTGATTATTTTTGTTGAAACCGGTGTCGTTGTGATGCCGTTTTTGCCGGGTGATTCGCTGCTGTTTGTGGTCGGTGCCATGTGTGGTGTCGGGCTGATGAGTTACCCGGTGGCTGTGGGCTTGCTGTTTGTGGCGGCGGTGCTCGGCGACCAGACCAACTATCTGATCGGCCGCTATTTTGGCCCCAAAGTCTTTCAGTGGGAAAACTCCCGCTTCTTCAATAAAAATGCCTTTGACAAGGCGCATAACTTTTACGAGCGCTATGGCGGCATCACCATCATCCTGGCACGCTTTGCGCCGTTTTTGCGCACCTTCGCGCCGTTTGTGGCCGGCGTGTCGGACATGAACCGCAACAAATTCACCTTGTACAACCTGGTGGGCGGCGCGCTCTGGGTGGGCGGCATCGTGACCGCGGGCTTTCTTTTTGGCAACATCCCGGTGGTGAAAGCCAACCTGGAAAAAATCATCTGGGCCATGATTCTGATCCCCGGCCTGCTGGTGATCTATGGCGCCTGGAAGGCGGGGCGGGCTGACAAGATTGCGCCGCGCGTCTAGCGTAAGCCCTATGCGGCTGGAAAGATAAGTGAACATATCATTAAAATTCTTGCAACCGCCACGGTTTTAAACGGGTTTGACGACGATCGAGGTTTTATATGAATGCACCTGCCCTGACCCCCGCCGAGCTGTCACGCTGGTATAAACCCGGCTCCAGCCGGATTCCGTTTTGGGTCTACACCGACGAGCAGTTGCACAAGCGCGAGCTGGACAATATTTTTTACGGAAAGCACTGGAGTTATGTTGGGCTGGAAGCTGAAATCCCCAACACCGGTGACTACAAACTGTCTTATGTTGGCGAGCGGCAGGTCATCATGGTTCGGGACAGGGTTGCCCCAAAGGACCGGGATACGGACACCGGGGTGAGGGTGGTTGAAAACCGGTGCGCCCACCGTGGCGTGCGCTTTTGCCAAGAGCAGCATGGCAATGCGCGCAGCTTTGTTTGCCCTTATCACCAATGGACCTACAAGCTCAATGGTGACCTGGCCGGGCTGCCCTTCAAGGATGGCGTGAAAGATGGTGACGTCACCCATGGCGGCATGGCCGAAGGCTTTGACCTGAAAGACCACGGCCTGACCAAACTGCGTGTCGCGGTATTGCATGGCTTGGTGTTCGCCACTTTCAGCACAGCGTCAGAGCCGCTGGAAGAGTACCTCGGCCCCAACGTGATGCCCTGGATCAACCGTATTTTTGCAGATGCAGAAACAAAGACATCGCGCAAGCTGACCCTGCTGGGCTACAACCGCCAGCGCATCCCAGGCAACTGGAAGCTGATGATGGAAAACATCAAGGACCCATACCATCCAGGCTTGCTGCACACCTGGTTTGTGACGTTTGGCCTGTGGCGTGCTGACCAAAAAAGCCGCATGGTGATGGACGAACAGGGTCGCCACGCGGTGATGATGTCGCGCCGCAACGAGGCCAGCGCCGCTGCTGCAGCGAGCGCATCGGTCACTGAGGGCGTGACCAGCTTCAAGGCCAACATGACGCTTCACGATGATCGCCTGCTCGATGTCGTGCCCGAGGCCTGGTGGAAGGTTGACGACCCAGCCAACCCCGGCACATCCATCATGCCGACTGTGACCATGATCACGCTGTTTCCGAGCATCATCATCCAGCAGCAGGTCAACTCATTGAGCACGCGGCACATCGTGCCGCGCGGGCAGGGCGAGTTTGACTTTGTCTGGACGCATTTTGGCTTTGCAGATGACACGCCCGAGATGACGCGGCGTCGCCTGCGCCAGGCCAACCTGTTTGGCCCGGCAGGGTTTGTCAGTGCTGATGATGGTGAGGTGATCGAGTTCAGCCAGGCCGGCTTCGAGCAGGCCGGCGATGCTGGCAGCACCCTGTGCGAGCTGGGCGGCACAGGCACTGAAGGCACCGAGCACATGGTGACTGAAACCCTGATTCGAAGCATGTACGCCTACTGGCGCAAGGTCATGTCGCTATGACGACAGAACAATCCATGCTGCTGCACCATCAGGTGGACCAACTCAACGCCGCTTATGCAGCAGCGCTGGACAACAAGCGCTTTGACGAGTGGCCACTGTTTTTTACAGAGGATGGGCGCTACACCGTGCAGGCGCGCGAAAATTTCGACCGGGGCTTGCCGCTAGCCCTGATCGCGCTGGAGAGCCAGGGCATGATGAAAGACCGCGTTTACGGCATCACTCAAACCATCTATCACGGCCCCTATTACATGCGGCATGTTGTCAGTCCGTCGCGCATCACGTCGCGTGACGGCGCTGTCATCAAGGCAGAAGCCAACTATGCGGTTTTCAGAACCAAACCTGGCAGCATCACAGAGGTTTACAACGTTGGTCGCTATATTGACGAGGTCGTTAAAAACGGCGACTGCTGGAAGTACAGGAGCCGCCTTTGTGTGTACGACAGCGAGATGATTCTCAACTCACTGATTTACCCTGTCTGACGGAGCTAGGCAGCGCAAGGCGAGCCGCCTGCCAGTGCGATCACGCAAGCAGCCGCTGCTGGTAGCAAAAGTTTTGTGTTCATGATGGATTCCTTTTAGAAATTACAAGCTGTACGGGTTGACGCTGCTCCGACTGCTCGTGGTTTTAATTTAAGGCCCCGGTGTTTCATTGCCTTGAGGGGAAAGCCTTGTTTGGACCGTACGCGTGGCGACAGTTTGCAAGGCGCGTGTGCTTCAGGCCCGCGCCTCAAACGCCTACACAGGGCGGTTTCTGGCCAATGGCGGGTTACGCGCAAAGTAACGGATCACGCCGCGCATCAGCGCATCAGCCAGTTGCACCTGATAGGTTTCGCTGCGCAGCTTGGCTTCTTCGTCGGGGTTGCTGATAAAGGCCGTTTCTACCAGCACACTGGGTATGTCTGGTGCTTTCAGCACGGCAAAACCAGCTTGCTCGACGCGCGGTTTGTGCAGCTTGCCGACCGCACCTATTTCGCCAAGCATGGCACTGCCGAGTTTCAGGCTGTCGTTGATTTGCGCGGTGGTACTCATGTCCAGCAGGGCCTTTTGGACCTGCGAATCCTTGGCCTTGACGTTCACCCCGCCCACCAGATCGGCCGAGTTTTCCTTGTCGGCCATCCAGCGTGCTGCGCTGCTGGATGCGCCCTTGTCACTCAAAGCAAACACGCTGGCACCTTGCGGCCGATCGGTAAAAAACGCATCTGCATGGATGCTGATGAACAGGTCGGCAGAGACCCGCCGTGCCTTTTGGACGCGAATGTGCAGCGGCACAAAAAAGTCTGCGTCGCGTGTCAGGTAGGCGCGCATGTTCGGCTGCTGGTTGATGCGGTCAGCCAGCAGCAGGGCGATTTGCAGCACCACGTCTTTCTCGCGCGTGCCGCCCGGACCAATGGCGCCTGGGTCTTCACCGCCATGGCCCGGGTCCAGCGCCACGATGATGAGCCGGTCGGTTTTGCCTGCGGGTGGCAATGGCATGTCGGGTGCAGGTTTGGTAACGGCTGATGTGCTCGCCATGGGCAGCTTGGCTGTGCTGCTGGCAGGCCGGCCCGTTTGTCTGGCGATGAGTTCACCCAGTGGGTCAGGTACAGCCGCAGAAACAGGTGCAGGTGCAGGTGCAGACTCAGGTGTCAAGGTTTTGTCCAGGCGCGGCTGGCTTTGGGGCTTGCCCGCCAGCCGTTCGGCAATCAGAGCCTCCAGCGGGTCTGCGACTTGCGTCGGGTACAAGTCCAACACCAGGCGGTACTGGTAGGCGGCAACCGGCGGCAGCGTGAAGACTTGCGGCAAGATGGGCTGCTTCAAATCAATCACCAGCCGCACGACACCCGGTGTGTTTTGCCCCGCGCGAATGCCTGAGATATTGGGGTCATCTGACTTGACCTTGGCTACCAGCTCGCGCAGCGCCGGTATCAGGTCAATGCCTTCTATGTCCACCACCAGGCGGGGTGGTTCGGCAATAAAAAAGGGGCGGGCCTTGATCTCGCCGTCTGATTCAATCGTCAGGCGGGTGTAGTCTTTGGACGGCCAGACACGCACCGCCACAATGCTTGCGCCGCGTGCGATGTGCTGCATGCCCAGCAGCAACACCAGCGTTCCTGACTGTAAAACGTCACGTCGGTTCATGGCAGAAGTCTAGCGCCTGCATCTGTCTGTGCGCTTAAGGTGACGCTGCGCACATCTGAATCTAAGGTGTCAATGGCGATCACAAGATCAGCTGGCGGAATGTGCGGCCCGGCATGACTCGCCCATTCGGCCAGCTTCAGGCCAGGGCTGGCAAACAGTTCACGAAAGCCCGCTTCTTCCCATTCGTCTGGGTCATTGAAGCGGTAAAAGTCAAAGTGCCAGATGTTCAAGCCACTGGTCAGCTCGTAAGGCTCCACCACCGCGTAGGTGGGGCTTTTGATGCGACCCGCCACGCCCAGTGCCCCGAGCAGATAACGCACAAAAGTTGTTTTGCCAGCACCCAGGTCACCGCGCAACTCAATGAACGCATTGCGCAGTGCCGGCTGCGCCGCCAGTGTTGTGGCAAATGCCCGGGTGGCATCCTCGTTGGGCCAAACAATACTTTTTACAATCATGGTGTGAATAAAAATAAATCCGAGGATCCAGCACGCTTGGTCCAGCACATCCAGACCTGGGCGCGCGAACTCGGATTTTCGCAAATCGGGATTGCAGGGGTTGACTTGTCGTCGGCCGAGCCCGGATTATCGGCCTGGCTGGCCGCGGGCTTTCATGGTGACATGCATTACATGGCAGCGCACGGGCTCAAACGGGCCCGGCCTGCAGAGCTGATCCCGGGCACGGTGAGCGTCATCACCGCCCGGATGGACTACTTGCCCGCCAGCACCCCTGATGACTGGCAGGCGGTTGAGTTCAGCCGCCTGCAACGCCCCGCCGAAGCGGTTGTTTCATGCTACGCCAGAGGGCGGGACTACCACAAGGTAATGCGCAGCCGGCTGCAAAAACTCGGTGACAAAATCGCCACGCATGTCCAGCCGCTGGGCCACCGCGCTTTCACAGACTCTGCCCCGGTGCTGGAGGCAGAGCTGGCTGTCAGGGCCGGTCAGGGCTGGCGCGGCAAACACACGCTGGTACTGAACCGCGAGGCCGGATCGATGTTTTTTTTGGGAGAAATCTACATCGACATTGCCCTGCCGCCAAGTGTGCCGGTCACGCCGCATTGCGGCAGTTGCACCGCCTGTATTGACGTGTGCCCTACCCAGGCCATCGTGGCACCTCACAAGCTGGACGCACGGCGCTGTATTTCTTACCTGACGATTGAGCACGCCGGGCCTATCCCGCTTGAACTAAGACCCTTGATCGGCAACCGTATTTACGGCTGCGACGACTGCCAGCTGGCTTGCCCCTGGAACAAATTCGCCCAGCGCAGCGCTTTGCCAGACTTTGACGAACGGCAGGGCCTGACAGGCCAGCAACTGGTGACGCTTTTTGAGTGGACCGAAGAGGCGTTTTTAAAGCACACCGAAGGCAGTGCGATACGCCGTATCGGCCACCAGCGCTGGCTGCGCAACATCGCGGTGGCCATGGGCAATGCGCTACGCGTCAAAAACGATGCGCAACTGCGGTACGCGCTGCAAAAACGGCTTGAAACTGCTGAAGCTGTGCTTTTTGAGCATATCCATTGGGCTTTAGAACAATGAATACATTGGCTGTATGCTCCCAAAAAAGTAGCGTTCAAATTACCTTAGCCCACCCAGCACGCCCAGCGCAAATGGCAAGCTCACCACCCCCAGCAGGGTTGACAGCGTGACCAGCCCGGCCACATAGCCGCCGTTGTAGCCCATGCGTGCCGCCAGCACGTAGGCGCTCGACGCAGTGGGTAAAGCTGAAAACGCCAGCAGGATGGTGGTTTGCGCAGGCGACAACTTGAACAGATTTGCCAGCAGCAGCCCCACCACGGGCGTCAACAGATGACGTATCGACAGCGCTGCCACAGCCAGTGTTTTGGCCTGCGATAAATGGGAAAACTGCATGCCGGCGCCCGCAGCCATCAGGCCCAGCGCGAGCGACGCTGCGCCTATGCGGGTGACGGTCGGCTCCAGCCAGATCGGCAGGCTAAAGCCCAGCAGGTTGGCGACCAGCCCCGTTGCCGTGGCCATGATGAGCGGGTTACGCAGCAGCTCACGGCCAAAGCCGCTCTGGTTGTGCCGGGTCATGGGCCAGACCGCCGCGATGTTGAACAGGGGCACGCACACCCCAATCAGCACCGATATCAGCAGCAGCCCCTCAGCGCCCGCCAGCCTGTCGGCCAGTGCCAGTGCGATAAAGGAGTTGAACCGGAACGCCACCTGCGCGCTGGCGGCGTGGTCGCGTCTGTCAATCCGCGCGCCCAGCCAGGGCAGGTAGGGCAAGCTGTAGGCCATGGCAATGGCTGTCATGCCCATCAGCAGGCCTGCGCCAATGAGGCTGGAGGCAGCAACCAGGTCGAGCGGGCTTTTAACAATCGAATGAAAAAGCAGCACCGGAAACAAAAAGTAATACACCAGGCTTTCCACCTGCTCCCAAACCGTGCGATTGAGGGCGGTGTAGCGACAGACCAGGTAGCCGCAGATGATGAGTGAGAAGTCAGGAAAGAGAAGTTGAGCGTAATTCACTTTTCAAGAATAACCTCAAAAAGCGGTCTTCCTCGGGTTTGCCCTTATGCGTAATCCACAAGCCAAAGTACTGGCGTTGCACGTACCATTACGCATATTTTTATTTTCAAGGACCTGATCATGCAACGTCGCTTTTTATTTGCTCTGTCCGCTTTGGCGTTTGCCTCTGGCGCTGTGCTTGCCCAAGGCTACCCCAACAAGGCCATCAAGCTGCAAGTTCCTTTTGCACCCGGCGGAACAACCGACATCGTGGGCCGCGTGATTGCCGAACCCCTGGGCAAGGCACTGGGGCAGACCGTGGTGGTTGAAAACAAGGCTGGCGGCGGCGGTGTGGTGGGCGCGACCGAGTTGGCGCGTTCTGCCCCAGACGGCTACACGCTGGGCGTGGCCACGGTGTCCACCACGGCAGCCAATCCGGCCATCAACCCGAAGATCACCTACAACACGCTGACCGATTTCACGCCCATCATCAACATTGCGGCCACGCCCAATCTGATTGCGGTTCACCCCAGCTTTCCCGCCAAAAACTACAAAGAGTTCATCGAAGAAGTCAAAAAGAATCCAGGCAAGTATTCGTATTCTTCATCCGGCACAGGCGGCATTGGCCACCTGCAGATGGAGTTGTACAAAAACCTCAGCGGCACCTTCATCACCCACATTCCTTACCGCGGCGCAGGCCCGGCCCTGAACGACACGGTGGCCGGCCAGGTCAACATGATTTTTGACAACATACCGTCGGCATTGCCCTTCATCCAGCAAAAGCGCCTGATACCGATTGCGGTGGCCGCGCCCCAGCGTCTGGCGGTGCTGCCTGATGTGCCGACCTTCAAAGAGTTGGGCCTGGAGCCGGTCAACCGCATGGCTTACTACGGCATCACCGGGCCCAAAGGCTTGCCAAAAGAGGTGGTCGACAAAGTCAATGCAGGCGTTAAAAAAGCGCTGGAAGACCCGGCCGTTCGCAAGCGGATTGAAGACACAGGCTCCCTCGTGATTGGCAACACGCCTGAGCAGTTCAGCGCTCAAATCAAGGC
>CAMARI010000114.1 GCA_945860515.1 Polaromonas sp. YR568
CACACCCGTCAGCACGCCAGCAGCGTTTGCAGTGATGCGAATCTCCGCCTTGGCCTGACCGGTTTTATCGTCAATGTTGCGCCACAAACCGACAGGCGTGGCACTGATTGAGGCTGCTGGCTGGGCACCAGCGGGTGTCGCAAAAAAGCCAACCGCTACAACAAAAATAGCGACTTGCGCACGATTGATCATGGATAGATTCATCTTGGCTCCTAATGATCAAGCCAGCGCTTCGTCAGTTTCCATCAGCGACCTGGCGCCGCTGCGCGCGGTGCGCATCAGCGTGGCGGTCTCAGGGTAGAGCTTGGCAAAGTAAAAACGAGCGGTTTGCAACTTGGCGATGTAAAACTTGTCTGTCGGCTTGCCTTGTGATTGCGCCGCAGCAATTTCACGCAGCGCGACCTGCGCCATACGCGCCCAAAAGTAGCCAAATACCAAGTGACCCGCGACACGCAAATAGTCCACCGCAGCGGCGCCCACTTCGTCGGCATTTTGGAAGCCCTTAAAACCCAGCTCGGTGGTGAACTTGGTCATCTGCTCAGCCAGTACGGCCAGCGGGTTGATGAACTCGGCCATCTTCTCGTTCACGCCCTCTTCCTGCACCAGCGCACCAATCAGCTTGCCGAATTTTTTCAGCGTTGCGCCGTTGTTGCTCAAAATTTTTCGGCCCAGCAAGTCGAGTGACTGGATGGTGTTGGTGCCTTCATAAATCATGTTGATGCGGTTGTCGCGCACAAGCTGCTCCATGCCCCACTCTTTGACATAGCCGTGGCCGCCAAACACCTGCAGGCATCCGCTGGTGGCGATATGGCCGTTGTCAGTCAGGAAGGCTTTGACGATAGGTGTGAGCATCGACAGTAACTCACCACTTTCCTTGCGCACCGCCTCGTCGGGGTGCTGATGCTCTTTGTCTAGCAGCACCGCGCAGTAGGTCGCCAAGGCGCGGCCACCTTCGGCATAGGCTTTGGCGGTCAACAGCATTTTGCGCACGTCGGGGTGCACGATGATCGGGTCGGCGGGCATGTCTTTGGCTTTGGTGCCAGACAAGGAGCGCATTTGAATGCGGTCTTTGGCGTAGGCCAAGGCGTTTTGATACGCCACTTCGGTCAGGCCGAGTGACTGGTTGCCCACACCCAGGCGGGCAGCGTTCATCATCACAAACATGCCCTGCATGCCTTTGTTTGGCGCGCCGACCATGGTGCCGATCGCACCGTCTAAAACGATTTGCGTCGTTGCGTTGCCGTGGATGCCCATTTTGTGCTCCAGCCCACCGCAGTAAATGCCGTTGCGTTCGCCCAAAGACCCATCTGCCTTGACGTGAAACTTGGGCACGATGAACAGGCTGACGCCCTTGATGCCCGCAGGCGCATCAACCACACGTGCCAGCACCAGGTGAATGATGTTGCCTGCCATGTCGTGCTCGCCAGCGCTGATGAAAATTTTGTTGCCGGTGATTTTGTAAGTGCCGTCAGGCAAGGCTTCAGCCTTGGTACGCATCAGGCCCAGGTCGGTGCCGCAATGCGGTTCAGTCAGGCACATGGTGCCAGTCCATTCGCCGCTGGTCATTTTGTGCAGGTAGGTCTGCTTTTGTTCGTCAGTGCCGTGGCTGTGTAGCGCGGCGTGTGCGCCATGCGTGAGGCCGGGGTACATGGTCCAGGCCTGGTTGGCGCTGTTGAGCATTTCATAAAAGCACTGGTTGATGACCAACGGCAAGCCCTGACCACCAAAGGCCGGGTCGCAACTCAATGCGGGCCAGCCGCCTTCCACATACTTGGCGTACGCTTCTTTGAAGCCCTTTGGCGTGGTCACAGCGTGGGTGGTAATGTCCAGTTTGCAGCCTTCTTCATCACCGCTGATATTGAGCGGAAACACGACCTCGGTCGCGAATTTTGCGCCTTCTTCGAGCACGGCATTGATGGTGTCAACGTCCGCATCGGCATACTTGGTGATCGGCTTGAGTTCTTCTGTGACTTTGAGCACTTCATGCATCACAAATTGCATGTCGCGCAGGGGTGGGTTGTAAACAGGCATCGGGCGGCTCCTAAAGATTAAAGTAAATAAGTGAAGTGATGGGCTATTGCAGGCTTCGGTTGCGCGCAAGAATGTTGGTGAAACCGGCATTGGCACGATGGACTGAGCTGGGCGTTTTTAAAAACCGGGCCTCATAGTGCAGTGCCAGGATCAGGCCGTGGATCTCAAACGCCATCTGGTGCTCGTCGGCGTCTGGCGCCAGGTGCCCGGCCTCC
This sequence comes from Polaromonas sp. YR568, assembly GCA_945860515.1. Classification (GTDB taxonomy): domain Bacteria; phylum Pseudomonadota; class Gammaproteobacteria; order Burkholderiales; family Burkholderiaceae_C; genus Polaromonas. Next base: position 2,247 of record CAMARI010000114.1, read on the forward strand.
TTGGCCTGCACCACCGCGCGGTGCATGGCAGCCAGCCAGGACTGTACAGAGCTCACCAGTGCATCGCGCACCGGGCCAGGCCGGTCGTCAAACTCCACCGCACCGCTGATGTACAGGCAGCCTGAATCAAGCTCGACCGAGGTGCGGTTCATCCAGTTTTGAAACAGTGCCTTCAGGCGTGGCAGGCCTTTGGGCTTTTCCAGTGCGGGGTAAAAGACTTCTTCTTCAAAGCGTGCGTGGTACTCGCGAATCACCGAAATTTGCAACTCTTCGCGAGAGCCAAAATGCGCAAACACGCCTGACTTGCTCATGCGCATGACCTCCGCCAATGCGCCGATGCTCAGGCCTTCCAGGCCGATCTGAGTGGCCAGACCCAATGCCGCATCCACGATGGCTGATTTGGTTTGCTGGCCCTTGTGCATAGCGGTGCCACCTGCTGGGGACGATGCAGTGCGAGCGACTTTGGTGGGGAGTTCAACGACGGCCATGGTGTGCAAATAGGTTGGAACAAAATAAAACGAACGGTCGTTCTATTTTGCAGCAAATTGCGCCCACGCGTACAAAAGCAACTTGTTTTTAGGGGGAATACCGCTTTAGAGACGCGGTCGTCTTAGCTAATCAAGGGTATACCCCTGATTTGCTTCTGATGCGAACTTCAGCCTTTTAGAGCTTGAAGGGAACCACTAACTGTCGCTGCTCGCCCAGGCCCTCGATGCCCAAGGTCATGACATCGCCCTTGCGCAGGAACACCGCGTCGGGCTTGGCGCCCATGCCTACGCCGGGAGGCGTGCCGGTACAGATCACGTCGCCGGGCATCAGCGTGAAAAACTGGCTGCAATAGCTGACGATTTTGGCGGCACCGAAGATCATGGTCTTGGTATTGCCGGTCTGGCGGCGTGTACCGTTCACGTCCAGCCACATGTCGAGTTTTTGCGGATTGGTGATCTCGTCCGTCGTCACCAGCCAGGGGCCGATTGGGCCGAAGGTGTCGCAACCCTTGCCCTTGTCCCACTGCGGGCCACGCTCGATCTGGAACTCGCGCTCGCTCACGTCGTTGCACAGGGTGTAGCCAGCAACGTAGGTCAGTGCGTCTTTTTGCGACACATAGCGCGCGCGCGTGCCAATCACAATGCCCAGTTCAACCTCCCAATCGCCCTTGACCGAGCCCTTGGGCAGCATCACGTCATCGTTGGGCCCCTGGATGCAGCTGTTGGCCTTCATGAAAATGATCGGCTCTTTGGGGATCGGCATGCCAGCCTCGGCAGCGTGGTCGCGGTAGTTCAAACCGATGGCGACATACTTGCCGACGTTGGCCACCGGGCAGCCCATGCGCGGCGAGCCTTTGACCAGCGGCAGCTTGTCGGTTTTGAGTTTGCGCAGCTTGGCCAGCGTCGCTTCGCCCAGCTGGTCGCCACTGAAATCTTTGACGACGGCGCTCAGGTCACGCAGCTTGCCTTCAGCATCTATCAGGCCTGGCTTTTCTTTGCCGGGCTTGCCATAACGAACGAGTTTCATGAAGCTTCCTTTTTTATTCAGGTGGTAAAAATCAATAAGTGGCGCGGCCGCCTGACAGGTCAAATACGGCCCCGGTAGAGAACGAACACTCTTCAGTGCACAGCCAAGCCACCATCGCGGCAATTTCTTCGGGCTCGCCAAAACGGCCCATAGGAATCTTGGAGAGCATAAACGCAATATGCGCTTCGCTCATCTGGTCGAAGATGGCTGTTTTCACAGCGGCCGGTGTGACGCAGTTCACCCGTACCCCGGTATCAGCCAGTTCTTTACCCAGTGATTTGGTCAACGCGATCACCCCTGCTTTGCTGGCGCTGTAAGCACTGGCGTTGGGGTTGCCCTCTTTGCCTGCAACCGACGCGATGTTGACGATGCGGCCGTAGTTTTGGGCACGCATCAGCGGCACGACTTCGCGGCAGCAATAAAACACGCCATTCAAGTTGACCTGCATGACTTGCTGCCATGCCTCTGGCGGATAGTCCCACAGTTTCGCATTCGGGCCTGTGATGCCCGCGCAATTGACCAACGCATCGATGGCTGGATGCAGCGTGGCCGTGTGCGCTGCCGCACGGGCCACGCTGGCCGGGTCACCCACATCGACCACCACGGTGGACACACCGGCACCCAATTGCTGCTGTGCATGTTCAAGCGCAGCAGCATTCATATCCCATAGCGTGACCACTGCCTGCGACGCCAGCATGCGCTGGGCAATCGCAAAACCAAGACCTGTTGCGCCGCCAGTGATGACAGCATACCGACTTGCCAGATCCAGCCGGTTCATATCGTCATACCGCCGTCAATGCCGTACGACTGGCCGGTCACAAAGGCAGACTCGTCGCTGGCCAAAAAGACAATCAGTGGCGCAATCTCGTGGGCCTGCGCCAGCCGGCCCATGGGCTGGCGGGCGATGAAGTTTTTGCGGGCCTCGACCGGGTCTTCATAAACATTGATGCGGTCGGTCAGCGACGGCGTGTCGACCGTGCCGGGACAAATGGCATTGCAGCGCACGCCTTGCATGACGAAATCTGCAGCGACGCTTTTGGTCAAGCCAATCACCGCCGCCTTGGACGCGCCATAGACAAACCGATTGGGGAGCCCCTTGATGCTGACCACGCTGGCCATGTTGATGATGCTGCCTTTTTGACGGGCCAGCATATGAGGCAACGCGGCCTGAATGGTCCAGAACTGCGAACGCACGTTCAAATCGAATGCAAAGTCCCACTGCTCGTCGGTGGCATCGAGTGCCGTGCCTGCATGCACAAAGCCGGCGCAGTTGAACAGCACGTCAATGGCGGGCATCGCGCCAATGCGTTTTTGAATCGCGGACTTGTCCATCACGTCGAGCACCGCCGTGTGAATGTTTGGCACGCCGGCATAACTTGCCAGCAGTTTTCCGTTCACGTCGGTGGCCCAGACGGTCGCGCCTTCTGCCGCCAACGCCAGCGCGCTGGCTTTTCCAATGCCTTGGCCGGCCGCGGTAACGAGCGCGGTCTTTCCTGTCAGTCGCATAGTGAGTCCTTGAAATTGTCGAGGGTTTTGCCGGATGTTGGCCAAAAGCTTTTGTGTGATTATGAATTGGTCTGACCACTTTTTCAGTTCTGGCTAACCCTTAACAACCAATCTCAACGTGCCTGTGCAACCGCTTGAACCCAAACGCCTGTATCGGCACATCGCCGAGCAGTTGCGTGCGCTGATGGAGGCTGGGGAATTTACCATTGGCCAGCGCCTGCCCGCCGAGCGCGACCTGGCCGTGCAGATGGGCGTGAGCCGCCCCTCCGTGCGCGAGGCCCTGATTGCGCTTGAGGTAGAAGGTTGGGTCGAGGTACGCAGCGGTTCAGGTGTGTACGTCCAGAGAAACACGCCGCCGATTGCTGACGCAAAAGCTGCCTACGACGAATGGGGACCGCTCGAGCTCATCATGGCGCGCGGCCTGATCGAGGGCGAAGCCGCAGCCATGGCCGCCCAGCAAGCAAACCAAGAACAGATTGACCGCATCGCTGACGCGCTGGCACAAATGAAACTTGCCTTGAAAGAGCACAAAGACCCGCTGGTGGGCGATGAGCTATTTCACCGCGCGATTGCACAGGCTTGCGGCAATGAAGTGCTGGCCGATACCGTCAGCCGCTACTGGCTGGCACGCCGAAGCCCCCTATACCTGCGCCTGGCCGACTACTTTGAACGGCCTGCATCCTGGCGGGCGGTGATGGCTGAACACAGCGCCGTGCTGAACGCGATTAAAAACCGCAAGCCGAACGCCGCACGCGAAGCGATGCAAAACCACATGTCCAAAGCCCTGACGCGCTTTTCGGCGAGCTGGAAGCTGGCCAACCCGCCCGCGCCTGGCGCCGTCAAAGTTTCAGTCGCCCCTTCAAAAGTAAGTTCAACACCAACCAGGAGACATCATGAAAAGCAAATCGCCAAAGTTTAACGCTGCTCTTAACTTAATAGCTGCTTGCGCCCTGATAACAGGGGCTACAGGCCTATTCAGCATTGCCAATGCGCAAACCAAGCTGAAATGGGCACACGTTTATGAAACCAGCGAGCCCTACCACAAGTGGTCGGTTTGGGCGGGCGAAGAGTTTAAAAAACGCACCAACGGCAAATTTGAAATCCAGGTCTTTCCGGCCTCCAGCCTGGGCAAAGAAAGCGACATCAACCAGGGCTTGCAATTGGGTACTGTCGATATTATTTTGACCGGTGCATCGTTCGCGTCCAATTCATTCTCGCGCCTGGGCGTGAGCTACTACCCGTTTACTTTCCGGGATGCTGATCACGTCATCAAATACGGCAAAAGCGATATCTTCAAAGAGCTCACCGACGGCTACAAGAAAGCCACCGGCAATACCGTCACGGCACTGACCTACTACGGCGCACGCCATGCCACCAGCAACAAGCTGTTTAAAAACTGCGACGAAATGAAGGGCATCAAAATGCGGGTGCCTGATTCACCGGTTTACACCGCATTGCCGCGCGCCTGCGGTGCCAACCCCACACCGATTGCCTTTGCAGAGGTTTACCTGGCGCTGCAAAACGGCACGGTCGATGCGCAAGAAAACCCGCTGCCCACCATCGAGGCCAAAAAGTTTTTTGAAGTGCAGAAAAACATTATTTTGACCGGCCACATCTCAGATGCGCTGATGACCGTCATATCACCCAGCACCATGGGCAAGATGAATGCAGCAGAGCAAAAACTGCTGGCAGACATCACCCAGGAGGCGGCCGTCAGCGCGACCAACGATATTCGCAAACGCGAAGGCGAGCTGGTCGATGAGTTCAAGAAAAAAGGAATCAACGTGGTGACGGTTGACCGCAATGAGTTTCAGCAACGTGTGCTCAAGGCCATTACTTTTGAGTCCATGAAGATGGACAAAAAGGACTGGGATCGTATTGTGATGATCAAGTAAACCTGCAACATGTCCATCATTGACGACATGGCCCCGGTGATGGGGCCCGACGGGCAGTTCCACGCGCAGGATGAGGCGGTGGACTTGTCCGGTACCCCTTTGGAGGCCTGGGTCGCACTGGGCTTTTTCTGGCTGCTGGGCATCACGGTTTTTTACCAGTTTTTTACCCGCTATGCGCTCAATAATTCCGCTGCCTGGACTGAGGAGATTGCCCGCTATTTGTTGATTGCAACGGTGTTTACTGGCGCGACGATTGGGGTGATTAAAAACAACCACATCCAGGTTGATTTTTTCTACCGCTTCATGCCCAAAAAATTGGCCCGCGTCAGCGCCAGCCTGGTAGATGTGATTCGCGTTGGCTTTTTTGCAGCCGCTACCGTGCTGTGCGGGTTGATGATGCTCAAGCTGGGCAGCACATCCCGCATGACCATGGTGGACTTGCCGATGAACTGGGTCTACGGCGTGTGTTTGCTGGCGTTTGCCGCCATGGCGTGCCGCTCAGTTCAGGTCGCGTTGCTGCACAGGAGGCGGGGCTACACGGTGCTGGAACAGCCTGAATCGACAATGCAAGATCGCTAGAAACAAACATTGACATGCTGAAAATTATCTTTTTGATCTTGATGAGTGGCGGTATCCCGGTCGCCATTGCCATGGCGGGCTCGGCGCTGATTTACATCTGGTGGACGGGCGGGCTACCGGCTTTTGTGGTGATTCACCGCATGGTGTCGGGCATCGACAGCTTTCCGCTGCTCGCTGTGCCATTTTTCATTCTGGCTGGCAATTTGATGAACAACGCCGGCATCACCAACCGCATTTACAACTACGCTTTGGCACTCGTCGGCTGGATGAAGGGCGGCCTGGGCCATGTGAACGTGGTGGGCTCGGTGATTTTTGCAGGCATGAGCGGCACGGCCATTGCCGACGCAGCCGGGCTGGGTACGATTGAAATCAAGGCCATGAAAGACCATGGCTACAGCACCGAGTTTGCAGTCGGCGTCACCGCCGCATCAGCCACGCTGGGCCCCATCATTCCGCCAAGCTTGCCGTTTGTGATCTACGGCATGATGGCCAACGTCAGTGTCGGTTCACTGTTTTTGGCTGGCATTTTGCCGGGCCTGCTGATGGCTATTTTGATGATGGTGACAGTGGCCTACTTTGCCCATAAAAACGGCTGGGGCGCAGATGTCAAGTTTGAATGGCCCCGCGTTATCAAGGCGCTCACAGAAACACTGGTGGTGATCGTTTGGCCAGTCTTGCTGTGGCTGCTGATTGTCAAAGGCGGGCTGCCTGCACAAGTCACGGTGTTTGGCGGTTTGATCGTGCTGTTTGCGATGGACAAGCTGTTCAAGTTTCAAGCCGCCCTGCCCATCATGACACCGGTGCTGCTGATTGGCGGCATGACCACCGGCATTTTTACCCCGACGGAAGGCGCCATCGCCGCCTGCTTGTGGGCCATGGTGCTGGGCTTTGCCTGGTACCAAACATTGAATTTCAAGATGTTTGTGAAGGTCTGCCTAGACACGGTAGAGACCACCGCCACCGTGTTGTTTATCGTGGCTGCAGCGAGCATTTTTGGCTGGATGCTGACGGCCACTGGCGTGACGGCAGCCATCAGCGAATGGGTGCTGGGCTTTACCCAGAACCCCTATGTGTTTTTGCTGCTGGCCAATTTGCTGATGCTGTTTGTGGGCTGCTTTTTAGAGCCGACCGCTGCCATCACGATTCTGGTGCCTATCCTGGTGCCGATTTGCCAGAAGCTGGGTATTGACCTGGTTCACTTTGGGCTGGTGATGGTGCTGAACCTGATGATTGGCCTGCTGCACCCGCCGATGGGGATGGTGCTGTTTGTGCTGGCTCGGGTGGCGAAGTTATCTGTTGAGCGAACGACTATTGCTATCTTGCCGTGGTTGCTACCTTTGCTGGG
>CAMARI010000115.1 GCA_945860515.1 Polaromonas sp. YR568
GAGTTTGTGCTCAACCAGTTTTTTGCGCAACGTGTTGCGGTTCAGGCCCAGCCACTCGGCTGCGCGCGACTGGTTTTGCGCGGCTTGCTGCATCACCACTTCGAGCAGCGGCTTTTCAACCACCCGCACCATCATGTCGTACATGCGGTTAGGCTCGGTGCCCCGCAGGTCCTTGAAGTAGCCATCCAGGCTGGTGCGTATGCATTCTTCGATCTGTTTTTTGCTCATGCGAACATTTCCTCTTCGTTTTTATAGGCCACCGAATCCACAGCAGGCATCCGGTCTGCGGCGCCACTCAAAGCGTTAAAAAAATCATCCACAGCTTGCAACTGCGCCTGCGCATCGGTCAGCGTGTTCATTTGCGCCCTAAACGCCTCGCCGCCAGGCAGCGACTTGACGTACCAGCCAATGTGCTTGCGCGCACTGCGAACGCCTGTGAACTCACCGTACAGCCCGTAGTGATCGTGCAAGTGGTCCAGCAGCAGGCGTTTGACGTCCATCACCAGCGGCGGCACAAGCTGTGTGCCAGTGGCCAAAAAATGCACCACTTCCCGAAAAATCCACGGCCTGCCCTGCGCAACGCGGCCCAGCATGACGGCATCTGCCCCCGTGTAGGCCAGTACATCGCGTGCTTTTTGGCCACTGGTGATGTCGCCGTTGGCCACCACTGGAATGGTCAAAGCGGCTTTGACCTCAGCGATCGTGTCGTATTCAGCCAGACCCTTGTAGCCCTGCTCGCGCGTGCGGCCATGCACCGTGACCATCGCCACACCGGCGCTTTGCGCAGCGCGGGCAATCGTCACTGCGTTTTTATGATGCGCTGCCCAGCCGGTCCGCATCTTGAGGGTGACGGGCACATTGCGCGGTGCGCAGGCCTTGACCACGGCTTGAACAATGTCAAGTGCGAGTTTTTCGTCCTGCATCAACGCCGAGCCGGCCCATTTATTGCAGACTTTTTTGGCCGGGCAGCCCATGTTGATGTCAATGATCTGTGCGCCCCGGTCGATGTTGTAGGCCGCGGCATCAAACATCATCTGCGCATCCGTGCCCGCAATCTGCACCGCAATCGGCTCGGGCTCGCCGTCGTGGTTCGCGCGGCGTGAGGTTTTCAGGGTGTCCCACAAATCTCGGCGCGAGGTGACCATTTCACTGACCGCATAACCGGCACCCAGTCTTTTGCAGAGCATGCGAAAAGGCCTGTCCGTGACACCCGCCATTGGCGCAGCAAACACGTTGTTGGCCAGAACGTAGGTTCCGATATTCATAGGGGGGATCGTAGGCGTGCTGAAAAAGAAGGCACATTGTAGCCGCCTAAAATTTCAGCAACCGAAAACTTTTCATCCCTTGCGCCCACTTCATGACAAGCGTGATGCTGACGATAAATATCGTCTGTGGCTGCCTATAATCATGATCACATGCAAGCCTGGATCCAACACCTGCTAGAACTTTTGTCGCTGCCCGAGTTTGGTTTGAGCACTGTGTTTGTGGTGGCGTTTATCTCTGCCACGCTGCTGCCCTTAGGCTCTGAGCCCGTTGTTTTTGGCCTGGTTAAATTAAACCCGCAACTGTTCTGGCCCGCTGTCTTGACGGCTACCGCAGGCAACACGCTGGGCGGCGCACTTGATTGGTGGATGGGCTATGGTGCGCATAAGGTGGTGGACAAATACAAGCCTGACTCACACCACGGCAGGGCCCTGAGGTGGCTTGAAAAGCTGGGGCCCAAGGCCTGCCTGCTGGCCTGGCTGCCTCTGGTGGGTGACCCGCTGTGCGCGGTAGCCGGCTGGCTCAAGTTGGCGTTTTGGCCCTGTGTGATTTACATGGCGATTGGCAAATTTCTACGCTATTTTTTGATGACCGCTGGACTGGTCTGGGCATTTCCGGGCGGTATTTCTTTTTGAAATGTTTTTGAGATCAAAAACGTTCCGTGGGCAACAGGTAACGCCACTGCCCCACAGCTAAACCACTGAGTGCTACCCGCCCCAACCTCAGGCGCTTCATGCTCATAACGCTCAAGCCCACGCTCTCGCAAAAGTAGGCAATTTGCCCGGGTTGTTCGCCTTTCAGAGCAAAACGCAAACGCGCCTCGCTTTGCCAGCTGACTTTGGCTGGCGGCAGCAGCTTGCCATTGAAGGTAAAGCCATGGTCCATGCGGTTCAGGCGCTCGAGCCCGCCGGGCTGGATGCTGCCTGCGACCTCGACCACCACTTCATGCTCCAGCGTGGCTACATCTTCACGCAGCTTGCGGCTCACGCGCCAGCCGTCGGTGAACACGACCAGCCCGCTAGCCGGTAGCGACAAAGGAGTGACCAATTCAGCGGCAAGGTGTTTTTTAAGCGGCTTGATACCACTGCGGTCATCGGGTGAATGGGTCGCCTGCTGTAAGTCAGCCTCACAACCAGCAGGCTTGTGCAGCAGCAGCGTGACCGCAGTCGGCGCCAACAGGCTGGCATCTTTTGACAGCGCGATGCTTTGATGCAGCACCCGAAACTGCGGCTCTTCCACCACCACACCGTCCACCTTGACCCAGCCGCCTTCGATGTACTGCTCAGCCTCACGGCGCGAGCAGGGCAGCATTTCAGCCAGGCGTTTGGCAAGACGGATAGGCTCGTTCATACGGTCTTTTCAACCAGCCGCCGTGGAACTGGCTTTGCCAGGCCACCAGCGGCGTCCCCTGCTAAAGGTGGATGGACGTCACGCCAGTGGGTCCAGGCAGGGGGTTCCATCAGTTAACTGCTAAAGAGGAAATTCATCACATCGCCATCCTTAACGACATATTCCTTGCCTTCACTGCGCATCTTGCCCGCGTCTTTGGCGCCCTGCTCGCCCTTGAAGGCGATGTAGTCGTCAAACGCAATAGTTTGCGCGCGAATGTAGCCTTTTTCAAAGTCGGTGTGAATCACACCCGCCGCTTGCGGGCCAGTGTCACCAATGCGTATGGTCCAGGCACGGACTTCTTTCACACCAGCGGTGAAGTAAGTTTGCAAGCCCAGCAGCTTGAAGGCGGCGACGATGAGCCGGTTCAGGCCCGGCTCGCTCTGGCCAATTTCGGCCAGAAACATTTTTTTGTCTTCGTCGTCCATGTCGGCCATTTCGGCTTCCATCTTGGCGCAAATCGCCACCACAGGCGCGTTTTGCGCTTTGGCGTACGCCGTCAAGCGGTCTAAAAACGGGTTGTTCTCAAAGCCGTCTTCAGCCACATTGGCAACAAACATGGCAGGCTTGGCAGTGATCAAAAAGAACTGCTGCAAGAGCGGCTGCTCTTCCTTGCTGAAGTCAATCGTGCGCACCGGCCTGGCTTCGTTAAGCGCCACTTGGCACTTTTCCAGAATCGTCACCAGTTTGGCTGATTCCTTGTCGCCAGAGCGCGCCAGCTTGGTCACGCGGTGCAGGGCTTTTTCAACCGCCGCCAGATCGGCCAGGCAGAGTTCGGTTTGAATCACCTCAATGTCTGAAATCGGATCCACTTTGCCAGCGACATGGATCACGTTGTCGTCTTCAAAGCAACGCACCACATTGACGGTGGCATCGGTCTCGCGGATATGCGCCAGAAACTTGTTTCCCAAGCCTTCACCCGTGCTGGCACCGGCCACCAGCCCCGCGATATCCACAAACTCGACGATTGCTTTTTGTATTTTTTGCGGGTTGACGATAGCGGCCAGCTGCTCCAGGCGCGCATCGGGCACCTCCACAATGCCCACATTCGGCTCTATCGTGCAAAAAGGGTAGTTTTCAGCCGCGATGCCAGCCTTGGTCAACGCGTTGAAAAGGGTGGATTTTCCGACGTTAGGCAAGCCTACGATGCCGCACTTCAAACTCATGACAAACCTTAAAAAACTGGTGTCAGAGTGTATTCGATGCTGGCCCGGGCTTGACTGAGCTGCCTGGACTGGGCTGACCTGTCAGGCAAAGCGGTAGCTCGCCCCGACACCTTGGCCCAGCGCCAGCTGCTGCTCAATGCCGGTCAGCGGTATCAGGTTCATGCCGAAGCTGATCGCACCGTTCAAACGCGCATCGGCACGGTAGCGTTGCAGCATGTCAGTCACTTCAGGGCTGCTGATCGCGTTCAAGGGGTCAATGTTGGGAATGGGGCAACGCGGGCAGGGTTTGACCGCCTTGAGTTGGGCAACGCCCTGGGCCGTTGAAACATGCAGCACATCCATGCGGTCTTCGTCATGGGGGGCCAGTCGGTGGCTGTCAGGCGCGGACGCCAAAACAATGTTGGGTCGAAAGCGCGACATGCTGACAGCCGCCTGACCGGCAACCAGCAGGCGGGCGTTGAGGTGTTCAAGCGAGGCCTCGCTGACCACCAGCAAGGCAAAGCCGTCGCTGAACTGGCTCAGGCCTTCCACCTCGCCCGTCCATTGCCTGTCACTGATGCGCTTGTGGTCCGGATCAAACCGCACCAGGCGCGCTGTGGTGCCTAAAAAGTCGCTGAACCACTGGGCCGCGACCTTGCCCATGTCGAAGGCCGCCACCGAGTCGTCCCAGACCTGCACGCGCACAGGGGCTTCGACCTCGTCCAACTTAATGTGCAGGGCCAGCATGCCGGGGACGCGCAGCACCATCTCGTAGCGTTTGATTTGCGGCTGAATCAGGGCCATGCGCGGAAACTCGCGTTGGGTCAGGAATTGGCCTTGGGCGTCCACCACCATCCAGGCGCGGTCAAACTCCAGCCCGGTTTCCGTCAGCGTAGCGTCTTGCAAAGCCACCCCCGCGCACGATTTGATGGGGTAAACGTACAAACCGGAGATCACGCAAGAAGCGTCGAAATCGCTGGGTTCAGGTTTGGCGAGGTTGCTCATAGGTTGATGGGTCTTGGTAGAAAGCCGCGGCTAAGGTCGTTGTAAGGCCAGAAATTCGGTCGAAAACCTCGATTTTGCACTGCCTCCTAAAATGAGGCATGTCCAAGTCTTTTGATGTGTGTATTCGTGGTGATGGCGTCGTGGGGCGGGTGCTGGCTTTGCTGCTGGCCAAAGAGCGCCTGAAAGTTGCACTTGCTGTACCCCAGCCGAGGGCACCTGCAACCGACACTCGCCCAGACATTCGGGAAGACATTCGGGCTTATGCCCTGAACAGCGCCTCAAAGCAGCTGCTTGAATCGATGCGCGTCTGGCCTGATGAGGCATTTGCCACACCAGTACAAACCATGCAGGTCTGGGGCGACGATGGCGGGCAGCTTGAATTCAATGCCAACACCGCCGGGCAAAACGCTCTCACCTGGATTGTGGATGTACCGCAACTGGAAGCCCAACTGCTGCAGGCTTGCAGCTACCAAAGCTTGGTGGAAACAGTGGACACATCGCAACTTGCTGGCATCGCAGCGCCACTGACCATCATTTGCGAAGGCCAAAAAAGCAGTTCCAGGGGCGGCGTCAACACCCAGTGGACACGAAAGCCCTATGCCCAAAAAGCCATTGCTGCACGGCTGACGTCCAGCCTGCCGCACGGGGGCACCGCCCGCCAGTGGTTTTCAAATGGCGAAGTATTGGCCCTGCTGCCTATGGGTGGGGCTTTGGGGAGCTCTCTGGCGCTGGTCTGGTCTGTCTCCGACGAACGCAATGACAAGCTCGAACACCAATCGCCAGAAGAATTTTGTGCCTCGTTGTCTGCCGCCTGCCATTCAGGCGTGGGGCAGTTGCAATTGCTCGGTGAACGCGCCAGTTGGCCGTTGGCGCTGAGCAGCGTCGATCACTGGGTTGGCCCGGGTTGGGCGCTGGCTGGTGATGCAGCGCACACAGTGCATCCGCTGGCGGGCCAAGGCTTGAACCTGGGCTTGGGCGATGCCGCCTGTTTGAGCCAGGTGCTGGCCAGCCGTGAATACTGGCGCAGCTTGGGTGACGAAAAATTATTACGCCGCTATGAGCGTGCCCGCAAAGCGGACGTGGCTGCGGTGAGCGCCGTGACAGATGGCTTACACAGCCTGTTTTCGCAAGCCGGGACGGCCTGGCAGTCGGCGCGCAACTGGGGCATGAAGAGCGTCAGCAGCAGCCAGCCGTTGAAAAATTGGCTGATGAAGCGCGCTTCGGGTACGCTGCCGTGATTTCGTTCCAAGCCGGTGATCAAGCCGTGACAAGCATTCAAAGAAAGTCCATCAAGAAAGTTAAGCCCATGAAATTCGTCAAATCCCTCATCGCCTTTTGCATGGCAGCTTGCGCACTGAGCACTGCTTATGCTCAAGAAGCGGCGATTCGCAAAAACCTGACCGAGCGGCTGCCCAACCTGCCCAAAATTGACGAGATCAGCAAAACGCCGATGAACGGCCTGTTTGAAGTCCGGGTCAATGACAGCGATATTTTTTATACCGATGCAGAAGGCAACTTCCTGATTCAGGGCAACCTGATTGACACCAAGTCCAAGCGTAACCTGACCGAAGAACGCACTGAAAAACTCAATGCGGTGGCCTTTGATTCACTGCCTCTGAAAGACGCCTTCACGGTGGTACGTGGTAACGGCAAACGCAAGATGGCTGTGTTTGAAGACCCCAACTGCGGCTACTGCAAACGCTTTGAGCGTGACCTGCAAAAGGTCAGCGACGTGACGGTGTACATGTTTTTGTACCCCATCCTCAGTCCCGACTCGACTGACAAGTCCAAAAATGTCTGGTGCGCGAAAGACAAAGCCAAAGCATGGCAAGACATGATGGTGCGCGACCTGCCGGTACCCAAAGCCACTTGCGACAGCACCGCCATCGACCGCACTCTGGAGTTTGGCCGCAAACACAAAATCACGGGTACCCCCACTCTCTTTTTTGCAAACGGCTCACGTGTGCCAGGCGCCATCAACACGCAGCAAATCGAAAAGTATCTGACCGATGCCAAGTAACTTGCCTTGACCACATCAATTGCCGCGCTGGGTGTTCCAGCACATCTCGAAAAATTTGAACCGACCCATCAAGCGGCCTTTCATCGCCTGGCCGCGGTTCACCCGTCCCGCTACGCCAAAAGTCGAAATGCACTAGACGGTGAGGTGACAGGACTGTCGCCTTATTTCACGCACGGCATGCTTGGCATGGCGGACGCCGCACGGGACATCAACACCCGCTGGCCGCTGGGTTTTGACGACAAGCTGGTGTTTGAGTTTGGCTGGCGTGAATTCTTTCAGCACGTGTGGGGACACCAGAAAAACCCGGATGCGATTTTGCAGAACATGCACAGCAGCCTGCCTTGGCATGGTTCGTACGCAGACACCTTGCCATCTGACATTCGGGAAGGCTGCACCGGTGTTCCGGTGATCGACAACTCGGTTCGCATCTTGTATGCCACGGGCTACCTGCATAACCATTTGCGCATGTATGTGGCCAGCTATGTGGTGCATATCCGCAAGGTCCATTGGCGCGCCGGAGCCGACTGGCTGTACGGCCATCTGCTGGACGGCGACCTAGCCAGCAACCACCTCAGCTGGCAATGGGTGGCGGGGTCGTTTTCCGGCAAGCCGTATCTTTTCAACGCGGAAAATGTGCTGAAGTATGCGCCGCAAGCTGCCCGGCAAGCCTGGGACTGCAGCGGCACTGTGGTGGACCAAAGTTACGAGGAGCTTGATGTGATGGCACGCCAGCATGGCGGCCATGGCCCGGAGACGGGCACACATGAAAAAGTGCCTGAACCACCTCTTTTAAGCCATTTTTATCCATTAAATTGGCCTGCAGCCCAATCAATACATGGGCAGTCAGCTATCAACAATATAGCTAATAAAAAACTCGAGCTGGTGCACCCATGGAGCTTGTCGCAACGCTCTGCTGACGACACGCTGCACACATTACGCTTGGGCATCATCCACCTGCCGGCCCATGCCGAGTGGCCCTGGTCTGAACAGCGCTGGCAATTTGTCCTGCAAGCCATGGCGCTGGTCACTGACCACATCTGGATCGGTGACATCATGCAGCTCGACACCTCGGCAGCATCCAGCGTCACAGCGCAAGCCACCCTGTTTCCGGGCTACCGGCAGGCGCTGTCAAAAATAGCGGCCTTGACACCGGCTCCCTGCCTGCTGCCCAACCCGGCCATGGCCTGCAAGTCGTTCAGCAAGTTTTATGAGCGGGCGCGGCGTGACGCCGGTCAGTTTGCTGATTTGCTTTAATACAGCCAGACTCATTTTTTAAACCATGTCGATCGACCAAACCATTACACGACTGGGCTACGCCGGTCTGGTTCCGTTTGTGCTGTTGACTGGCCTGATGTGGCTGGTTGACAGCGAACTGCTGCCGTTTGTCTCGATTGCTCTGGCCGCTTATGCGGCAGCGATTGTGTCGTTTTTGGGCGGCGTGCATTGGGGCATTGGTTTTATAAAAGCCCGTTCTGACGGCACGGCAGCACCGCGCTTTCACTTTTGGTGGGGTGTGGTGCCGTCGCTGATGGCCTGGCTGGCGTTGATGTTGCCTGCCTATGCAGCATTGCCCTTGCTGGGTTTGGTGGTGGCGGCTTGCTATGCGGTTGACCGCAGCACTTACCCGGCAGCGGGCCTGGCCAACTGGCTGCCGATGCGTTTGCGACTGACCGTGGTCGCTACGCTGAGCTGTATGCTGGGCGCCGCAGCCGTTTGAACCATGCTTTTCAAGCCCATGCCAGAAGTAAAACCCATGAAACCACACGTCTTGCTGCCTGCGCCCATCGAATACCGAGTTGAAGCACACAACCTGCATGCCCATCTCTTCGATGTCACGCTGACGATTGCCGAGCCGCAAACCCGGCAGCGTGTGTCGCTGCCGGTGTGGATTCCGGGCAGCTACCTGGTGCGTGAGTTTTCAAAGCAGCTGCAACACCTGACCGCCCAGCAAGGCAGAACCCGGCTGGCCGCCCAACAACTCGACAAATGCACATGGCAAATCGATGGCAAGCTGGGCAAGCCGCTGGTGGTGTGCTACCAGGTGTATGCCCATGACAACTCGGTGCGCACCGCCTGGCTCGATGCGGAGCGCGGATTTTTCAATGCCAGCAGTGTTTGCCTGAAGGTTGAGGGACAGACAGCCAGAGCGCATTTGCTGGAGGTGGTGGCGCCAACAAAAGCCCAAGACTGGTCAGTCGCTACCGGGCTGGGGGCACTGAAAATCAACAAAGCCGGCTGGGGTAAATACAG
>CAMARI010000116.1 GCA_945860515.1 Polaromonas sp. YR568
GACAAGTTTGAGAGCTACGAGTTTGTGCGCGACTTTGTAGGTGCCGTGAGCCAGGCCGGCTGCAACACCTTCATCGTGCATGCACGCAGCGCCTGGCTCAAGGGCCTGAGCCCGAAAGAAAACCGCGAAGTACCGCCGCTGCGTTATGAGCTGGTGCACAAACTGAAGCAGGATTTCCCGCTGTTGACCATAGCCATCAACGGCGGCATCACCACCAACGCGCAAATTTCCGAGCAGTTGCAGCCCATCAATGGTGTGATGTTGGACGGCGTGATGCTGGGCCGTGAGGCCTATCACAACCCGTGGTTGCTCGCATCCTGGGACGCTGAGTTTTTTGGCGCGGCACCGTCAAACTTGACGCGTGAAGACGTTGAAGCGCAAATGTGTGACTACATGGCCCGCGAGCTGGCCGAGCACGGCACACCCTGGAGCGCCATCGCCCGCCACATGCTGGGCCTGCGCCACGGCCTGCCCGGCAGCCGCAGGTGGAGGCAGGTGTGGAGCGACCACAAGCTCAAGGGCTTGCCGCCGCACTTGGTGATGGCGCTGGCGCATGAACCCGTCGGTGAGGCTGCCTAAATCTTAAAAGAGGCAGAAACGGCTGTTTTAGGTAAGGACAGTGGCTTTTAGCCAAAGAATACAGATGCGCGCAGGCAGCTAGAAATTTAATAGCGACCGAAAGTCAAAGCGCAGCCTTCAACCGCCAGCCGTCAAGCGCTTCGGCGTGATTTCCACTGAATCTGCCGTGGTGCTCATCCACACCGTGCCGTCTTGCACCGTCACTTGCAGCTGCATGCTGCGTTCAGCCAGCTTGGCCAGTGCCTGGCTTTGTGCGGCTTCAATTTGCCAGACGACCAGGTTGCTGGCTCTTGTGAGTTTGGTTTCTATGCCTTTCCACCAGACCGCAGTGCTGCTTGAAAAACTGTACGCGGTGACCCGCTCGGCCCGGCCTGCGGCTTTCATCAGGCGTTTGTCGTCCGGCTGGCCCACGTCGATCCAATGCAGGATCTGATCGGTGTAGTCCTTGTGCCAAAGCGCGGCTTCATCGACATCCCACAGGTCTTTGGCAAAGTCGAGCTTGCCGTTTTTGTCGTCTGCGGGTACGTTCAAGGCAAAGGCCAGCAGGCGGATCATCATGCGTTCGTCGGCTTCTGACGGGTGACGGGCAATGATGACATTGTGGTCGGCGTAGACGCCCCGGTCCATGTCGGCAATGGCGAGTTGGGCTTTGTAAATGGTGGCTTTGAGTGCCATGCTGGTCTTCTTTTTGTAAAACTAAGACCTGTATTGGAACAGAGCGCGCGCCGGGCACACATGAACTGCAGTCGCTATAGTCGGGTCATGCCCATCAAACTATCTGTTCTCGACCAATCTGCCGCTGTCAGCGGCCGAACTGAGGACGCCGCCATCAGGCAAACCCTGGCCTTGGCACAACATGCCGAAACGCTGGGTTTCCACCGTTTTTGGGTCAGCGAGCACCACAGCCACCCTAGCATCGTCGGCTCTGCGCCTGAGGTGTTGATGGCCGCGATTGCCGCCACCACCAGCCGCATTCGCATTGGCAGCGCAGGTGTGATGTTGCCGCACTATGCACCCTTGAAGGTGGCCGAGCAGTTTCGGGTGCTGGAAGCGCTGGCCCCTGGCCGGATCGACCTCGGCGTGGGCCGCGCGCCAGGCTCTGACATGCGCACAGCGCGGCTATTGCGACAAAGCACGCAGCAGTCTAGTGATGACTTTCCGATTCAGGTGCGTGAATTGCAAGCTTGGGTATCTGGCGTTGATTTGCCTGAAGGCCACCCCGGCTACGGCGTTACCGCCAACCCCACCGGCCCGACCAGCCCCTCGCTGTGGATGCTGGGCAGCTCTGACTACGGCGCGCAATTGGCGGCGCATTTCGGCTTGCCGTATGCGTTTGCGTATTTCATCACTGATGGGCAGGGCGCTCATCAGGCTTTGGACTTGTACCGCCAGTTGTATCGCCCCAGTGCCCTGCACCCCACACCGCAAGCCGTGCTGTGCGTGTGGGCGCTGGCCGCTGATACCGAGGCCGAGGCCTGGCATCATTTTTCAAGCCGTGAGCGCTGGAAGATTGACCGAAACCGTGGCGCGATTGGCTCGCTGCCCTCTCCAGAAGACGTGGCCGCCCGACCCTACAGCGCTGCAGAGCAAGCACAGGCCCATCAATTGCGGGCCAACGCGCTGGTGGGCAGCGGCCCGCAAGTGGCTGCCAAGCTGCGTGCGCTGGCTGAATCGCTCGACGTTGACGAATTGGTGGTGATTACTTGGGCGCATGACCCGGCAGCGCAGCGGCGTTCTTACGAACTGCTGGCCCATGAATTTTTATAATTCATTTTTTTAATAAAACGAGACAAAAGCAGATGACCAGCAAACTCTTCACCACCGCCATTGCAGGCAGCTTGCCCAAACCCGCTTGGCTGTCAGAGACCAACAAACTCTGGCCGCAGTGGAAGGCTGAAGGGGCAGAGCTCCAACAGGCCAAGGCAGATGCAACACTGCTGTGGATCAAGGCGCAAGAAGATGCTGGCCTGGACGTGATTGGTGATGGCGAACAGTCGCGCCAACATTTTGTGCACGGCTTTTTAGAGCAGGTTGAAGGCATTGATTTTGATCACAAAGTCAAAATGGGCATTCGCAACAACCGCTACGACGCGATGGTGCCGCAGGTGGTGTCAACGCTCACATTAAAAGGCCGCGTGCATGCGGCTGAGGCGCAATTGCTGCGCGCCCACACCGCCAAAAAAATCAAGTTCACACTGCCCGGGCCGATGACGATTGTCGACACCGTGTCTGACCAGTTTTATGGTGACAAGATAAAAATGGCGATGGCTTTTGCCGAGCTGCTCAACCAGGAGGCCCTGGCCTTGCAAGCCGATGGCGTGGACATCATTCAGTTTGACGAGCCGGCGTTCAATGTTTACATGACAGAAGCCGCCGACTGGGGCGTCAAAGCGCTTGAAGTGGCGGCGCGCGGCCTGACCTGCACAACCGCCGTTCACATTTGCTACGGCTACGGTATCAAGGCCAACAACGACTGGAAGAAAACACTGGGCGACCAGTGGCGGCAATACGAAGAGGTGTTGCCTGCCCTGGCCAAAAGCAGCATCCAGCAGGTCAGCCTGGAGTGCTACCACTCGTATGTGCCGCCACATTTGATGGCGTTGCTTGAAGGCAAAGACGTGATGGTCGGCGTGATTGACGTGGCCAGCGACGAGATTGAGACGCCTGAGCAGATTGCAGACACGATTGGCAAGGCGCTTGAATATGTCCCTAAAGCCCGCTTGATACCCTGCACCAATTGCGGCCTGGCCCCCATGAGCCGCGATATCGCCATTAAAAAGCTGCATGCGCTGGGCCTCGGTGCTGCGCTGGCGCGCCAACGCTACGCTTAAGGACTCGTCATGAGCAACGACCATAGCCATCCGCATGACCATTCGCACAGTCACGAACCTGCCTGGAAGCACGACGGCGTTCGCGTGGTCAAGGGCGACCAGCTTGACGGTAACACCGCCCAAACACCGGGTATGGACCGCAAGGCGGCGGTGAACTTTGCCCGAATGGGGGCGCAAAAACTGTGGGCCGGCACGGTGACCATCCATGCCGACGCCAAAACCGGTGCACACCACCACGGTCACCTCGAAAGCGTGATTTACGTCGTCAAGGGCCGCGCCCGCATGCGATGGGGTGAGCATCTGGAGTTCACGGCAGAAGCTGGGCCTGGTGACTTCATTTACGTACCGCCCTATGTGCCGCATCAGGAAATCAACGCCAGCGCCACCGAAGCGCTGGAGTGTGTGCTGTGCCGCAGCGATGGTGAGGCAGTCGCTGTCAATCTGGACATTGCTCCGGTTGAAAAGCCCGACACCGTGCTGTGGATAGACCCTACCCATCCGCAGGGCGGCATGCCTGGCCATTAGCCCGGTTTAAAAGGCTCTTCACACTCGCGTGCGATAAGGCCTGCTTAGGCCCGCACTCGTTACCCGCACCTAGCCCCCGCGAAAGGTGCATCGCCATCAGATATCCGCAGTTTGCGGGTAGCATGACCATTGACACGACCCGCAACTCAGGACACTCCCCATGAAAGCTATTTGGAACGGCGCCGTCATTGCGCAAAGTGACACCACTGTGGTGGTCGAAGGCAACCACTACTTCCCCGAAAGTTCGCTCAACCGCGACTATGTGACCTTCAGCAACCACCACACCATGTGTACCTGGAAAGGCCAAGCCAGCTACTACTCGTTGCTGGTCAATGGCGAGATGAACACCGATGCGGTGTGGTACTACCCCAACCCCAAGCCCGAGGCTGAAGAGATCAAGGGCCACGTCGCCTTCTGGAAGGGTGTCAAGATCGAGCCTTGACACATGCGTCATGAACAGGCTCGATATGTATACTTATTAAAGCAACAGGTTTTGTTGTAAAAAGTAAGGAGACACCCATGACATCGACTTCCCCCAAAACTCCCGCGCCTCCCAAGGCTGATGCCGCGCTGGTTGAAAAACTCGCGATGGCCAACCGGATTTTGTACAACCAGGGTGTGGTTGACGGTTTTGGGCACATCAGTGTGCGGCACGACAAGTCTCCCGATCATTTCTTGCTGTCACGCAACCGTGCCCCCGGCCTGGTGACTGCCGAAGATATTTTGTGCCTCGACATGAACGGCGACCTGGCCGAGCCATCGGAACACCGCTCTTACCTCGAGCGGTTTATTCACAGCGAAATCTACAAGGCACGGCCCGATGTGATGTCTGTGGTGCACAGCCATTCGCAAAGCGTGATTCCCTTCGGGGTGACGGGCCAGCGTTTGCGGCCGATTTTTCATATGAGTGGTTTTTTGGGCAGCGGCTCGTCCCTGTTTGAGATTCGAGACGGGGCGGGTAACACCGACATGCTGATCCGGGACACCTACCTGGGCAAAGCGCTGGCCCAATCGCTGGGCGCCAGCAACTGCGTGTTGATGCGTGGCCATGGCTCGACAACAACCGGGCCGTCGATCGAAGTGGTGGTGTACCGCGCTATTTATGCAGAGGTCAATGCCAAGCTGCAAATTCAGGCGGCGGCTCTGGGCCCGATCAACTTTTTGACCGAAGAAGAAGCCGCGCTGGCTGCCGCCACAACAGAAGCCCAAGTGGTGCGTGCCTGGGACCTGTGGCGCGGGATTGTGCAGGCCGCGTCATAAGGCTTGGCGTGTTGTCTGACAGCGCCAGACGGTCAACCGATTCAAACTTTAGTCGTGTACCAAAACGACTAGAGGACCGATCTGGATTTGTTGAACCACGACCTGGCGCATGAGTTTCCTGAACATTTGGAAAAAACGCGCAGCTTCAAAGCCATTTATACCCACTTCGCCAAGCTGTTTGACGCGTACGGCGGCAACAACCTGGCGATCAAAAAATACGAGCTGGGTGGCACCGTTATCAGTGATGACGCGCTGGAGCTGATGAAAAAGCAGCGCCTTAAGACCAAAGACGAGATTTACCAATATCTGCACCAAGATTAAACGGTTTGCAGTCTGGCGCGTCCTGTTTCATAAAACTGCCATATTGCACCCATAAGATTGAAATCATTTTTTCTTGATTTGACTGGAGAACAGCGTGCAAGCCATAGACGATGAACTGATGCGGCGCATCCGCAAGGATCTCATTGACAGTTACGACGAAGAGCTTGAGATGGCGCTTGAAGACCGTAGCGTTGACGAGTTGACGGGGGCAGAAGTGCCTGGCCACACAGAGCAGGACAAAGAAAACCGTCGCCAGTACTTTCGTGAACTGTTTCGCTTGCAGGGCGAACTTGTGAAACTGCAGGACTGGGTCAAGAACACGGGTCACAAGGTGGTGATTTTATTTGAAGGCCGCGATGCCGCGGGCAAGGGTGGCGTGATCAAGCGCATCACCCAGCGGCTTAACCCGCGCGTTTGCCGGGTAGCGGCGCTGCCCGCACCCAACGACCGGGAACGTACCCAGTGGTACTTTCAGCGTTATGTGTCGCATCTGCCGGCTGCTGGCGAAATGGTGCTGTTTGACCGCAGCTGGTACAACCGCGCAGGGGTTGAACGTGTCATGGGTTTTTGTACTGACGAGCAGTACGAAGAGTTTTTCAGAACCGTGCCCGAGTTTGAAAAGATGCTGGTCAGCTCTGGCATCCAGCTCATCAAATACTGGTTTTCCATCTCTGATGAAGAGCAGCAGTCACGCTTTTTAGGGCGCATTCACGACCCGCTTAAACAGTGGAAATTAAGCCCGATGGACCTGGAGTCACGCAGCCGCTGGGAAGACTACACCAAGGCTAAAGAAATCATGCTGGAGCGCACCCATATTGCCCAGGCGCCGTGGTGGGTGGTGCAGGCTGATGACAAAAAGAAAGCCCGTTTGAACTGTATTCATCATCTGCTGGAGCAAATGCCCTACGGCGAGATCGAGCACCCGGCCATCGTGCTGCCCGAGCGTGTGCGGCATGAGGACTATGTGCGGCACGCGGTGCCGCAAGAAATTTTGGTGCCAGAGATTTATTAACTCAACCCTGAATCTGCTTGGCGTTCAATCCCGAACATCTGCCACCGGGTTGCTGCCAAAATCAGCGCGCATCAAAACGGCCAAAACGCGGCTGGCAGCCTCTTCGGGCGACGCCAGCGAACCACTGGTTTTCAAATTCACAAAGCCCGACCGGTCAGGAAACGCATCGCTGTCCGCAGAGCGCAGTTGCACTTGCATGTCTGTGTCAATCACGCCGGGCGCCAGCGAGCACACCTTGGCGCCGTTGGGTCTTAAAGCTTCTTCGAGCGCGACGCAGCGGGTGAAGTGGTCCAGGCCCGCTTTGGCAGCGCAATAGCCCGCTTGCGACGCCATCGCCCTGCGGCCCAAACCTGACGATATGTTGAGCACCTTTCTCTGGCCTGCCCATCCTTGCGTGGCGCGCAAAAAGGCGCTGGTCAGTTGCATCGGTGCCTCTAGTCCCACGCGCAGTGCGTGACTCAGGTCGTCCGCATCCGCTTGACTAAGCGGGCCAATTCGCGGAATCACCCCGGCGTTGTTGATGAGGGTAGCGCTGGCAAATGTGTTGTTTGACGCCCCGCCTGGCTGTTCGCGTAGCCACTGCTCGAGCCTGGCGCTGGTACGCGCACCCATTGCCAGGTCTTCTGTCCATTGCAGCAGATGGGCTGTTGCAAGTCTGGCTTGCACGGCCAGTGTTTCATTGGCTTTGCGCGAGATGCACAGCAAGGTGTTGCCAGGCTGAAGTAACTGGCGCGCCATGGCCAGTCCCATGCCGCGCGACGCGCCGGTGAGAATAAAAAGGTGTTGTGTCATGGTGCTTGAAGTATGAATGAAAATCAAAACAAAGGAAGACTGCAAAACGCCACATGTTCACCTTGTGCCGGGTGTGTGAATTGCAGCCTACTCGCGTGCAGCAGCAAGCGTGGTGCCATCACTGCGACACGTTCAGGCGCATACAGGGCATCTCCCAAAATGGGGTGGCCCAGCGCCTTCAAATGCACCCGCAACTGGTGCGAGCGGCCTGTGAGGGGGTCGAGTTCCACACGGGTGGTGTTGGTATGTGCGTCATAGTGAAGTGTGCGCCATCGGGTCTGGCTGGGTTTGCCATCGGCATGGATGATGCGAAGCGGTCTGTGGGGCCAGTCCAGGGCAATCGGCAGGTCTGTCAGTTGCCAATCGGGGCCTGAATTCATCTGCCCATCAACGACTGCGACATAGCGTTTGTGAATCGCTCTGGTTTCAAAAAGTTTGGAAAGTGCCGTCTGCATGACAGGTCCGCGGGCCATCAACATCAGACCGGATGTCGCCATGTCCAGCCTGTGAACGACCCTGGCCTCAGGGTGTACGTTTTGTACCCGCAAACTGAGGCAGTCCTGTTTGTCCAGACCCTTGCCTGGCACCGACAGCAAGCCAGACGGCTTGTTCATGACCAGCAGATGCGCATCTGCGCCAACCGTTTCGAAGCCTGAGTCGGCATCAGGCACGGGTGGCCTGATCCCGTGGTGGAGGAAAGTTGTGCACCGTCGGGCTGGCGCGTTTGATCTCTCGCAGCATGAAGAGGTACAGACTTTCAACCTTGTCGCGTGCCCAGGGTGTTTTACGCAAAAACTTCAGGCTGGAGGCGACGCTGGGCTCGCTCTGAAAGCAGCGAATGGGGATGCGCTGGCCCAGCTCATCCCAGCCGTAATGCGTTGACAACGCAGTGACGATGGCTTCGAGCGTCACGCCTTCAAGCGGGTCAGCCATCAAATCACTTGTTTTTCAGCTTGCCCCGCAGCGGCACCTGGGTGACGATGGTCGGACGCACCGCATCTGGCGAGACGGATTTGGGTGGCGAGGTGTCTTTTTTTGGTTTTTTGACCATCTTGCTGCTGTTTTGTTGACCTTTTGCCATAGCGTTCTCCTGTGAGTTGATTCGGGGTTGACAGACAAATTGCGGGCTCGATTATCAATGCAACTTGATGCGCGGGCGGTGTGTGCGGTCAATCATTTCAGACAGCGTGATGAGCGCAGTTTTTTTGATGCCACCCAGCGCCAGCTGGTGCTGTTTGTGCAGTGCCCAGTACATAAACTTGGCAACTTGGCCTTCGACAAAAAAGCTGCCCTGGCTCAGGCTGCCCATCAGTGAGCCAACCGACGAGTAGTCGGACAGCGACACCAGCGAGCCCTGGTCGGTGTAAACGAACGGTTTGGCAGGCTTGCCTGCCATCAATGGCGGCAGCTCACGCGCCAGGTACATGGCCTGCTGGTAGGCGGACTGCGCGCGTGGTGGTACCCAGCTGCCATCGGCTTGCTGGCAGGCGGCGCAGTCGCCAAAGGCATAGATATCGCTATCCCGGCTGGTTTGCAAATTGCCATTGACCACCAGCTGGTTGAGCTTGTTGACTTCCAGCGGCTGACTGCCACCCATCGTTTTCAAAAAATCAGCGGCCTTGACGCCTGCCGCCCAGACTGTCAGTGTGGATTGAATCACCTTGCCACTGGCCATCTTCAGGCTGCCATCGGTCACTTCAACAACTTTTTCGTTGGTGTGCACGTCTACTGCC
>CAMARI010000117.1 GCA_945860515.1 Polaromonas sp. YR568
CGTGGTGCAATGGCCACATGGTGAGGTGACCGTGGGTTTTGATATTGCGCAATGGACTGAGCTGGCCTCAAAATAGTTATAGAATTGCAACTGTTGTGTAAAGGTCTGAGCCCGTGTTTACCATCCCGGTCTGAAATGCGTTAACCTGCACTAGGAGCTTACATTATGAAAAAAACCATTGTTTTATCGACGCTGGCCGCCACCAGTCTGCTGACCCTCAATGCATCAGCCGCTGACATTTTGGCCCGTGTCATCAGCAGCACCCCAGTCGTGAATCAGGTGGCTGTGCCGCGCCAGGTATGCAATAACCAGCAGGTTGCGACCCAAGCACCGAAATCGGGTGCCGGAGCGCTACTGGGCGCAGTGGCGGGCGGCGCGGTTGGTAACGCGATTGGCAATGGCAACGGACGAGTCGCCGCAACCGTGATTGGCCTGGTCGGCGGCGCGTTGGTTGGCGACAGCATCGAAGGCACGACCCAGCAGGTGCAAAACGTGCAGAGGTGCACCACGCAAACCTTTTATGAAAACCGCGCCAGCCACTACAACGTGGTGTATGAGTACCAGGGCACACAGTACAACGTGCAAATGGCGCAAGACCCTGGACAGTATGTGCGCTTGCAGGTCACGCCCGTAGGTGCCATGCCGGCTGCGCCGCAGCCAGGCTTTCCCGCACAGCAATTTCAGCCTGGGCAGCCGCAAACTTATTACCAGCAAGTGCCTAGCCAGCACGGCTACGTGGTGCAGCAGCCCGTGTATGTCGCGCCTGTGGTCGTGGAGTCTTATTCCACCTATTACCCCCGGCCCTACTTCGTACAAAACTACTATCGGCCTTCCCACGGCCCGTCCGTCAGCTTTGGCTTCAACCGGGGCCATGGCCACTGGCGCTGAGCTGAACCACCTCGTTAAAAAGGGCGCCTGGTGCGCCCTTTTTGACGCTTGAAACACCTTATAAAGACGTTTCAATCACCGCGCCCTTAAACAGCACTGGCCCGGTCGGCGCACTGCCGGGCGGCACGCCGCCTTTGGGCTCCAGGCTGATGGCCCATGCGGGAACGTTCACATCGCTGGCCGAGGCCGTCAAACGTGTCACCGCATCAGCGCCCAGAACGCCGAGAGATTTTGGGCCACTGTTGTGCGGCAGCGCCCACAGCTGCAAGGACTTGTCAGCTGGGGCCACAAAGCCGCCCACGCGCTTGAGGGTCAGGCGCTTGCTTTTGGGGTCAAACGTCGCCAGCAGGGACGCAGTGGCCTTGTCATCGGCCAGCACCGCCACGTACTGAATCTCCGGCGTGGCGCTCAGTCTGGCGCTCAGTTCTTCCACCTCGTTGCCCAGTTTGGCATTGCTGCTGTTTAGCTTGAAGCCCACCATCAGGGCCACCGCAGCGACGCCCACGCTCATGCTGGTCAGGCCGCGCCAGAGATTGGTGCTGCTCGACCAACCGCCCATCTCGGCCTGGGGCGGGTCGATGGGCTTGGGCGGATCGCCCGCTACGGCGGCAGTCAAGTCGCTGTCAGAGTTTGGAGATGCCATGCGCGGGATTGTCCCTTACTCCGGTCTGTGCAGGAAGGCGGCCTACAGTTTCAACCCCGGTGCGGTCCGTCCTTTAAAATCGTGCGATGACTACCCTACACATCCCCAACATCACCGTCACCACCCAAGCCAATGTGTACTTTGACGGCAAATGCGTCAGCCACAACATCGCCTACCCCGACGGCACCAAAAAATCAGTCGGCGTGATTTTGCCCAGCAGCCTGACCTTCAATACTGGCGCACCTGAAATCATGGAATGCGTGGCGGGCAGCTGCGAGTACAAGCTGGCGGGCAGCGATGTGTGGGTCAAGTCAAGCGCCGGTGAAAAATTCAGCGTGCCCGGCGACTCAAAGTTTGACATCCGCGTCACTGAGCCATACCACTACATCTGCCACTTCGAATAACCCAAAGCACCGCTTCTTTCATGGCCACCATACTCCAGCATCTGCCCACCGGGCAAAAAGTCGGCATCGCATTTTCAGGCGGGCTGGACACCAGCGCAGCCCTGCACTGGATGAAACTCAAAGGCGCGATTCCCTACGCCTACACCGCCAACCTGGGCCAGCCCGACGAGCCCGACTACAACGAGATTCCGCGCAAGGCGATGGAATACGGCGCTGAAAAAGCGCGCCTGATCGACTGCCGCAAACAGCTGGCCACCGAAGGCATCGCGGCGCTGCAAGCGGGCGCGTTTCACATCACCACCGCAGGTGTGACTTACTTCAACACCACGCCGCTGGGCCGCGCCGTGACAGGCACCATGTTGGTGGCGGCAATGAAAGAGGACGACGTCAACATCTGGGGCGACGGCAGCACCTTCAAGGGCAACGACATCGAGCGCTTTTACCGCTACGGCCTGCTGACCAACCCGGATTTGAAAATCTACAAACCCTGGCTGGACCAGCTGTTCATTGACGAGCTGGGGGGCCGGGCCGAGATGTCGGCTTTCATGACCCAAGCGGGCTTTGGCTACAAGATGTCGGCTGAAAAAGCCTATTCCACCGACAGCAATATGCTGGGTGCCACGCACGAGGCCAAGGACCTGGAGCTCCTGTCCAGCGGCATGAAAATCGTCAACCCGATCATGGGTGTGGCCTTTTGGAAGGATGAGGTTGTCGTCAAACGCGAAGAAGTCAGCGTGCGCTTTGAAGAAGGCCAACCGGTGGCCCTGAACGGCAAGCGTTTTGACAGCCTGGTCGATTTGATTCTGGCGGCCAACATCATCGGCGGCCGTCACGGCCTGGGCATGAGCGACCAGATCGAAAATCGCATCATCGAAGCCAAAAGCCGGGGCATTTACGAAGCCCCTGGACTGGC
Source organism: Polaromonas sp. YR568 (assembly GCA_945860515.1). Classification (GTDB taxonomy): domain Bacteria; phylum Pseudomonadota; class Gammaproteobacteria; order Burkholderiales; family Burkholderiaceae_C; genus Polaromonas. The sequence continues at coordinate 2,849 of CAMARI010000117.1, forward strand.
GCTGCTGTTCATCGCCTACGAGCGTCTGGTCACCGGCATCCACAACGAAGACACGATTGAGCAATACCGTATGAATGGTAAAAAACTCGGCCGCCTCCTTTATCAGGGTCGTTGGTTCGATCCGCAGTGCATCATGCTGCGCGAAACCGCCCAGCGCTGGGTGGCCAGTGCCATCACAGGGGAAGTCACGCTGGAGCTGCGCCGGGGCAACGACTATTCGATTTTGAACACCGAATCACACAACCTGACCTACAAGCCCGAGCGCCTGAGCATGGAAAAGGTCGAAGACGCGCCGTTCAGCCCGCTGGACAGGATTGGCCAGCTGACGATGCGCAATCTGGACATTGTGGATACGCGGGAGAAGCTGGCGGTGTACGCAAAGGCGGGGCTGCTGGCGCTGGCCAAAGATGGGGACTTGGTGCGGCTGGCGGGCGACAAACCCACATAAGCCAGAACAGCTGCACGAAGCCAGTGCTGGTTGAGGCCTGAACCACCCCAAGTAGGCCTTTTCAGGCATCAAATCGGCCTGCAGCCCAATGATTTTATAGGCGAGCAGCTCCTGAATAAATAGCGCACAAGATCGCAAGTAACACGACTGGCTGCATGGCAAAGCTGCACGGCCTAAAATCGGGCTGTGATTCAACAGACCTCCCAGCAGCCAGTGGCTGCAAACGCCATCCTGAACGCCGACTTGCATTGCCATTCGGTGGTGTCAGACGGCACTTTGACACCCGAAGTGCTGGCCGGACGCGCCAAGGCCAACGGGGTTGAGCTGTGGTCCCTGACAGACCATGACGAGATTGGCGGCCAGCATCGCGCGGCGGCGGCAGCCAAAGCGCAGGGCATGCGGTATCTGACAGGCACTGAAATATCCGTCACCTTCGCAGGCGAAACGGTTCACATCGTCGGGCTCGGGTTTGACCCTGACGATGCCCACATGGTGCAAGGACTGAGAAACACGCGTGGCGGCCGCACCGAGCGCGCCAGGGAAATGTCCGACGGCCTGGCTAAGGTGGGCATCAAGGGCGCTTTTGAAGGTGCCTTGAAGTTTGTGGGCAACCCGGAATTGATTTCTCGCACCCACTTTGCGCGCTTTCTGGTTGAAAGCGGTGTCTGCAGCGAGACCAATGAGGTCTTTCGCAAGTACCTGACCGAAGGCAAACCCGGCTATGTGCCGCACCGCTGGGCCAGCTTGAAAGACGCGGTGAACTGGATCACAGCCGCCAAAGGCATGGCCATCATTGCGCACCCGGCGCGCTACAAGTTCACACCGAATGAAGAGTACGCCCTGTTCACCGAGTTCAAAGCCCACGGTGGGCGTGGTGTGGAAGTGGTGACAGGCAGCCACACCGCGGCTGAATACGTCAAGTACGCCGAGACCGCCAAAGAGTTTGGCCTGGCCGCCTCACGCGGCAGCGACTTTCACAGCCCGGAAGAAAGCCGTACCGATCTGGGTACGCTGCCTTTTCTGCCGGGCGGGCTGACGCCAGTCTGGGAGCTGCTGGCGGACCGCATCCAGTGAGTCGTTCAACTTCGGCGCTGGCCGGCATCGGGCTGACCCTGGCCGCCATGGCCTGCTTTGCCACACTGGACACCACCACCAAATATGTGTCTGCCTCGGTGCCGCTTTTCATGGCGTTGTGGTTTCGTTATGCGTTTCAAGCGGTGGCCACGACGGTCGTGATCTTGCCTTTGCGTGGGCTTGCGGTGCTGCGCACGGCCCACCCCAAATTTCAGGTTCTGCGTGGGCTGCTGCTGCTGTCGGCCAGCGTGTTTGCGTTCTTCAGTCTGCGCTACATGCCGGTTGGCGAATTCACCGCGATTGTGATGATTGTTCCGCTGGTCATCACGCTGGTGGCAGCGACCTGGCTGGGTGAACACGTGTCGCTGCTTCGGTGGAGCCTGGTCCTGGGCGGTTTTGTCGGCACGCTGGTCATTATTCGGCCGTGGCAGGATAGCTTTGAATGGACCATGCTGTTGCCACTGGGTGTGGTGGTGAGCAACGCCTGGTTTCAGGTGCTGACCAGGACACTGGCCAGAACCGAAGACCCTGTCACCATGCATTTGTACACCGGCTGGGTTGGCACGCTGCTGGCGTCCATCTCCTTGCCTTTCGTCTGGGTGCCGCTGGCCACTTGGTCGCTCTGGGGCTGGTTGGTGCTGATGGGTCTTGCCGCCGCTGTCGGGCATTTCATGCTGATCGTGGCGTACAAAAACACCAGCGCATCCACCTTGACACCCTACCTGTATGCGCAAGTTGGCTTTGCCATGCTGGGCGGCTGGCTGGTGTTTTCGCATGTGCCCGATCATTGGGCTTTTGTCGGTATTGCCATGATTGCAGTGTGCGGCGCGGCGGGCGCGTGGCTGGCGGTGCGTGAAGGCAAAGTCTTGATTCAGCCCACAGAGTCTTAAGCACGGACAACCATGGCCCAGGTTTTTCAAGTCCACCCCGAAAATCCGCAGGCCCGTCTTCTTAAGCAGACCGTGGCCCTGCTGGCGCGCGGCGGCATAGCAGCGGTGCCCACCGATTCATGCTATGCACTGGTTTGCCACCTGGACGACAAAGTCGCGGCCGACGCATTGCGGCGCATCCGCGGCGTTGACGACAAGCACCACCTGACGCTGCTGTGCCGCGACCTGTCAGAGCTGAGCGCCTATGCGCGCGTTGACAACCGGCAGTTCCGCCTGCTGAAAGCCGCAACACCAGGGCCTTACACCTTCATTTTGGAGGCCAGCAAGGAGGTGCCGCGCCGCCTGAGCCACCCATCGCGCAAAACCATTGGCCTGCGCGTGCCAGCGCACAAAACCCTGCAAGCGCTGCTGGAACTGCACTGCGCGCCGCTGTTGGCCACCACACTGATCCCGCGCGACTCTGCCGAGCCCCTGAATGACGCCAACGACATACGCGACCTGATGGCGCATGAGCTGGCCGCGATCGTGGACGCTGGTGCCTGCCATCTGCAGCCCACCACCGTGATTGACCTGACCGCCATGGGCGATGGCGGCGAGGCGCTGGTCACGCGTCTGGGGCGCGGCGACATCGCGACTCTAGGCCTGAAAACCTGAAGTCCCTGAGAACCGTGAGCGTCAGGGACACAAAGCGACACAAAGGGATACACAGGGATAATCAGGCGATGGATATTGCAAACCTGATTCAAACCGTCACCATTTACGCCCTGCCAGTGCTGTTTGCCATCACCCTTCATGAGGCGGCACATGGTTACATCGCCCAATATTTTGGTGATGACACAGCCTGGAGCCTGGGCCGCGTCACCTTAAACCCGTTCAAACACATCGACCCGATAGGCACCATCGCCATGCCCTTGATGCTGTACTTCGCCACCTCAGGGGCTTTTTTGTTTGGCTATGCCAAGCCGGTGCCGGTTAATTTTGGCCAGCTGCGCAAGCCCAAGCGCGACATGATCTGGGTGGCGCTGGCAGGGCCTGCGTCCAACTTCTTGCAGGCGCTTGGCTGGGGCATCGCTTTTTACCTGCTGCAGGGCGGCGACGTAACGGAGCCGTTTTTTCTGAAAATGTGCCAGGCCGGCATTTTGACCAATGTGGTGATGTTTGTGTTCAACCTGTTCCCGCTACCGCCGCTGGATGGTGGCCGTATTCTGGTGGGCTTGCTGCCGTACAAACAGGCTGTGCTGGTATCGCGCATTGAGCCATGGGGATTTTTTCTGGTGATGGCGCTGGTGTTGGCTGGCGTGGTCAGCAAAGTGTGGATGCAGCCGCTGATGTCGGCGACCTACAGCGTTCTGGAAACCATCCTCGTTCCCCTGGCACTTCTGGTGAAATAAGAGCAAAGCAAAGACGACATGACGAACAAGAAGCAACGATTTTTAACCGGCATCACCACCTCAGGCACGCCCCACCTGGGCAACTATGTGGGCTCTATCCGCCCCTCGGTCGCTGCCAGTCAGGGGGCCAACGCCGAGAGTTTTTACTTCCTGGCCGACTATCACGCCCTGATCAAAACAGGTGAGCCCGCCCGTATCCAGCAGTCCACGCTCGAGATTGCCGCCAGCTGGCTGGCCGCCGGCCTGGACCCTGAACGCGTCACGTTTTACCGCCAGTCCGACATTCCGCAAATCCCGGAATTGACCTGGTTTTTAACCTGCGTGCTGGGCAAAGGCATCCTGAACCGCGCACACGCCTACAAGGCGCAGGTTGACAAAAACACCGCGTCGGGTGCCGAGCCCGACCATGACGTCACGGCGGGGCTTTTCATGTACCCGGTGCTGATGGGAGCCGACATTTTGATGTTCAAGGCGCATCAGGTGCCGGTTGGCCGCGACCAGATTCAGCACATCGAAATGGCACGCGATATGGCCAAGGGCTTTAACCATTTGTATGGCGAGCATCTGGTGCTGCCCGAGGCACTGATTGAAGAATCGGTAGCCACCATGCCCGGCCTGGACGGCCGCAAGATGAGCAAGAGCTACGACAACACCATCCCGCTGTTTTCAAGCCGTGAGCAACTGAAAAAGCTCATCGCAGGCATCGTGACCGACTCGAACGGGCCCGGCGCTGCCAAGCAAACCGATGGCTCGGCCCTGTTTCAGATGTACCAGGCCTTTGCCAGCGTAGAAGAAACCGCTGCCATGCGGCGCGCCTATGCCGATGGCATTGCCTGGGGTGATGCCAAAGCCATGCTGTTTGAGCGGATTGACCGGGACATTGCCCCGATGCGCGAGCAGTACCACGCCCTGATGGCGAACCCGGAAAAGATTGAAGACATCTTGCAGGCAGGGGCGGCCAAAGCCACCGCCCTGTCGCAGCCCCTGATGCAAGAGCTGCGTCATGCTGTGGGTCTGCGCAAGTTGCAGGCCGGCGCGCCGCTGGCAGGCAAGGTCAAGGCCGTCAAGACCGCCGGGCCCAGCTTCAAGCAATACCGCGAGGGAGATGGCCTTTTTTACTTCAAATTTTTGGGTGCTGACGGCAAACTGCTGATGCAAAGCCGGGGCTTTGTCTCGCCCAAAGAAGCAGCCCAGGCCATTGCCAGCTTGCAGCAGCAAGGCGCTGACGCTTTGCCCGCATTGCAAAGCCAGCTGGATGTGGTACCGGGTGTTGAGATGCCTGAGCTTGCAGCCGCGCTCAGCGCCAGACACATCGACCGTCAAAGACCAAGGCATGAACCGGTCAGGTGATAGCCCTGGCAACGAAGTGTTCAGGATCACTTCAAGTGGAAAATCACGTTTTAGGGCTTTTTCCTTACATGCAATAGGCTGTGAAGTGGTTATGCTGAGATTTTGAAGTGGCCAGGCCCCATCAAAATCCCATGGGCATATTTGTTATTGACAACCACCCCCTGATGCGCGAAGCCGTCGCTATGCTGGTGCGCCGCTTGAGCCCCAACACGCCGGTTGTCGAGCTGTGGCGTATCGCAGCGGTTGCACAAGCGGTGGAAAAGCACGGCATGCCGCAACTGATCTGCCTTGAATTGAAACTGCCCGACACGCACGGCGTTTTTGGCATCAGGGAATTAAAGCGCAGCTACCCCGATGTTCCGATTCTGGTGCTGACCGCGTCCCCCGCCATCGACTACGAGGATCTGGCCATCGAAGCCGGTGCCGCTGCCTTCCTTGAAAAATCAGCCAGCGCCGCTGAAATTGCACAAGTGCTGAACGCTTTCCTGACGGCCGCGGCGGGTGCCGAATCAGAGGCGCCTGTTGCGCTGGGCAAGCTCTCCAAGCGGCAAAAGCAGTTGCTGGTCTTGCTGGACAAAGGCCTGAGCAACCACGACATTGCCGACAACCTGCAAATCAGCGAGCACACCGTCAAAGTCCATCTTTGGCGCCTGTTCAGGCGGCTCAACGTCAAGAGCCGGTCGCAAGCCAGCCACCTGGCGCGTACCCAAGGTCTGCTTTGAAGCAAAAGCGGCCTGATTGATTTCAGATACTTCAGGCCACTTCATAGTTTCAGCGTGGCGGCAAGCCGCGTACCATCGTCAAAAACTCTAACCGAGTGCCCTCACGTCGGTGCTCTGACAACGCTTGGTAGTCGGGGTCGGCGTACCAGGCGCGAGCTTGCGCTTCGGATGGAAATTTAAAAACAATCATGCGCCCTTCGCGCGGCGCGAAACCCTCGAGCGTGACTGCGTT